>JAICJV010000042.1 GCA_025928265.1 Thermoleophilaceae bacterium
AGCGCGCGCATCGACTCCTCGCTCCGGCCTGTCTGGAGGCTCTTCAACATGGCGGCGGACATATACCGCGAGTGTTACGCAGTTTCGGGTGGTTCGGTTCGCGCTAGAGCGCTAAAGTCGGCGCCGGCAACGGCCGACGCTAGACTCGGCGACGGCTTCCTTGCGGGATCGTCTAATGGTAGGACGCCGCACTCTGGATGCGGAAGTTGGGGTTCGAGTCCCTGTCCCGCAGCTTCATCTTCCGTCCTCTCGCTCAGCGAGAATGAGACATGTCTTCGACGCGCTGCGGCACGCCTCCGACCCGCGAAGCCGTCGCCGAATTGTTGAGTGAGGGTCTCGGCCCGACCGCGATCGCCAGTCGGCTCGGCATCTCGAAAAGCACCGTCTGCTACCACGCCGGGCGACTCCAGGACAAACCGGCCTCGAAGTACGGCCGCCGGTATGACTGGGCGGAGATCCAGCGCTTCTATGACGCCGGGCACAGCATCGCCGAGTGCCAGGCGCATTTCGGGTTCGCGAAGCAGGCATGGAACAACGCCGCGCGGCGTGGCGATGTCGTTGCGCGCCCTCGGATTACGCCGCTCGCCGACCTCCTCACCGCCGGCAAACGGCGGGGGCGGTGGAATATCAAGCTGCGGCTGATCGACGCCGGTCTGAAGGAGAACCGCTGCGAGGTCTGCGGGATCTCGGACTGGCGTGGCAAACCGTTGAGCCTCGAGCTCCACCACCGCAACGGCGTCCGCGACGACAACCGGCTCGAGAACCTCGCCATCCTCTGTCCCAACTGCCACAGCCAGACCGAGAGCTTCGGCGGGCGCAACGCGCGCCGCGCGGCCTAGAGCTCGGCGCGATCGACCGGCGTGCGCTCCGCGATCAGCGAGCGCGCCTGCATCAGCTCCTGCGGGCGCCCGCACGTGACGGCGCCGACCACGCGATCGCCGTCCACGTAGTGCACGATGAACTCGTCCCCCTCGAGCGAGCCGCGGACGACCGCCTCGCCGCCGCCGACGCCCACGTACTCGAGCGTCGCCCAGTCGGCGAGGTCCGACCAGAAGTACGGGACCATGTCGTGCTCGACAGCGCGCCCGAGCATGTTCAGCGCCGCCGTCCGGCCGTGCGCTATCGCCACCTCGTGGTGCTCGACCTTCGCCGGGCCGCCGTGCAGCGGCGAGTCATACTCGGCCACGTCTCCGGCCACGTAGATCCCCGGCACCGAGCTCTCGAGCCGCACATCGCAGCGCACGCCGCCGAGCTCGCCGATCTCGAGGCCCGCCCCGCGCGCCAGCATCACGTCGGGCTGCACGCCGGTGCCGAGCACCACGCAGCCCGCTTCGAGCTCGACCCCACCCGCCGACACCACCCGCTCGACGCGCCCGTCACCCTCGAACCGAGCCAGCTCGTCGCCGCCGTGCACCTCAACCCCGCGCTCCTCGAGCCGTCGCTGCACCCAGTGCCCCACGTCGCGACCGAAATGCCTCTCGAGCGTGACCTCCTCCTGCATGAGCATCGCGCACGAGATCCCCATCGCCGTGAGCGACGCCGCCAGCTCGCACGCGATGTAGCTGCCGCCGATCAGCACGACCCGGCCCGCCGACTGCGCGTCCCCCCGGATCGCATCGGAGTTGGGGATCGTGCGCAGGTAATGGATGCCGTCGAGGTCGGAGCCGTCCACCCGCAGCCGCCGCACCATCGCCCCGGTGGCGATGAGCGCCTTGCCGAAGCGCACCTCCTCCTTGTTCGACAGGCGCGCCACCCGCTCGCCCGCGTCGAGCTTCATCACGCTCGTGCGCGTGAGCACGTCGACGTCGGGCCCGGTCTCGACCGGCACGGCGTCGCCGCCACGCAGATACTCCTTCGACAGCGGCGGCCGCTCGTACGGCGCGTCGGACTCGCGCCCCACCAGGAGGATCGAGCCGTCCGCGCCCTCCTGGCGCAGCGTGCGCGCGCAACTGGCGGACGCGACGCCGCCGCCGATCAGCAGGAAGTCGACCTCGCGGCCGGCCAACGGGCTAGGCAGCCCGCGACTGGCCGCCGCCGGGCTCGAACACGGCGGTGATCTTCTCCTCGAGCCCGGTGTCGAGCACGAGCAGCACCTCGTCGCCCTCCTCCACCACGGAGTCGGCGAGCGGCACGAAGCCGGTGCCGTCACGCAGGATCGAGATGACGAGCGAGCCCTCGGGAATCCCGAGGTCCCTGACCTGCTTCCCGGCCGCGGGCGACCCGGCCCGGACCTCCAGCTCGATGATCTCGAGCCGCTCCTGCGGCAGGTCGAGCAGGTGCAAGAGCCCCACCCGCGGCACCTCGTGCTCGATCAGGCGCAGGATCAAATCTGTTGCCGACACCGCCGGCTTCACCCCCAGCAGCTCGAAGTGCTGCAGGTTGCGCGGGTTGTTGCAGCGCGCGATCACCCGCTCCACCCCGTACTTCTCGCGCGCCACCTGGCAGATGAGGATGTTGTCCTCGTCGTCGCCGGTGACCGCGATCACGAGGTCAGCCCGCTCGATGCCGGCGCGCTCGAGCACCCACAGCTCCGACCCGTCGCCGTATTGCACGGCGTGCTCGAGCTCCTCCTCGACCGTCGCGAAGCGCGCCCGGTCGTTCTCGATGACCGTCAGCTCGTTGCCCTTGTCGATGAGCTCGCGGGCGAGGTTCCAGCCGACCTTCCCCGCGCCGACGACGACGACGTACATCAGACGCCGACGCCTACTGCGGTCTCGAGCATCTCGATCGCAATCTGGGTCGGACAGACCGTCCTCAGCCCCTGCTCCTCGTACCAGCGGGCACGAGCCGGATCGAGCACCCGCACCACCACCTTCTCTACGCCGTAGCGCCGCTGCGCCACCTGCGCGATCACGAGGTTGGTGTTGTCGCCGTCGGTGGAGGCGACGAACGCGTCAGCGCGATCGATGCCCGCCTCGAGCAGCGCGTCGATCTCGAGTGCCGTGCCGACGGTGAAGCTGCCTCCGAGGTCCTCCCAGGTGCTCGTCTCGCCCTTCTCGAGTTGGGCTATCGCCTCCGGGTCCTCGTCCAGAACTGAGACATCGTGTCCCTCGGCGAGCATCTTCTTGGCGATGGAGGAGCCGACGCGCCCGCATCCGACGATGACGACGAACATGTGGACTCACTCTATCCCGCAGGATGCGAGGAGGGCGCCGCAGGCCGGACCGGGCCTGCGCCCTCGCCATCGGCCGCACCCTTCTCCTGCTCGGCGGGCGCCGCGGTGAGGATCACCCGGCAGGGCGCCTTCTCCACCACGTAGCGCGTCATCTCGCCCACCGACCGGTCGCGCGGCCCGCCGCGCCCGCCCAGCAGCGCCCCGCCGCGCATCCGCGTGGGCTCCTCGGCCGCCAGGACGATCGCCTCCACCCCGCGCCGCTTGGCCTCCGACACGATCGCCGCGCCCACCGACCGCGCGCGCACCATCGCCGTGGCCACAACCACGCCCTCGTACTCCTCGCCGACCTCCTTCGCCCGCCGCACCGCGGCGCGCGCCCGCTCGACCCGCTCCTCCGGGATCCGCGCGTCGAGCGGCAGCGACATCGGCACCTCGACCACGTACAGCGCCTCGATCACCGCTCCGCCCTCGCCCTCATCCCCCTCCTCGGCGGCGAGGCGGCCGGCCGTGCCCACGATGTCGTCGTCGAGCGGCGTGCCGAACACCGGGACGAGGATGCTGCCGTACTCCGCCTCTGGCGTCTCCTGGAGCGCCGCGGCCGGAATCGTGAAGCGCTCGCGCAGCGACTTGTCCTGCCCCCGCCGGTAGGTCACGTACAGGGCGACGCCGAACAACAGCCAGGTGAGTCCCACGTAGCGCGCGCCCGCATGGAGGACCAGGACGCTCACCCAGCCCGCCGCCGCGAGCAGGGCTCCCGCCACCAGCGGCAGCGGCAGCGACCCGCGGCCCACCTTGATCGACAGCGGCACGCGGTAGACCCGCGCGGCGTCCGGCTCGCGGAACCGCAGCGCGATGACCGACACGTGCGCGATCGCGAACACGAGCATCGCGCCCAGCGCGTAGATCCCGGCGAGCAGCTCCACGTCGCCGGTGCAGGCGAGCCCGAACGACACAACCGACGCGATGATCACCACGATGTATGGCGTGCCGCGCTTCGGATGCAGCCGGCCGAGCAGGCTGGGCACCTGGCGATTGGTGGCGAGCGAGTAGGTGACCCGCGAGACGCCCACCATCGTCCCGTTGACCGCCTGGAGCAGCACGAGCGCCCCCACCCCGCCGATCAGGTAGCGGAACACGTCCTTCAGCCAGACCGGGTCGAACACCGAGACCGCACCCAGCAGCGGTGCCTCGATGAACTGGTCGCCGAGCGCGGTGGCGCCGCCCACAGGTGGGACCGCGGCCGTCGCGATCACCGCCACCCCCACGAGGATCACGAGAACCGCCAGGTCCAGGAACAGCACGAGCCGCCGCAGCGTCACCCGCCCGACCCGGATCTCCGGCGCATAACCCGACGCGGCCTCGATGCCCGTCGCCGCGACGCCCGCGAGCACCGCCGCGAACAGCAGATCGTCCCACTGCGGCGCCGACCCCAGGTGAATCGAGTCGATCGCCTGCTGGCCGTGCCACGACGTCGCGGCGCCGACGACGATCATCAGAACGCAGAGGACGAGGAACACCATCCCGATCCGCAGCACGCGCCCGAACCGCGCCGCGCTGACCCCCCGGATGTTCGCGACACACACGAACCCGATCGCGGCCGCCGCGATGAGGAGATCCCACGGCCCCTTCCCGGCGTCGCCCCAGAACGCCGACAGGTAGTGCGGGACCGCGACCACGGCGAGCGCCATCACGATCAGGTAGTCGAGGAGGATCGCCCAGCCGGCCACGAAGCTCCAGAACTCGTCGAACGCGTAGCGCGCGAGCGTCGACGCGCCGCCCTGCTCGGGGTGCACGGAGTTGCCCTCGACGTACGCCATGCTCGTGAGCACGAAGAAGAGGGCCGCGGCGAGGAAGACCAGCGGGGTGAGGCCGAGCGCGTGCTTCTCGACCACGCCGAGGATGAACAGCATCGACGAGCCGAGCGCGCCGAGCGCCATCGCGGCCAGCGCGGGCGGTCCGAGGCCGCCCGCGATGCGGATCGCGATCTGCCCGCGGCGCGGATGCGGCCGGTTCACGGTCGGCGGGGCGCGCGCGGCGCCGCGGCCAGGTATACGCGGGCGCAGCCGAGCACGGTGAACGCGACACCGACGAGGATGCCGACCGCCGACGCACCGCCTCCGCGCGCGATCGTGAGAGCGATCATCGCAAGTCCCAGCAGCGCGGTGATGCCGCCGAGCGCGATCGTCATGTTCCGCCTGGCGCGGTCCATTCGGCCAATCTTAGGCCGGGGTCAGGCGGCCCGCGAGAGCGGCTTCGTGGCCGGTGGCGCCTCGACGATCACGCGCGCCGGCCGCTCCTGGAGCACCGTCTCGATCGTGCGCCCGAACAGCGATCCGCCGGGCGTCCGCGCGGGGGGTGTCATGACCACGGCGGCTGCCCGGATCTCGCGCGCCTCCTGCACGATCCTGCGCCCCGCCTCGCCCGCTCGCACCTTCTCCCAGTGGCCGGTCACGCGCCTGCGCCCCAGCACCCGTGCCGAGTCGATCGTGGACTGGGCCCGTCGCTCCTGCTCGGGCAGCGACGCCCGGATCGGGAGGCTGTTCGGGACGGTGATGGTGACGAGCACGTGAATGCCGCGGCGCCGCCTGGCGGCCAGCTTGACCGCCGTCGCCACCGCCTGCGGCGAGTACTGCCCGTCCTCGAACGCCACGAGCACCGACTGGTACTCCACCTCGCGCTCGACCGCGGACTTGGGGACGGCAACTCGGACGGTGGACGTGAGATCCAGACCCTGCCGGTGCCGGTACAGGGCGTAGACACCCACCCCGAGGATGAGCCACCCGATGCCGGCGATCGCCACGGACACGTGGAGCACGGTGAGCACGCACAGCGAGATGAACGTAGCCAGCCCGCCGACGACCGCGAACAGCGGCAGCTCGAACCCGGCCACCCGGAGGTTCCCGGGACCGCGGTGCGGCCGCTCCGTGTCAGGCTGCGTGCGTCGCAGGCTGATCACGGCGATGTGCGCGATCGTGAACGACAGCATCGCCCCGAACGCGTACATGTTCCCGAGGAACTCCGCCTTCCCCGGGATCAGCGTCACGCAGGCGAGCGCGCCGAAGATCATGATCCCGAACCACGGCGTGCCGTAGCGCGGATGTAGCTGTCGCAGCCGATCCGGCATCTGCCGGTGCAGCCCCATCGAGTAGACGAGCCGCGAGACGCCGATCAGCCCCGCGTTCGTGGCGATGAACAGGATCGTGGCGGCGAGGATGCCCACGTAGAGCTCCGCGGGCGCCTGCAGGAACCCGAGGTGAAGCTGCTTCACGACCCCGAGGATCGGGTCGCCCGCGAAGCCACCCTGATCCTCGGGCAGGCCGAGCTTCGTGATGTAGCTGCCGTCCGCCTGCTTCACGACCGGCAGCGCCGACAGCGCGATCGCCGGCAGCAGCGCGTAGATCGCGAAGACGGCCACCACCACGCGGTTGATCGCGCGTGGAACCGTGATGCCGGGGTCCTTGGCCTCCTCCGACAGGTTCGAGATCGTCTCGATGCCGGTGTAGGCCAGCATGCACAGCGGGATCGCCACGAGGAAGTCGGACCACTGCGGCGCGACGCCCAGGTGGATCTGATTCACGAGCATGCTCGGGTTGAAGACGAGCACCAGGCCGACCAGCACCAGTAGGACCTGCGTGGCGAAGTCGACCAGCGCGAGCGTGACGTTCACGCCCGTCGACTCCTTCACGCCGCGGATGTTGACCGCGGCCAGCACCGCGATGACCACGATCCCGCCGACGACATCGCCGGGCGGGTGGCGCAGGGCGTCCCAGAACAGCCCGCCGAGGTAGTGCGGCACGAAGTACGCCGACACCGCGACGGTGAAGGTGTAGTTGAGCATCTGGCCCCAAGCCGCGAAGAACGACCAGAACTCGTTGAACGCGTGCCGGGCGAAGCTCGAGGAGCCGCCCGCCTCGGGATACATCGCCGTGGCCTCGGCGTACGTGGAGGCCGTCAGGTAGAAGATGAAGCCGCTGATGACGAAGACCAGCGGCGTGAGCCCGAGCGCCAGCGCCGCGACGAGCCCGAGCGCGTAGTAGATCGACGAGCCGACGTTGCCGTAGGCGCTCGACGCCAACGGGTAGACGCCGAGAACTCGCTGGAGGCTGTGGAGGCGGCGTTCAGCCACTGATGCTCACGCTACCCAGGAAGTCGGAAAGCAGAAAGCGGAAAGCAGGGCTGGCGCTCCGGCCCCCGCTTTCCGCTTTCCAAACTCCGCTTTCCGTCAGGTGATGAACGGAATGATCAGGATCGCCACGATGTTCGCGACCTTGATCATCGGGTTGATCGCCGGGCCGGCGGTGTCCTTGTAAGGGTCGCCCACCGTGTCGCCGGTGACCGACGCGGCGTGGGCCTCGGAGCCCTTGCCGCCGTACTCGCCGTCCTCGATCAGCTTCTTCGCGTTGTCCCACGCGCCGCCGCCCGAGGTCATCGACACGGCCATGAAGAAGCCGACGATGATCACGCCCATCAGGAGGCCGCCCAGCGCCTTGTAGGAGATGAAGCCGACGATGAGCGTGACCCCGATCGGGATCAGCGCAGGGGCGATCATCTCCTTCTGCGCCGCCGCGGTCACGATGCCCACCGCGCGCGCGTAGTCAGGACGCTCGGTGCCCTCCATGATCCCCGGCTTCTCGTTGAACTGCCGGCGCACCTCCTCGACCACGCCGCCGCCGGCGCGGCCCACCGCCTCGATCGCGAGCGCCGAGAACAGGTACACCATCATGCCGCCGATCAGGAGTCCCATGAGGACGGGCGGGTCGAACAGCGAGAACCCGAGGTCCTTCGCCCCCTCCGCCTGCAGCTCCTGGATGAACGCGGCGAACAGCACCAGTGCCGCGAGCACGGCCGAGCCGATCGCGTAGCCCTTCGTCACGGCCTTGGTGGTGTTGCCGACCGCGTCGAGCGGGTCGGTGATGTTGCGGACCTCCTGGGGCAGATCCGCCATCTCGGCGATGCCGCCGGCGTTGTCGGTGATCGGGCCGAACGCGTCGAGCGCGACGATCAGGCCGGTAAGCGACAGCTGCGCCATGACGGCCACTCCGACGCCGTACACACCCGCGAGCCCGTTCGCGCCGAGGATGCCCAGCACGAGGACGAGCGCGGGTGCCGCGGTGGACTGGAAGCCCTGCGCGAGACCCTGGATGATGTTGGTCGCGTGACCCGTTTGCGACGCCCGCGCCGTGGTCCGGACGGGGCGGAAGCGCGTGGACGTGTAGTAGTCCGTGATCAGGAACAGAAATGCCGTGACGCCGATCCCGATGAGGGTGCACAGCCAGAGGTCGGTGGAGGTCGGCTCGGCGCCGCCGCCCTGGATGATGCTCGCGATGCTGCCGCCGGCGCCCTCGCCGCCCTTGAAGTGGAGGCCGTCCATCATCCACTTGGTGATCGGGAAGAACGCCGCCGCGGCCAGGACGCCGGAGACGGCGAGGCCCTGGTAGAGCGCCCGCTCGACGTTTCCGGAGCGGCTGCGGACCGCGAACGTGCCGATGATCGAGGCGATCAGCGAGACGCCGCCGATCACGAGCGGGTAGATCGCGACGGCGTCCAGCTGGTTGAAGGTGAGAACGCCCAGCAGCATCACAGCGACCGCCGTGACCGCGTAGGTCTCGAACAGGTCGGCGGCCATGCCCGCGCAGTCGCCGACATTGTCGCCCACGTTGTCGGCGATCACGGCCGGGTTGCGCGGGTCGTCCTCGGGGATGCCCGCCTCGACCTTGCCGACCAGGTCGGCGCCGACGTCGGCGGCCTTGGTGAAGATGCCGCCGCCGAGTCGCGCGAACACCGAGATCAGCGAGCCGCCGAAGCCGAGCCCGACGAGAGCGTCGACCGCGTCCTTCTGGCTGACGTCGGCGAGCTGCAGGATCCCGTAGTAGCCCGCGACGCCGAGGAGCGCTAGCCCGGCCACGAGCAGGCCGGTGACCGCGCCGCCCTTGAATGCGACGTCAAGCGCGGGCGGAACGCCGCCACGCGCGGACTCCGCGACCCGGGCGTTCATCCGCACGGATACGTTCATGCCGATGAAGCCGGCCGAACCGGACAGGATGCCGCCGATGGCGAAGCCGGCCGCCGTGCGCCAGTCGATGCCGAAGCCGATCAGGATGAAGAGGACGACGGCGACTCCGCCGATGATCGTGTACTGGCGGCGCAGGTAGGCCGACGCGCCCTCCTGGACGGCGCGCGAGATCTCCTGCATCCGCTCGTTGCCAGGCGACTTGGAGAGCAGCCAGCGCGACGTAAGCGCGCCGTAGAGCACGGCACAGCCCGCGCACACGAGCGCGACCACGATGCCCCAGTCGTTAAGGAAGTCGGTCAAGGGAAAAGTCCTCCGGTCTGTATCGATCGCGCGGGATAGCCGAATGGGATCCACCGCGCGGGGAGCGCAGCGGTGTTACCCGCGCGCGGGCAGGCGCGAGGCCCTGCCGCGGCGCGGGAATATAGCGGGTGGGGAGGCGGAAACGGGAATCGGGAAAGCGGGGTTATGTCCCCGGCGGCGTCCAGAGCTTCGACCGAGCCTTGGCGCGTTCCTCGTCCTCTGACGACGGCGCCGGAGCCGCTTCTCCGCTTTCCGCTTTCCCCTCTCCCATTTCCCGCACGAACGCCATCTGCAACTGCGAAAGCGCATCCCGGATCGGCCCCAGCTGCTCGCCGTCGACGAGCGCGAGCAGGGCGCGGGCGCCCTCGATCGCCAGCTGCGCCTGGGCCGGGTCCTTCTCCCCTGCCTCCTCGGGCGCACCGGCTATACCGAGGCGGCGGGCGCCGAGGTTGATCAGGGTCACGATCGTCTGGAGCACCACGTCCTCGACGCGGATGTGCCTCATCTGCTCCTCGAGCGCGGCGCGCAGCTCTTCCTCGTTCGGCTCCTGCTCGCTCATGTGGTGACTCCTTCTCCTGCGTAGCTTCGCTGGGCCGCCAGCACCTCGGCCGCGTACACCTCGCGCTTGTCGATCCCGCTCTCGAGCGCCCGCCGCTGCCGCTGCGCCCCGTTCTGCGCCGGCAGCGACACGTCGATGCCCAGCGCCTCGCGCGCCGGCGCCGTCCAGGCGAGCAGCCGGTCCGGCAGCGCCGCGGCCGGGTACTCCTCGCCGCGGTCGTAGTCGATCATCTTGCCGTCGAGCCCGTACCGGATGGCCCGCCACAGGTTCTCCTCGACGAACCGCGGCGGCGGCAGCTCGGGCCGGACGCCCTCGTCGTGGTCGATGGCAGCCTGCGCGATCGACGCCACCGCGAGCGCCGCGATGGCGGTCGACTCCTCGGCCGTGGACTGGGCGTCGCAGATCCGCAGCTCGACTGTCCCGAACGCGTGGTGCGGGCGAATGCTCCACCACAGCTGGGTGGCCTCGACGATCGAGTCGGTCCGCTTGAGCAGCTCGACGAAGTCCGCGTAGGTGGCCCAGTCGCCCCACGGCTCCGGGATGCCGCAGCGCGGGAAGCTCTTGGTGAAGATCTGCGTGCGCGCCGAGTGGAGGCCGGAGTCGGTGCCGTCCACGAACGGGGAGTTGGCCGAGATCGCCAGCAGGTCCGGCAGCACCGCGCGCAGCCGGTCGCACACGGCGATCGCGCGCTCGGCTCCGTGGACGCCGACATGGACGTGGACGCTCCAGGTGTTGTTGCGGCGCGCGACGTAGCCCAGGTCGTGCAGGAGCCGCTGATAGTGCTCGGTGTCGATGATGTGCTGGTCGTGCCAGCGGGCCCACGGATGAGTGCCCGTGGCGGCCAGCGCCACGCCGTGGTCGGCCGCGATCCGGAACAGCCGGGCGCGCAGGTCGCGCTGGTGGGCGACGGCCTCCGCGAACGTGTTGCTCTTGGGCGAGCGGATCTCGATCTCGGAGGAGATCAGCTCGCCGGCCGCGCGATCGCCGATGCCCTCGTCCTGCCACGCCGCCTCGTAGAGCTCCTCGAAGCGCTGGACGAGCTCGAGCGACCCCGGGTCGAGGATCTGGAACTCCTCCTCGATGCCGACCGTGAAGTCGGTCGAGGCCTCGAAGACCTCGCGGGCGCGGGGCATGTCTAACACGAGGCTGAAGGCTAAGGCCTGCGAAATGGAGGTTCCGCACCGGGACAGATGCGCCCGGCACGGGAGGCCGTAGCGGAACCGAACATCTCGCTTTTACGTCAGGTAGAAATAGAGCGCGTACAGCAGGTCGACGGCGGGGCTCGAGGTGTGCACCGTCACGTCCGGCGGCACCTGCACGAGCGCCTCGGAGTAGTTGAAGATGATCTTCACCCCCGCCTCGACGAGGTCGTCGGCCACGCTCTGGGCCGCCTGGGTCGGCACGGCGAGCACACCCACGACGATGTCCTCCTCGGAGACCACCTTGTCGAGGTCGTCGTAGGACCGCACGCGCAGGTCGCTCTTCTCGCCGACCGGCTCACCGACCTTGCCCGCGTCGGTGTCGAAGATCGCGACGACGCGGAAGCCGTGGTCGGCGAAGATGTCCGAGCTGGCGATGGCCTTGCCGAGGTGGCCCGCGCCGAACAGCGCGATGTTGTGCTGGCCGCTCGTGCGCAGGATCTTGCGGATCTGCGAGACGAGCGAGTCCACGTTGTAGCCCACGCCGCGCTTGCCGAACTTGCCGAAGCCCGACAGGTCGCGCCGGATCTGCGTGGAGTTGACGTGCGTGTAGTCCGCGAGCTCCTGCGAGGAGATCGTGTCCTTGCCCATCTTCTTCGCCTGGGTGAGGACCTGGAGATACCGCGAGAGGCGCGCCGCGACGCCGAGCGACAGGCGATCGCCGCCTTCCGCGAGCTCGACGCCACCACCGTTGAAGGTCTCGTGGAAGCTCACGAGTCCACTGTATCGAGCAAACGCTCGAGCTCCGCCGGGTCGACGTGGAACTCGAACACTTCCTCATCGTTCACGACCACGACCGGAATTCGCTCGCCGTAGCGCGCGTGGAGCACCGGATCGAGCGAGACGTCCACTTCGGTCAGACCGAACGGGTGACGCGCCCTCACCGCGGCGATCTCCGCGCGCGCCTCCTCGCACAGATGGCAGCCCGCCTTGCCGTAGAGGACGACCTCGGTCATCGCGGCGTAAAGGATGGCGAGGTGCGCACGGTCGGAGCGCCGCCCGCGGTGCCGTGGGCGGTGGCGCGGAAGCGATAGGGGCCGCCGCTGAGCGTGTCCTTCACGTCCTTCGTGAGCGTGTAGGCATACTCGCCCGGCAGGAGATCGCGCGCCCCGCCCTGAGGCGTGAGCTCGCGCACGACCGAACCCTTGGCGTCGAGTATCGCGAGCGTGAGCTGACCGACCGGCACCACCGCCAGGGCGTCGCCGTGGGCAGTGACGGAGCCCGCCGTGAAGCGGACGCCGCGGCCACCCTCGACGGTGAGCGGCGAGAGCAGCGCGGGCGGCGGCGGGCCGACGGGCAGCGACAGCGGGACCCGTGCGGCGCCGAGCGTGAGCGTGCCGGAGAGGAAGCCCTCGGGTCGCGAGCCGGCGGCCTTGATCGTCAGCTGCTCGCTCGCGCCGGGCTTCAGTGTCAGCGTGCTCGGCGAGACGGTCATGCGCACGCCGCGCATCTCCGCGGCCGGCTTCAGCGTCGCCTCGTTCCTGGCGATGTTGCGAACGGTGACCGTCGCCCTCGTGCTGAACGAGCTGCCGGCATCCTGGCGGTCGAAGCCGACGGCCGCGGGGGTGGCGATGACGGGTGCCGAATCCGCGCGGCCCAGGCTCGGCACGCCGGCGCCCGCGGCAAGCACCGGGCCCTTGGGCGTGGCCGTCTGAACGAGACGCGCGAGCGTCTCGCCCGGGGTGGCCTTCGGCCTTATGGCCCGCAGTCGCGCGGCGATCGCGGCCACGCGCGCTGCCGCAACCGACGTACCGGCGACGAAGCGGCCGCCCACGGTCGCGGTGCCCGGCGCGGCCAGGTCCGGCTTGGCCGCCAGCGCGTAGGTCGGGCCGCGGCTGGAGGTCGGCGCCGGGGCCCGGGTCGAGGAATCCGTGGCAGCGCGCGGCGCCGAGATGAACGCGAGCCCGCCATCGTGCGGGGTCAGGTCGAGGGCGCGCTGTGCGGCGTCGCCGCGCAGGCCGATCACCGGGATCCGGGTGGCGCCGTCGGGCAGCGCGGGCAGCGGACGCTCGGGATCGGGCTCGCACACCACGAGCGCGGCGGCGTGCGCCTCCGACGCGGCGGCGGCGCGCGACGCGAGCGCCGGGGCGCGGGCGCCGCCCGGCCCGCGGGCGGGCACCACGACCACCCGCCCGCGTGCGCGCGGAGCGGCGTCGACCGAGAAGTACTCGAGCGGTTCGCCGCCCAGCTCGCGGCCGGTCTGCCTGGGGTGCGCCTGCGACGCGCCCGACAGCGCGCTGATCGGCGCGCGCAGCGGCTTGCCACCGCCGCCCAGAAGCGGCCCGGACACCTTCAGGCGCCCCTCGGAGGTGGCGAGACCGACCTCCACCGATGGCAGCGCGGGCATGCCGACGCCTTCGAGTGCTCCCACCGCGACTGCACGCGGCGCGGCGGCGGGCGAGCCGACGGTGCCGAGACGTCCGGCGCTCGACCCCTCGTTGCCGGCGGGCGCGACCACCAGCATCCCGAGGTCGGTCGCCCCGTCCACCGCCTCGGCCTCGGGAGAGTCGTCGAAGCCCGCATACGGCGAGTTCACCCCCACGAGGGCGACGGGCACGTGATCGCCCACGTCGCCGTTGTCGTTCGGGTCGCTGGCGCGCTCGAGCCCGGCGAGCAGCTCGTCGCTCGTGGCGTAGTCGACGGTGGCACCGGTCGCCGGGTCGCGCCGCGGGCCGCCGATGCGAACGCGCAGCACGCGGGCGTGGTCGGGGCCGAGCGACTGCGCGAGGATCGCTCCGGTCGCCTTGCCGTGGCGCGCAGTGTCGAGCAGCGCGATCACCGGGTTGCGGCCTCCGTTGCGCGCCGTGCCCTCCGTCGGCGCGCTCGCTCCAGCCGCCGCCCCGAAGAAGCGCCGGACCGGCTCGGCTCGCAGACCGAGCGCCTGGAGCCGCGGCAAATCGCGCGTGCGGATGGTGGCCGAGAAGCCGTTCCAGACGCGCGCGTACTGCACCGGATGCCCGAGGCTGATGCCCTTCGCGCGCAGCGACGACTGGGTGGCCGCCGCCTCGTTGTGGAGGTTCGACACGTACAGCTGCTGGCGGTGCGGCGAAAGCGGGGCCGCGGTCATCGCCTGCGCCAGCGAAGGGCGATGGAACTGGACCAGCACGCGCATCGTCGGACCGGGCTGCTGCACGGGGCTGCGCCCGTCGAGCGGCAGCGAACCCGCGCCCGTGCCGCCGGGCGACGACGGCTCGCCACAACCCGCGACCGCCATGGCCGCGATCAGGAGCGCGAGCGTTCTACGCAACGCGCGCGCTCGCGTCGAGCGAGAGGTACTCGGGGTAATCGAGCGCGGGCGTGAAGCGCGACGCCGCCGCGATCATCGCTGCGTTGTCGGTGCAGAGCGACCGGTCCGGCACCCACAGCTCCACACAGAGCTCCGCACACGTGGCGGTGATCCGCTCCCGCAGCTCCGAGTTGGCCGCCACGCCACCGCCGATCGCGAAGCGCCGCGCGCCCTCGCGCTCGATCGCCTGCCGCGCGCGCGTCAGGAGCGAGTCAACGATCGCGCGCTGGTACGAGGCGGCGAGGTCGGCCCGCCGGCGACCGGCCTCCTCCTCGCCCAGGTCGCGCACGCGGTAGAGCAGCGCGGTCTTCAGGCCGGAGAAGCTGAAGTCGAGGCCGTCGCCCGGCAGCGAGCGCGGGAAGTCGAACGCCGCGGCGTCGCCCTGCTTCGCGAGCCGGTCCATCTCCGGGCCGCCGGGATACGGCAGGCCGAGCAGCCGTGCGCCCTTGTCGAACGCCTCGCCCGCGGCGTCGTCGAGCGTCTGGCCGAGCACCTCGTACGAGCCCGCGTCCTCGACGCTCGCCACGAACGTGTGCCCGCCGCTCGCCACCAGGCAGAGGAACGGGGGCTCGATCGGCTTATCGCCGAGCGTGCTCGCCACCACGTGCCCGTGCAGGTGATCGACCGGCACGAGCGGCAGCCGCCGCACCGCCGCCAGGGCCTTGGCCACGGACACCCCCACGAGCAGCGCACCGATCAGGCCCGGGCCGCGGGTCACCGCCACGCGGTCGATCGCGTCCATCCCCGTGCCGGCCCGCTCGAGCGCGTCGTCGATCACGGCATCGATCAGCTCGAGGTGGCGGCGCGAGGCGATCTCCGGAACCACGCCGCCGTAGCGCGCGTGCAGCAGCCCCTGCGATGCGATCACGTTCGAGCGGATCTCCCCGTCGTCGGTGACAACGGCCGCGCAGGTGTCGTCGCAGCTCGTCTCGACGGCGAGGATCACGCGCCGCTGCGGCGTGCCACCCGCTGGTCGTCCGGCACCCACTCGTGGCCGTCGCCGCCCTCCACCACCCGCCACATGATCACGGCGTCCTCGTGGTTGTCGTGGTAGTAGCCGCGCCGTAAGCCGGCGTGCCTGAAGCCGAAGCCCTCGTACAACGCCATCGCGGCGGCGTTCGAGGCGCGCACCTCGAGCGTGTACTGCGCGCCCGGGCCGTCGGCCTCGGCGAACAGCCGGCCGAGCATCGCGGTGGCGATCCCCTCGCGCCGCATCCGGTCGTCGACCGCCACGTTCATCACGTGCCACACGCGCTCGTAGCGCGAGCACACCAGGTAGCCGACGATCGTGCCCTCGCGCACCGCCGCCAGGCAGATGCCGGACGGCTTCGACAGCTCCAGCACGAACATCGCAAGCGACCACGGCGTCGGGAACGCGCGGCGCTCGATCGCGATGACCTGCGGGAGGTCGGCGTAGCTCAGGCGGCGGATCTCGAGCGGCTCGGGAGTCACTGGCTCGGAACGGCGTCGGGCTCTCTCAGGTAATTCGGCAACACGGCCTCCGGCGACTCCGCCGGCACGCTGTGCGTCAGTCGGCAGACGTTCAGCGCGCGAACCACATGAACCTCAGAGTCGCCGGGCGCAGTGCGGATTCCGGCCGCCTCGAGGACGGACCTGAATCGTACCGCTCCGTCACCGGCGGCCAGCGCTCCCGAAGCGCGCTCCCCGGCGCGGGCCGGGATCTGATCCGGGTGCGCGACGAACGCCGGCGTCAGCTCCACGTCACCCGAGTAGACGGCGCCGAACAGCTCGCCGCGCTTGGCGTCGATCAACGGCAGCGCGGGCGACTCGCCGATCCCGGCGGCGAGCGCGGCAAGCGACGACACGGGATGCAGGGGGATCCCGCGTGCATGCGCGATCGCCCGCGCGGTGGCCACACCGATCCGGAGCCCGGTGAACGTCCCGGGACCGACTCCCACCGCGACCGCCTCGAGCTCGCCCCAGCCGATCGCGGCCCGGTCGATCGCGGCCGCCACGGCCGGCATCAGCTCGCGCGAGTGGGCCGGCGGCTCGAACAGGCGGGCCGGCTCGGGGTCCACCGCGAATGCCTCCCCGTCGGAGCGCAGGACGCAGACGCTGGTGGCGGCCGTCGACGTGTCGAAGCCGAGGATGTTCACTCGACCTCCACGCGGCGGCGGTCGCCACCGAGGTGCTCGAGCCGCACGCGCGCCGCCACGCGCTCGAAGGCGGCGCCGGGTGTGCCCGGCCACTCCACGAAGCCGATCCGGTCGGAGGTCAGGTAGTCCTCGAGCAGCGCCGGATCCTCGGCACCGAGCGTCGGCAGCCGGTACAGGTCGAGGTGGGCGACCTCGAGGCCGCGCCCGGCATAGACCTGGCCGATGGTGAAGGTGGGGCTCGTGACGGCGCCCTCGACCCCGAGGGCGCGTGCTGCGCCGCGGACGAACGTGGTCTTGCCGGACCCCAGATCGCCGCTCACGAGCACGACGTCGCCGCGCCCCAGCCGCGCCGCCAGCTCCGCCGCCACGTCCTCGGTCTGCTCCGCGCTTTCGGTCTCGGTGTGCATTCTCTGAGAAGTGTGGCGATAGCAGGTGGCTTGAGACTTCCCCCGTTCGGGGGTACGCTGCCCAACCATCAGCCTCCTCACCCTCACGACGTCGCAAGAGAGTGAAGAAGTGCGCGTTGCCCTGGCCGGGGAACTCGACCTGTCCAGCGCGCTCGTCTTCGACGAGGAGCTGCGCCGAATCGAGCACGACAACAGCACCGAGACGGTCGTGCTCGACCTGCGCAAGCTCAAGTTCCTCGACTCCACCGGCCTGCGTTTGATCTGGAGCGCGCACTCGCGCGCCAAGCGCTGCGGCCGCCAGCTGCGGATCGTTCCGGGTAGTGCCGCCGTGCGGCGCATCTTCCGCCTCACGGGCATGCACGACCGCCTCGACATCGTCGAGGACGCGCAGCAGGTCTAGCCGAACAGGTCGAGCTGCGACGCGGCGGGCGCCGAGGTGGGCGCTGCGCCCACCGGCTCGGGCTCCGGCGCGTCCGGCGGCGTGCTCAATTCCTCGAGCAGCCCGGGAATGCGCCTCATGTGCTCGCGCAGGTCGTTCAGGCAGCCGGTCGACCGCAGCGCGGCGGCGGGATGGAAGAGCGGATAGATCGTGAGGTCGAGCCCCGCGAGCTCACGCTTCTGCGGGCGGCCACACACCTTGGTGATCCCCATCGGGCTGCCCGTGAGCGTCTTCGTGGCGAAGTTGCCGAGCGTGCAGATCATCTTCGGTCGGATCAGCCCGATCTTCCGCATCAGATACGGCGTGCACTCCTCGATCTCCTCGGGGAGCGGATCGCGGTTGTTCGGCGGCCGGCACATCAGGATGTTGGCGATGAACACCTGGCTGCGCTCGATGCCGACCTCGCCCATGAGCTCGTCGAGCAGCCGGCCGGCGCGGCCGACGAACGGCTTGCCCTGTAGATCCTCGTCGCGGCCCGGCGCCTCGCCCACGAACATCAGGTCGGCATCGGCGTTGCCCATCCCGAAGACGAGGTTCGTGCGCGTGGCCCTCAGCGGGCAGCCGTGCTCGGCATGCAGCTCCTTGTAGAGCTCGACCAGCTCGGCGCGGCGTTCTTCTGCTGAGCGCCCCACGCGCCGCAATATACGGCCGAATCCGGCCGGACCCGTCCTATAATCCCGTGTGCAGGCCGCTACCACCGGGAAAAGTGGAGTGGACTCGCACGCAGCACCAAGCCGCCTGACCAACATCACCGACCGGTATCTCGCATGCGAGAACTGGATCGACACCCAGCCGCCGCAGAAACCACCCCCGAGCTGCCACCCGACGTGGCCTCCGTCGGCATCGTCGGACGCGGCCGCGTGGGCCACGCACTCGCCCGCGCGCTGCGCGAGGCCGGCGTGCGCGTCGGCGAGCCGGCCGGTCGCGGCGAGGTGCCCGGCGGCGACGCGATCCTCCTGTGCGTTCCCGACTCCGAGATCGCCCAGGCAGCGCGCACCGTGGCCGGCGCGGCGCGCTACGTGGGCCACACGAGCGGCGCCACTCCGCTCGGGTCGCTCGACTTCGCGCTCCACCCGCTCCAGACGATCACGGGATCCGGCACGGATCTGAGCGGCTGCGGCGCCGCCATCGCGGGCTCCTCCCCCGAGGCGCTGGCGCTCGCGCGATGTATCGCCGAGGCGATCGGGATGCTCCCGTTCGAGGTCCGCGACGAGCAGCGCGCCGCCGACCACGCGGCGGCGTCGATCGCCTCGAACTACCTCGTCACGCTCGAGTGGGCGGCGTCCGAGCTGGCGTCGCGCGCCGGCGTGGACGCGCCGTTCGGCCCGCTGGTGCGCACCACGCTCGACAACGTGCTGGCGCTGGGGCCGCGCGCGGCGCTCACCGGGCCGATCGCCCGCGGTGACGAGGCCACGGTCGCGGCCCAGCGCGAGGCGGTCGCGGCCACGGCCCCCGACCTCCTCCCCCTCTTCGACGCGCTCGCGGACCGCACGCGCGCGCTGGCGGTGGCGCCATGAGGACGATCCGCACGGTTTCCGAACTGCGCGAGGCGCTTGCGCCAGAGCGCCGCGCGGGGCGCTCGATCGGCCTCGTGCCCACGATGGGCTTCTTTCACGGCGGGCATCTATCGCTCATGCGCAGCGCGCGCGCCGAGTGCGACGTGGTCGTGGTGTCGCTGTTCGTGAACCCGACCCAGTTCGGCCCGAACGAGGAC
This sequence comes from Thermoleophilaceae bacterium, assembly GCA_025928265.1. Lineage (GTDB taxonomy): Bacteria > Actinomycetota > Thermoleophilia > Solirubrobacterales > Thermoleophilaceae > JAICJV01. The sequence goes on from JAICJV010000042.1 coordinate 19,150, forward strand.
CTCGCCACCTACCCGCGCGACGAGGAGCGCGACGCCGCGCTCGCCGAGGAGATCGGCGTCGACGTGCTGTTCGCCCCGTCGCTCGACGAGGTCTACCCGGTCGGCTTCACGACCACGGTCTCCGTGCACGGTTTGACCGAGGTGCTCGACGGGCATCCCGCCCGCAGAGGGCAGGGGCACTTCGACGGAGTGACAACCGTGGTGACCAAGCTCTTCAACATGGTCCAGCCGGACCGCGCCTGGTTCGGGCAGAAGGACGCCCAGCAGGCGCTCGTGATCAAGCGGCTGGTCCGCGACCTCGACATCCCCGTGACCGTCGAGATCGCTCCCACGGTCCGCGATGCGGACGGGCTCGCGCTGAGCTCGCGCAACGTGTACCTGTCGCCCGAGGAGCGCGAGCGTGCGCTTGCGCTGTCGCGGGCACTTCAGGCGGCCGAGCAGGCGGTGGCCGCCGGTGAGCGCGACGCGGGCACGGTGCTCGCAGCGGCGCGCAGCGAGCTCGACGCACGGGGCGTCGAGCCTGAGTACATCGAGCTTCGCTCGGCGGACGACCTGTCACCCGCAGCCCGGGTCGACGGCCGGACGCTTCTCGCCGTGGCCGCCCGGGTGGGGCGCGCGCGGCTCATCGACAACACGGTCCTGGGGGGCGCATGAATCGCACGATGCTCAAATCCAAGATCCATCGCTGTCGCATCACCGACAGCGATCTGCACTACGTCGGGTCGATAACGATCGACGCCGACCTCCTCGACGCCGCCGACATCCTCGAGCACGAGCAGGTGCACGTGGTCGACGTGGACAACGGCGCGCGCTTCGAGACCTACACCATCGCGGGCGCGCGCGGCTCCGGCGAGATCAAGGTGAACGGAGCGGCAGCACGCCTTGTCCATAAGGGCGACACCGTGATCGTGATCTCGTACGCCGGGTATGACGAGCGCGGCCTCGAGTCCTACGAGCCGAAGGTGGTCCACGTGAAGGCCGACAACTCCATCATCACGGTCGACGACGCTGTCGCGGAGCTCTTGTCATGAGCGCCGGCACCCGCGCGACCGCACCGCCCGCCAAGCGGCCGGCCATAACCCTCTCCAAGCTCGCGGAGAAGAAGGCTCTCGGCGAGCCGATCGTGATGGTCACCGCCTACGACTACCCGAGCGCGCAGGTGGCCGAGGCCGCCGGCGTCGACGTCGCTCTCGTGGGCGATTCCGGCGCGATGACCGTGCTCGGCTACCCGAGCACGGTGCCCGTGTCGATCGACGAGATGCTCATGCTCGCCGGCGCAGTCCGCCGCGGGCTGTCGACGCCGCTGCTCGTCGGCGATCTCCCCTTCGGCTCCTACGAGGTCTCGAACGAGCAGGCCGTGGCGACCGCGCAGCGGTTCGTGAAGGAGGCCGGCTGCGATGCCGTGAAGCTCGAGCGTGGCGGCGTGGTGGCCGAGCGCGCCGCCGCGATCGTCGCCGCCGGCATCCCGGTTATGGGTCACGTCGGCCTCACACCACAGACCGCGACCGCGCTGGGCGGCTATCGCTCCCAGGGGCGCACCGCCGACCGTGCGATGCAGGTGGTGGAGGATGCGCTCGCGCTTCAGGAGGCGGGCTGCTTCGCGATCGTCTTCGAGGCGGTGCCGAGTGAGCTGACCGAGGCCGTGATGCCGCGCATCGAAATCCCCGTGATCGGCATCGGCGCGGGGCCGTCCACGGACGGCCAGGTGCTGGTGTTCCACGACCTGCTCGGTATCTATGACGGACACGCTGCGCGCTTCGTGAAGCGCTACGGGTCGATCCGGGAGGCGATGATCAAGGGCGTCGAGGCATACGCGGCGGACGTCCGTGATCGCCACTACCCGGCGCCCGAGCACGGCTACACGATGGCGCCCGACGAGGTGGCGCGACTCAAAGAGCTCCTTGCCGAGCACTAGCACCCAACTCCACTTCCACACCGACGGGAACGGCGACGTCGTCGACATCACGCCCGAGCTGTCCCGCCTGGTCGGCCAGGCGGGCGGCAGCGGCGTGGTGTCGGTCTTCGTCCCCGGCGCCACCGCCGCTGTCACGACCATGGAACACGAGCCCGGCAACGTGTTCGACCTGCGGCAGGCGCTCGACCGGCTGGTCCCGCGCGATGCCGGCTGGGAGCACAACCGGCTGAATCACGACACGAACGCGCACGCGCACATCCGCGCAGCGATCGTCGGTCCGTCGGAGACGGTGCCGTTCGAGGCGGGCCGCCTCATGCTCGGCACGTGGCAACAGGTCGTGCTCGTCGACTTCGACGACCGGCCGCGCGAGCGACTCGTGCTCGTGAACGCGCTTACCTGATCACGCGGGTGCGACCTGCTCGCGCCGGCCCGCTGCCCGCAGCCACGCGACGACCCGTCGGGGCGACAGCGTGCGCAGCATCGCTGCCACGACCGCGCATGAGATCGCGAGGTTCACCACGCTCGTGGCGGCGTGCACGGAGATGAGCACGGCTGCCACGTGCGCGGGGCTCACGCCCGCCGCGAACGCCCCCGGCAGCGCCGCGGCCGCCACGCCGATCCGCACGGCGCTGCCGGCGGGCCCCGCCGACGGCGTCGCGCCCTGAACCGCCATCAGGACGACCGCGGGCGCGACCGCGACCGGGAGGCCGGCGCCGGCCAGCAGCAGGACGATGGCCACGAGCCTGACGAGCCGCGACGCCGCCGCCCAGGGCGCCACGTACATGGCGAGCACCCGCGGCCGCCGCAGCGGCTCGAGCCCGGCTGCGACGCTCCGTGCGAGCGCCCTGCCGCGCGCGTGCAGGGCCAGCCATGCGCCGCAGGCCAGCACGACAGCGCCGATGGCGATCAGCACCGGCACGCGCAGAGAGATCGGAACGGCCCCGAGCAGCTCGCCCGGCGAGAGGATGCCGATGACCGCGAGAGTGAGCACGAGCGTGAGCGTGAGCGCGGCCTCGACGACCGACGGCGGGATGACCGTCCCCGCCAGCGTGGCGGCGCGCGCTTCGCGCACGCGGCGGTGCAGGATCGCGACCTTCACCGCCTCGCCCGCGTGCACGGGCGTTATCCCGTTCCATCCGGTTCCGGCGAGGTGGGCGACGACCACGTCCCGGTAGCGGATGCGGGTCCCTGGCGGGAGCGCATGGCGGACCACGTTCTGCCATCCCCTGATGCGAACCAGGTCCGCGACCACCTGAAGCGCGACGGCTGCAGCCAGCGCCCATCCCATGTAGCGGAAATACCCGGGCGCACCGATGCGGACCGACGCGGGTAATCCAGGTGACGCTCGCTACCCGGCGGCGCGCGGCGCGAGGCTGTCCTCGCCCGTGAACTCGATCTCACGGATGACCTTGGCCGGCGATCCCGCGGCGATCACCCCCGGCGGCAGGTCGCGCGTGACGACCGAGTTGGCACCCACCACGCAGCGCTCGCCGATCGTCACACCGGTCGTGACGACGCAGTTCACGCCGAACCAGCAGTTGTCGCCGATCCGCGTCGGCCCCTTCGAGGTGAACCCCTGCCAGGTGACCGGCATCGAGCGGTCGTCGAAGCGGTGGGACGCATCTGAGATGAAGCAGTGATTGGCGAACATGATGTGGCTGCCGATCGTGACCTCGTGCTGGGCGGCGATCATCGTGCCCAGGTTCAGGAACGTGCCCTCCCCGATCGTCACCCGCCCCTCGTCGGCGATCGTGATCCAGCAGCCCGGCTCGAGCAGCGTGTGCTTGCCGACGCTGAGGCGGCCGTCGTCGAGCGCCTCGAGCACGTTCCCCTGGACCGGCTGGCGGATGAAGAACTCACCGCGCATCGCGTGCATGTGGAGCCGCGCGCGGCGCCACGGGAGTTGGCCGCGCTCGTACCAGTGCCACTTCTGGAGATAGAGCTTCAGGCGAGGGTCCACGGCCGCGGAGCGTACCCGCGCCGGTAGATTCGGACGCCATGGATCGCCGCCACGTGACCTCCGGCTCGCCGTATGAGCCGCTGATCGGCTTCAGCCGCGCCGTCCGCGTGGGCGACCGCGTGATCGTCTCCGGCACCGCCCCGGTGTGGCCCGACGGCGAGGTCGACGAGGACGTCTCGGTGCAGGCGCGCCGCTGCCTGGAGATCATCGGCGAGGCGCTGGAGGAGGCAGGCGCGAGCTTGGCGGACGTGGTGCGGACGCGCACTTATCTCGTGGACGCCGCGTACTCCGAGGCCGTCGGGCGCGTGCACGGCGAGGTCTTCGGCGCCGTGCGACCCGCCTCGACGATGGTGGTGGTCGCGAGCCTGCTCGATCGCCGCTGGAAGGTCGAGATCGAGGCCGAGGCGATAATCGGCTGAGCCTCCTTTTCTGGCCCCGACCCGTCCGCCACCCGCCGGCCACAGGCGCCGGCCACAGGCTCTACGCGGCTACGGGATCCTTCTTGCGCGCGCTCGAGCGCGCCCGCGCCGCCCGCTTCCGCGGCTCCGCCGGCTTGACGATCTCGGTCAGGAAGCGCCCGGTGTGCGACTCCGGCACCGCCGCCACCTGCTCGGGCGTGCCGGCCGCCACGATCGTGCCGCCCTCCTCCCCGCCCTCGGGGCCCAGGTCGATGATGCGGTCGGCCGTCTTGATCACGTCGAGGTTGTGCTCGATGACAACAACGCTGTTGCCCTGGTCGACGAGGCGCTGGAGCATGACCAGCAGCGTCTGGACGTCGGCGAAGTGGAGGCCGGTGGTGGGCTCGTCGAGGATGTAGAGGGTCTTGCCGGTCGCCACCTTCGCCAGCTCGGTCGCGAGCTTCACGCGCTGCGCCTCGCCGCCGGAAAGGGTCGTCGCCGGCTGGCCGAGCCGGATGTAGTCGAGCCCCACGTCGTGCAGGGCCTGCAGCCGCCGCTGGATCTTGGGGATGTGGCGGAAGAAGTCGACCGCCTCCTCGACCGGCATGTCGAGCACGTCGGCGATGGTCTTGCCCTTGAAGCGCACGTCGAGCGTCTCGCGGTTGTAGCGCTTGCCGTCGCACTGCTCGCAGGGCACGTAGACGTCCGGCAGGAAGTGCATCTCGATCTTGATCTGGCCGTCGCCGCGGCAGACCTCGCAGCGCCCACCCTTGACGTTGAACGAGAAGCGGCCCGGCTTGTAGCCCCGCGCCCGCGCCTCCTGCGTCTTCGAGAACAGCTCGCGGATCTGGTCGAAGAGGCCGGTGTAGGTGGCCGGGTTCGACCGCGGCGTGCGCCCGATCGGCGCCTGGTCGATGTTGATGATCTTGTCGACCTGCTCGATCCCGTCGATCCGGTCGTGTGCACCGGGCCGCAGCTTCGCCTGATGGAGCCGGTTTGCCACCGCTGGATAGAGGGTCTCGTTGATCAGCGTCGACTTGCCGGACCCCGACACCCCGGTGACGCAGCAGAAGACTCCGAGCGGGACCGGCACATCGATCTTCTTCAGGTTGTGCTGGCGGGCACCCTTGACGAGCAGCTCTCCGCGCGGGTCGCGCCGCCTCTCCGGGATCTCGATCTGGCGCTGCCCCGCCAGGTACTGGCCGGTCAGCGAGGCGGGATCCGCCTCGACCTGCTTCGGGGTCCCTTCGGAGATCACGTGGCCGCCGTGCTCCCCCGCACCGGGCCCGAGGTCGACGAG
>JAICJV010000015.1 GCA_025928265.1 Thermoleophilaceae bacterium
CAACAAGATCGGCCGCGCGGAGCGCAAGCTCGTCACCGAGCTCGGTCGCGAGCCCACCGCCGAGGAGATCGCCGAAGCCACGGGCATCGAGCCCGACGAGGTCGACTCGATCAAGCGCTCGGCGCAGGCGCCCGTCTCTCTCGAGAAGCCCGTTGGCGACGAGGAGGAGTCCGAGTTCGGCCAGTTCATCGCCGACGAGCGGGCCGAGTCGCCGTACGACCGTGCCGCCGAGATCCTCACCAAGGAGGCGCTGCGCGAGGCGCTCGAGAACCTCTCCTATCGCGAGCGGCGTGTGCTCGAGCTGCGCTACGGCCTCGGCGGCGAGCATCCGCGGACGCTCGACGAGGTCGGCCGCACGTTCAACGTCACGCGCGAGCGGATCCGGCAGATCGAGAACCAGTCGCTGAAGAAGCTGCAGTCGCTGGCCGAAGCGCAGAAGCTCCGCGACGTCGCTTAGGCGGCTGCAAACCTTCGCATTCCGGCGTCCTCGGGGTGAGGCCGTGCGGCCGCACTGCCCTCACCCCTGCGTCCTTGGACTGCTCGGTTTTCCCCCGCCTCCACGGCTAGCCGGACTCGGCGCGGCGCGCTGCCACGCGCAGCACTTCGCCGCCGATCAGCCGCTCGAATTTCCCGAGCGCGGTCCAGAGCGCGCGCGTGCGCAGGCGCGCGCGCCTGTCCACCGGCTCGATGCGCGTCTCGCTGACGAGCGTCGCGCGATCGCCGTCCTCCTCGACCCAGTGGCCGAAGACGACGCGCACGGTGTCGGGGCGGTCCCACGCGAGGAACTCGTCGGCGCCGTGGATGCGCGGGTAGTCGCGCCGCAGCGTCCAGATCTTCCCGCAGAGGCCGGAGATCGACCACTGATCGCCCTCGGCGAGCACGGCGAACGGGTAGCGCCGGAAGACGTCGCGGAAGGGGATGTCGCGCGGCGTGTCCGGGATGCGCCAGCGCACGACCCGCCCGAGCGTGGACGCCTCGCAGACCTGGACGGTTTCGGCCGCGTGCCACAGGTCATGCGCGGAGGCGCGCGCGCTGCGGCGGTGGAACGTCCGGACCTGGGGGTCGGGCAGCCACTCGTCGAGGTCGAGAGCCATCGGGGAAGCGTATGACTCGCGCCCTGCAACCACTCAAGGACAGGCGCCGCTCGACCGATGGAACCCCATGTTCGAGCTTGAGCCCGCGCTTCGCCGCGTCATCGAAATGGAGGGCTCGGACCTCCATCTGAAGGTCCCCGCCCACCCGCTGATCCGCCGTCATGGGCGACTGGAGCCGCTTGCGGACTCTGATCCGCTGACGCGCGACGACACGGAGCGCATCCTCGCCGAGCTTCTCGGCACCGACAAGGAGAAGCTCGACGAGTTCATGGAGGAGCACGAGGTGGACTTCGCCTTCGGCGTCCCCGGCCTCTCGCGCTTCCGCGTCAACGCCTTCAGGCAGCGCGGCGCCATCTCGATGGTCCTGCGCGCCGTGCCGCACGAGATCAAGTCGATCGAGCAGCTCGGCCTGCCGGAGGTCGTGGGCGAGGTCGCGAACGAGGAGCGGGGGATCATCCTGCTGACCGGCACCACCGGCTCGGGCAAGTCCTCCACGCTCGCGGCGATCATCGACCAGATCAACCGCACGACGGCGAAGCACATCGTCACGATCGAGGACCCGATCGAGTTCCTCCACCGCGACCGCCGCTCGATCATCAACCAGCGCGAGGTCGGCACCGACACCAACTCGTTCAGCCGCGCGCTGCGCCGCGTGCTGCGCCAGGACCCGGACGTGATCCTGGTCGGCGAGATGCGCGACGAGGAGACCGTGGCCACCGCGCTGTCGGCGGCCGAGACCGGCCACCTCGTGCTCTCCACGCTGCACACGCTCGACGCGCCCGAGACGATCAACCGCATCATCGACTTCTTCCCGCCGCACCAGGGCCAGCAGGTCCGGGCCATGCTCGCGGGCACGCTGAAGGCGGTCATCTCCCAGCGCCTGGTCCGCACGATCGACGAGGCGGGCCGGGTGGCCTGCTGCGAGATCCTGCGCTCGACCGGCCGCGTGAAGGACATGATCATGGACGCGCAGGAGACCGGCCGGCTCACCGACGCGATCTCCGAGGGCTCGTACTACGGCATGCAGACGTTCGACCAGGCGCTCATGCAGCACGTGCAGGCGGGCCGCGTCTCGATGGAGGAGGCCATCAAGGCCGCCACGTCGCCGCACGACTTCAAGCTCATGGTGGCCGCCGACGGCAAGCGCTCGACGTCGGTCGACCAGCTCATGCGCGACGAGGCTGCTGTCTAGTCGCCTCACACTCGTCGTCTGCGGGCTGCTGCTCGCGCTCTGCAACTGCGCGGCCGCAGGCGCGGCGACGTACAGCGGCAAGCTCGAGATCCTGCACGCCGACGACTTCGCGCACGCGCGCGGCCAGACGTCCTGGAAACTCGAGCGCAGGGGCCGCCTGATCCCGATCCGGCCCACGGCGGTCCCGCGCGCGGAGTCGGGCGACAAGGTCAAGCTGCGCGGGCGGCGCGTCGGCCGGTGGCTCGAGGGCAAGGTCATCCGCCGTGGCGGCCCGCGGATCCGTGCGGCCGGCGCACTCGGCACCCACAGCGTCGCCGTCATCCTCGTCAACTTCGCGACCGACGCGAATCCCGAGCCGTGGACGCCGGCGCAGGTTCGCGGGCGCATCTTCGACGACAGTGACTCGACGGCGGCGTTCTACTCCGAGGAGTCGCACGGCGACATCGCGCTGTCCGGCGACGTGTTCGGCTGGTACCGGATCGCCGGCCCGACGGACACCTGCAACTACAGCCAGTGGGCCGGCCAGGCGATCAGCGCGGCGAAGGCGGACGGCCACGACCCGAGTGGCTACGGCCACATCCAGTTCATCTTCCCCGAACAGTCGAGCTGCGACTGGGCGGGCCTCGGCCAGATGCCGGGCCAGTTGACGTGGCTGAACGGCTACATCGACCCGTGGGTGTCCGCCCACGAGCTCGGTCACAACATGGGCCTGCACCACGCGTCCAGTTACCGCTGCACGTCGGGCGGCGCGACGGTCACGTGGAGCTCGAACTGCACCGCTTCGGAGTACGGCGATCCGTACGACGTGATGGGTAACAACTCGCACGTCTTCCACAGCAACGCGTGGCATCTCGCGCAGCTCGGCATCGTGCCGAGCACGGGCGTGAAGACGATCGCGGCGAGCGGCACATACACGATCAAGTCGGCGCTGAACCGCGGCCCCGGGATCAACCTGTTGCGCGTCCCGACCGGCGGCACCCCCGCGCGCTACTACGACCTGTCGATCCGTGAGAGCGGCGGCGTCTTCGACAGCCTGCTGCCCACGTCGATGACGAGCGGCGTGTCGGTCCACTGGGACCCCGCCACCAGCGTCGTCACGCAGTCGCTGCTGCTCGACGGGACCCCCGGCACCGCCGGGAACTTCACCGACGCCGCGCTGCCGGTCGGCTCGACCTTCAGCGACGGCCAGAACTCGATCACGGTCGACTCGGTCGTGCCCGGACAGGCGGCCGTGAGCGTCGTGCTCGACGACCCGCGCGACACCGATGCGCCAACGGCGCCGGGCAACTTCAGCGTCGCCGGTGTCCAATCCGGCGCCGACCTGAGCTGGACCGCATCGACCGACAACGTCGGCGTCGCCGCGTACCGGATCGTCCGCGACAACGCGATCGTGGGCACCACCACCGGCCTCGACTGGGTGGACGGCAACCTCGCACCGGGTTCGATCCACAGCTATCGCGTGCAGGCGATCGACGCGGCGGGCAACGGGACCCCGTCGGCGCTGCGCTGGATGACCGTTCCGGCGGCGCCCGAGACCGGCGACGGTGCGGACACGACGCGTCCTGCGGTGACGGTCCTCAAACCGCGCTCGCGCGCACGACTCCGCCGGCGCGCCGTGATCGCAGCGGGTGCCCACGACGCGGACGGCGTCGCGCGGATCGAGATCTACGTCGACGGTCGCCGGGTGCGGGTCGCACGTGCGGCGAGACTGCGCTGGACCTGGGTGCTGCGCCGCGTGCACGCAGGCGCTCACACGATCCGCGTGCGCGCGGTCGACTCGAGTGGGAACGCCGCCTCGCGCTCGATCCGTGTCCGCGTGCTGCGCCGGGGTTGACGTAGCGCCTCCAGGCGCAGAGGGTGGTCACGCCACACCCGATTTCGAACCCCCCCCCAGGAGGACTCGTGCAGAGCACACTCGGCTCCTTTCAGGAAACCCAGTCGCAGGAGGCGTTCGCCCTTCAGAACTCCAAGCTGCTGAAGGTCTCGCTCAACCAGATCACGATCCAGGCCAAGCTCGGCGCGATGGTCGCATACCAGGGCGACGTGAAGTTCGAGCACGCGGGCTCGGGCGGCCTCGGCAAGTGGGTCAAGAAGTCGATGACCGGCGAGGGCACCAAGCTCATGAAGATCGAGGGCAGCGGCGAGGTGTTCCTCGCGGAGCAGGCCCAGGACGTGCACCTGATCAAGCTCGAGGGCGAGGAGATTACGTGCAACGGCCGCAACGTGCTGGCCTTCGACGCGGGCATCGACTGGGACATCAAGCGCCTCGACTCCGGTGCCGCGGGCGCGCTCTCCGGCGGCCTCTACAACATGTCCCTCTCCGGGACCGGCTGGGTCGCGGTGATCTCGGACGGCCCGCCCGTACTGCTCCAGACCGGCGACACGCCGACGTTCGTGGATCCCAACGCGGCCATCACGTGGTCGGCCAGCGTCACCCCGCACGTGAAGGTGGACGCCAACCTCAAGACGCTGATCGGCCGCGGCTCCGGTGAGACGATGCAACTCGGCTTCCAGGGCACCGGTTGGGTGCTTGTGCAGCCCAGCGAGGGTCGCGTCACCTCGAGCACGAACGGCAGCGGCAGCGGCGGGGGCCTGCTCGGCAACCTGACGTCGGGCTGAGCTGCGGTGGCGGGGGCCACTGCGCCCCCGCTACACTTCACTTAATGAAGCTTGGAGCCGAATGCGCACCGAACGACGACGTCTGCCCCGTCTGCGCAACTGCCGAGCTCGTCTGCGCGAAGTGGACGATCCTCGTCATCCGTGACCTCGCCGAGGGCCGGAGCCGCTTCTGCGAGCTCGAGCGCTCGCTCGCCGGCATCAGCCCGCGGACGCTGTCGCTGCGCCTGCGCGCCCTCGAGGAGGAGGGCATGGTCGAGCGCCGCACCTATCCCGAGGTGCCGCCGCGCGTGGAGTACGAGCTCACCGAGAAGGGCCGCGCGCTCTTGCCGCTGATCGAGGACATGCGCCGCTACGGGCGCGAGTGGCTCGGCGCGGGCGAGGGCACGCCGCTCGTCGCGGCTTAGCCGCACCCGCGTACAGCGAGAAAGGACCACGCGTGCGCGCGGCGAATCCGCCCGCATGCGCAATCGCCGTCTTCACGATGCGCTGCGGGACTTCGCGCTCGAGGCCGCGGCGCTGCTCACCAATGACCTCCGGCAGGGCGCGGAGATTCCCTTCGACGTCGTCGAGGAGCCGGGCGGCGGCTCGGTGCTCTACCGCTACCAGCCACTGACGGCGGAGTTCGTCACGGAGCGCTGGCGCCGCCTGCGCGAGCTGCCCGCGTTCGGAAGCGCGGCCGCCGCGCTCGGCACCGGGGCGGAGACCTATCTGCGCATGCAGTCGGGCGGCGACTGCGCCGACTCCGAGGCCGGCCTCTGCGCGATGCTCGAGCGGCTCTACGAGGACGCCACCAGCTTCGAGTTCCCCGAGGACCGCTTCGAGCGCGTGTACGGCGAGGTCGAGCGGGCGCTGTTCGAGAACACAATCCGGACGGCGGTGATCGCGCCTCTGCATGGGGTGCAGATCGAGAACGACCGCGTCGACCTCGGCGATGGCCTGTTCCTGATCGTCGGTGACAAGCTCGACGCTCCGTCGGGAGCGGTGTGGTCGGACGCCACGGGTCACGTCGAGCGCGACGGCATGCCGAACGTGCTCTGCGTGCTGCGGCGCGACATCGCCGCGGACGAGCAGTTGCCCGTGAGCGAGGCGCGCATCCGTTTCCGCAAGCTCCTCACTGCGCTGCGCCTCTTCAAGCCCGGTGCGGTCTCCTTCGGGCCGGTGGGCTGGGGTCGCGTCGACGAGGGCGCGTGGCAGCCGATCCCGATCGGATTGAGCGGCCCGGCGCGCGGCGCCGACTGGCTGCTGTCGGCCGACGAGCAGCCGGAGCTGGTCGAGCTCGCGGAGATCGTCGCCGGCGCGCGGCCGGCCGGCCGGATCGCGTGGGCGCTGTCGCGCTTCGAGATGGGCTGCGAGCGCGCGCTCGACACGGAGGCGCTGTCGGACTACCTGCTTGCCCTGCGGTCGTTGCTCGACGCGACCGACGACTCGGGTCGTGCCGCGCTCACCCTGCGCATCGCCGCGCTGTGTGCCGAGGAGGGGCAGCGCCGGCAGCTGCAGCGGCGGCTCGAGCTGGCGTTCGCGCTCGAGGACAAGGTGATGACGGGCGGCAGCGCGTCGGCGTATCTCGAGTCGGTCGGCACGGAGACGCCGCGCAGCGTGGTCCTGGAGATCGAACAGCACGTGCGCGCGCTCTTGCGCGACGTCCTGTGCGGATACCTCTCGGCGGACCTGAAGGGCGCCGCGGATGACTTGCTCATCACGGGTGACGCTCCGATTGAGATCCACGCTGAGGACATTCGTGACGAGTCGGCAGTGGGCAGCCCGCAGCCGGCAGAGCCGCAGTACGAGCCCGAGCCGGAACCCGAAACCGACGAGTTCGACGCCGGCGTCACGCCGTCCGCCGACTGGGAGCTCGACGACGACCCCGCGAGCTACTCGGCGCCGATCTAGCATCGGCGCATGAAGCGACTGGCGATCGCGGCCGCGGGGGGCGTGGCAGCCGCGGCTGCCTGGGCGACGATCGTCGAGCCGCGCCGTCTCCGCGTTCGGCGTGTGGACGTGGAGGTCGAGGGCTGGCCGGCGGCACTCGACGACCTGAAGATCGCGCTCGTCGCCGACCTGCACGCGGGCGCGCCGCATGTCGACGAGAAGCGCGTCGCGCAGGTGGTGGCAGCTGTGAACCGCGCGCGGCCGGACATGGTCGCGCTGCTGGGCGACTACATCGACCCGGACGTCGCGCTCGGCGAGCCGGTCGCGCCCGAGGCGGTGGCCCGGCAACTCGGCGAGCTGGAGGCGCCGCTCGGCTCGTTCGCGGTGCTCGGCAACCACGACTGGGCAAACGACGGCGACCGCGTGCGCCACGCGCTCCGCGAGCAGCTCATCGACGTGCTGGAGAACGACGCGGCGTCCGTGCAGCTCGCGGGAGAGGTCCTCTGGATCGTCGGGCTCGCCGACGCCCGCGAGCGCGAGCCGGACCTGAGCACGCCGTTCGGCCTCGTGCCGCGGTCGGCGCCGTTGATCGTGCTCTCGCACAACCCCGACCTGTTCCCACGCCTGCCGGCACGGCCGCTGCTCACGCTCGCAGGCCACACGCACGGTGCCCAGGTGAACCTGCCGATCGTGCGCGAGAAGGTGACGCCGTCGCGCTACGGCGACCGCTACGCCGGTGGCCTCGCCCGTGACGGGAAGCGGGTGATGTACGTGAGCCGCGGCATCGGAACGGCGGGCTACCCGGTCCGCCTGCGGGCGACGCCGGAGATCGTGATGCTGCGCGTACACGTGGCAGGATCTGCCCGCTAGTTGTCGTTGCTGCCACGCGCCCGGCAGGCGATGATGCGGGTGTGCGACGTGTCCTGATCCTCGTCTTCGACGGCGTCCAGTCGCTCGACGTGACCGGGCCTGTCGAGGTCTTCAACGCGGCGGGCCGCATCGCGCGCGAGCCGTACCGCATCGAGACGGTCGCGGCGACGCGTGACCCGGTGCGCACCGGCAGCGGTCTCACGATCGTCCCCGACCGCGCGCTTGCCTCGGTGCGCGGTCCGATCGACACGTTGCTGGTGGCGGGCGGCGAGGTCGAGCGTGCCGCGCGTGACGAACGGGTCACCCGCTGGCTCGCACGCGCGGCCACGCGCTCGCGGCGCGTCGGCTCGGTGTGCAGCGGCGCCTTCGTCCTTGCCGCGGCGGGGCTGCTCGACGGGCGCCGCGCCGCCACCCACTGGGCGCACGCCGATCAGCTGGCCGAGCTGTTCCCGTCGGTCGACGTCGACCGCGACGCCATCTTCGTGCACGACGCCGGAGTGTGGACGTCCGCGGGGGTGACGGCGGGGATGGACCTGGCGCTCGCGCTCGTGGAGGAGGACCTCGGTCGCGAGGCCGCGCTGGAGGCGGCGCGCTGGCTCGTGATCTACGCGCGCCGCGCGGGCGGCCAGTCGCAGTTCAGCTCGCATCTCCGCGCGCAGATTGCCGAGCGCGAGCCGCTGCGCGAGCTTCAGGAGTGGCTGCCGGGCCATCTGAACGACGACCTTTCGATCGAGCGGCTGGCGCAGCGCGCCTGCATGAGCCCGCGCAACTTCGCCCGCGCGTTCCGCCGTGAGCTCGCAATGACACCGGCCGCATACGTCGAGGCGCTGCGCGTCGACCACGCCCGCCAGCGGCTCGAGTCGACGGGGCAGAAGGTCGACGCGATCGCGCGCGACTGCGGCTTCGGCACCGTCGAGACGATGCGCCGTGCCTTCCATCGCCGGCTGGGCGTGGGCCCGGCCGAGTATCGCCACCGGTTCCAGTCCAGAGGAGGACAAGATGCAGATCGCGATTCCGTTGTTCGACCGCTTCACCGCGCTCGACGCGATCGGGCCGTATGAGGTGCTCTCGCGCCTGCCCGGCGCACGTGTCGATTTCGTCGCGTTCGAGCCGGGCGTGGTCCGGGCGGACACCCGCATGCTCGCGATCGAGGTCGAGAAGGGACTCGACGAGGTGCCGCGCCCCGACGTGCTGGTGGTACCGGGCGGCGCCGGCACGCGCAGCGTGATGCACGACGAGCGGATGCTCGACTGGGTGCGCGGCGTGCACGAGCACTCCGAGTACACGACGTCGGTCTGCACGGGTGCGCTCGTGCTGCACGGCGCGGGTGTGCTCGACGGTCTCGAGGCCACCACGCACTGGCTCTACACCGACCGCTTGGACAGGCCGGTCGCGCGGCGCGTGGTGGAGCAGGGCAAGGTGATCACCGCGGCGGGCGTGTCGGCGGGGATCGACATGGCGCTGCGGCTGGCGGAGCGGATCGCGGGACAGGACATCGCGCAGGCGATCCAGCTGGCGATCGAGTACGACCCCGAGCCGCCGTTCGACTCGGGCTCACCGCGGAAGGCGCCAGATCGCGTGCTGGAGATCGTGCGCGGCGCCGAGGCCGCGCAACACGCTCAGACCTGAACGAACTCCCCTGCAAAGAGGTACTCGTCGATCTCGGCGAGCCCCTCGAGGTCGTAGACGTCCTCGTCGAGCAAGGGCACTGCAATCAATGGCTCGCGCCCGAGTTCCCGCATGAGCCGGCGCACGCCGGCGCGGTCGTGCTCGGCCAGGCGATGGTGATCCTCGAAGTTGCGCGCCACCTTGCGGCCGAGCTTGTCGCCGAGCAGCGCCTCGAGGTCGTCGGAGACATCGGCGTCGGCATCTGCTCCCTCGTGCATCCGGTTCACGATCGCGCCGCCGAACGGCAGCCGCCGGTCGCGCAGCCGGCGGCGGAAGAAGATCGCCTCGTCGATCGCGTCGCGCTGCGGCGAGGTCACGAGCAGGAACGTGGTCTCGCGCTCGCCGAGCAGCTGTCCGACGCGCGCCGCGCGCTCCTCGATGCCGGACGCCATGTCGCCGAACGACTGGAAGAACTCGGACAGGTCGGCGAGCAGGTCGATGCCGGTCACCCGCTTCATCACCCCGAACAGGAGCCCGCTGCCGCGGCCGAGCACCTTCATGCCCAGGCGGCCGGGCTTGAGGAAGAACGAGAGCGAGCGCGAGTCCACGAAGCGCGACAGCCGCTCGGGCGCTTCGAGAAACTCGAGCGCGTTGCGCGTGGGCGGCGTGTCGAGCACGAGCAGGTCGTAGCGGCCCTCGTGGTGGAGCTCGAACAGCTTCTCGATGGCCATGTACTCCGTCGAGCCGGCGACGGCGTTCGAGAGCTCCTGGTAGATCCGGTTCTGGAGGACGGCATCCCGCGTCTTCTCATCCGGTGCATGGCGCTCGATCACCTCGTCCCAGGTGCGCTTGGCGTCGAGCATCATCGCCCACAGCTCGCCGCGCATCTCGAGTCCGGCCTCGGCGAAGCGCTCGGGATCGACCATGCGCTCCTCGTTGCCGAGCTCGGGCAGCCCCAGCGAGTTGGCCAGGCGCTTGGCGGGGTCGATCGTGAGCACGGCGACCTTCAGCCCGCGCGCGGCCATGCCCATCGCGACGGCGGCCGAGGTGGTGGTCTTGCCCACGCCGCCCGCGCCGGCGCAGATGCACACGCGCTTGCCCTCCAGCAGGTCCGCGACGCTCACAGCTTCTTCTCCAGGTCGTCCGCCAGGCGGTTCAGCCCTTCGAGCGTCATCTCCGGATCCCACAGGAACGGAAGGGTGATGACGTCGTCCACCTCGCGTCGCAGGCGCCGCAGCTGCGCCCGCTGCGACTTCGCGCGCCGGTGCTCCGACAGCGCGGCCCGGAGTGCCGCCGCCACCTCCTCGGAGCCGTGCGCCCCGTTCACCGCCTCGATTCGTTCGGCGTCCTCGCCCGTGAAGCGCTCGGGCAGCAGCTGGTTCACGACCACCAGGTCGGTTTCGATCGCCATCTCGTCGCGGAGGCGCTCGCGGAACTCGATCGTCTCGTTCACGGGCATCTCCTGCGGTAACGCGACAGAGACGACGCCGGTGCGCTTCGGGTCGCGCAGAAACTCGTCGATGCCGTCGGCGCGACGGCGGATCGGGCCCACGCGCGCGATCTCGGCGAACGTCTTGGGCGCGTGGAGCATCGCCAGCCCCTGGCCCGAGGCCGGGGCGTCGAGGATCACGAGGTCGTAGTGGTCGCCGCTCCCGTACCTGCGCGAGTGCTGCGAGAGCTCCCACGCCTTGCCGATCGTGGTGAGCTCGCGGACGCCCGGCGCGGCGGCCACGAAGTACTCGAAGATGCGGTTGTGCAGGAGCGCGCCCGAGAGGAGGCCGGGCACCTGCTTGCCGAGGTACTCCTCGAGCGCGTGCTCTGGGTCGATCGAGATCGCGTAGAGGTTCTCGGCCAGCTCGGTCTCCGAGTAGCCGACGCCCTCTCGCCGGAAGGGACGTGACAGCCGCTCCTGCTGCGAGACCTCGGCCACGATCACCCGCTTCCCCGCGCGCGCAGCCACGAGCGCAAGCGCGCCCGCGACGGTAGTGCGGCCCACTCCGCCCTTCCCCGTGACGACCACGAGGCGCCTGTCCAATAGCAGGGTCACCGGAAGGAATCTCGCATACCCATGCGAATACGCAGAGGCATATGGGTCTTTTGCCGCGCCGATACGACGAAAACCAACGCTCGGAGTCATCAGTGACGGAGTCCTCAAAGGTGAAGGTCATCGCCTTCGCAAACCAGAAGGGCGGGGTCGCCAAGACGACTACGACGCTGAACCTCGCCGCCGCTTTCGCCGAGAGCGGCCATCGCGTGCTCTGCGTCGACATGGACCCGCAGGGCAACTTGACCATGTCGCAGGGCATCGACCCCGACTCGCTCGACGTCTCGATGTACGACGTGCTCGTGCATCACACGTCGATCCGCGAGGCGATCCGGAAGCGCGAGATCGACGTCGCCTGTGCCTCGATCGACCTCGCCGGCGCCGAGATCGCGATGTCCACCCAGATCGGTCGCGAGCGGTCGCTGGAGAAGGCGATCCGCCAGGTCGAGGACGACTACGACTTCATCTGCATCGACACGCCACCGTCCTTGGGACTGCTTACCATCAACGCGCTGACGGCCGCCGACAAGGTGATCGTCCCCGTCCAATGCGAGTATCTCTCGATGCGCGGCCTCATCCAGCTGCAGAACACGCTGAGCATGATCAGGGAGAACCTGAATCCCAACGTCGAAATCGAGGGCATCCTTCCGACCCTGGTGGACACCCGCACGGTGCACGCCAAGGAGGCGATCGAGCTGCTCGAGGAGAACTTCGGCGACCAGGTCTTCGCCGCTCGCATCACCAAGACGGTCCGGTTCGCGGAGGCCCCGGTGAAGGGTATGTCCGTGCTCAAGTACGACCCTGACGGCAAGGCCGCGTACGCCTACCGCCAGCTCGCAAAGGAGGTCCTCGGGAATGGAAAGAGGTAAGCGGGCCAGCATGAGAGAGGGTCCGCTCGCGGCGCTCTTCCGCAAGACCGAGGAGGAGGGGCTCGAGGACACGCCCGCCCCCAAGAAGCCTGCGGAGCGAACCGAGTTCGGGCAGACGCAGCCGCGCGGCGGCATGCCGATTCCCGCGCCTGACCATTCCCAGGAGCCGCTCGCGTCCGGCGATTCCCGCCTCGAGGAGCTTCGTCCCGCGCCGCCGTCGGCACGGACTCAGCAGCCCGAACCGAAGGTGGAGGAGCCGGTCGAGCGTCGCCCGCGCACGCCCGAGCAGCGCCTGCGCGAGGTGTTCTCGCACGACATCCCCGAGAACATCATGGAGCTCTCGCCGAGCTCGGGCTCGTCCTCCGACGTCGCTCCGCGCTTCGGCCGCGAGGAACCACGCATCCCGACCGAGCCCGGGGCAGTGCTCCAGCCGGTCCTGCGCGTGGTGGGCGTCGGCGGCGCCGGCGTCAACGCGGTCAACCGGATGATCGAGGCCGGCGTCGAGGGCGTGGAGTTCATCGCGCTCAACACCGACCTCCAGTCGCTGCAGAGCTCGAGCGCCGACATCTCACTGCACATCGGCTCGGCCGCCACGCGTGGTCTCGGGTCGGGTTCAGATCCGGAGCTCGGGCGCAAGGCCGCGCACGAGGACTACGACCTGATCAAGCAGCATCTCAAGGGCTCGGACATGGTGTTCATCGCCGCCGGCAGCGGCGGCGGCACCGGCACGGGCGCGGCTCCTGTGGTCGCGCACATCGCGCGTGAGCTCGGGGCGCTTGCGGTCGGCATCGTCACCAAGCCGTTCTCCTTCGAGGGATCGCGGCGCGGGGAGCAGGCCGATCGCGGCATCGAGGAGCTGGCCGCCGAGGTCGACACGCTCATCACGATCCCGAACTCGCGCCTGCTTTCGGTGCTCGACAAGCGCGTGTCGATGGTGGACGCGTTCCGGATGGCCGACGACGTGCTGCGCCAGGGCGTCCAGGGCATCTCGGACCTGATCACCCTGCCGGGGCTGATCAACCTCGACTTCGCGGACGTGCGCACGATCATGTCCGACGCCGGCACCGCGCTGCTCGGCATCGGCATGGGCGTGGGCGAGTCGCGCGCGATGGACGCCGCCACGCGGGCGGTGGAGTCGCCGCTGCTCGAGACGTCCGTCGAGGGCGCCCGCTCGATCCTGCTCTCGATCACCGGCGGCCGCGACATGTCGCTGTGGGAGGTCAACGAGGCCGCCAAGGCGGTGGCCGAGGCGGCCCATCCCGACGCGAACATCATCTTCGGCGCCATGGTCGACGAGAAGGTCGTGGACCAGGTCTGGGTCACGGTCGTGGCCACGGGCTACGCCGACCGGCCGCTCGAGCGTGCCCGCCCGTCAGCGGACCGCGTGCGCGTGCCGGCCGACGCCGAGCCGCGCGTGTCGCGCGGCTCCGGATCCGCCTCGGAGGACTTCGAGGTTCCGGAGTTCTTGCCGCGGCGCTGAGCCCTTCTTGGCCGACGGCAATTTAGGGGGACATGGGGCGGACGCTCGGGGTTCGCCCCACTGTCCTGGATTGACCCCCTCATAGGGGTACAGGGCAGGACGGTGGGGCCCATTTCCCTCGCACGATCCTGTTCTGATGTTCCATAGCAACACCTGGGCAGGACAGTGCGCGGATGGCACGCGGTTGCCGCGGCAGAACGCGCTCCGCACACCCCCGTAATTGTCCTCGAACCGCACTGCGCACCGTGGGGACAAGCCGAGCGGAGCGCACGAACGCCTAGTTCCGCGCCGCCACCTCGGCCATCCACGGCTGGTAGTTCTCCTCGAAGAACTTGGCCTGCAGCTCGGCGCGGGAGCGCACGCCCAGCTTGCGCTGCACGCTCTTCACGTGGTTGCGCGCCGTGTGCTCGGAGATGACGAGGGCCGAGACCATCTCGCCCACGTCGGCGCCGCGGAGAAGCAGGCCGAGCACCTCGCGCTCGCGGTCGGTGAGATCGTAGGCGTGGGCCACGATCGGGGCGATCTCGGACGGCCGAGACGGCTCCAGGAAGACAGCGGTGCGACCGTCACCCAGCGCAGAAGCGTGCACCGACACCCAGCCGCGCGAGGTCCAGGCGCGCGCCCGCGGTGGCGTCGGGTCGCCGGCGGGGTTGGCCGCGCGCGCCCGCACCGACAGGACCAACGGCGGCAGACAGGCGCCGTAGGCGGGCGCGTCGAGCTCGGCGAGCCAGCACTCGCCCTCGGAGTTCATCGTCTCGACCGAGCCATCGGCGGCGACGATCACGAGACCCGGGCCGCCCGGCACCGCCAGCGAGTCCTCCGCCGCCGGGAGCAGCGCGGCACGCAGCCCGTGCGCGACCTGGCGTCCGGCAGCGGCCACGAAGGCGATCTCGGCATCCGTGAAGCACGGCGCGCCCTCCTCGCGCAGCAGGCAGACCGTTCCCCAGCACGCGCCGCCCGTCACCAGTGCGACGCGTACCTCGTCGGCCAGCCCGTGCGGGCGGTACATCGTCCGGTAGCGCGCCGAGGCCTCGAGATCGCCGCCCACGGCGGCCGACAGCAAACCGGCATGCCCGTGCTGTCGCACCAGGTCGGTGAACTTCAGGGCGTCGGGCTGGCGGATCTCGTTCTCGAAGAACGTGAGCGCCGCCTCGGCCGGGATCGCGTGGGTGAAGCCGCCCGTCCACAGCAGCGTGGCCGGATCGGTCGTGCACCAGCCGCTTGCGTCGAATGCGACGGCCCCGGAGATCGCCTCCATGGCGCTGCGCAGCACGCCGTGCTGGTCGAGACGCCGGTCGAGGGCGGTTGCGAGGTCGCGGCGCGCCTGGCGGGCGGCGGCGGTATCGAGGGGTGCGGCCTGCGGGGAAGGCATGGGCGCCATCCTCCCGCGCGGGTGACGGTTGCGTCATCCACCTCCAGACGTACATAAGGATCCTCCTAGAGAACGATCTGGGGCACTACAGCCCAATTGGGCTATTCAGCCTGGGCGAATTAGGTCGCAGCCTCGGGGTCGCACGGAAAACGACTCACCTTGGAGCGATCATGAAGATCATCAATCTCGTGGCCGCCGCGGCCACCGCGGCGGTACTCGCCGGCGCGTCCGCAGCGCTCGCGAACGTGCCCTACGCCAACATCGGGTCGCCGGACGGCGCGCTGACCACCGTGGCGGTGGGCGACGAGCTGAGCTGCCAGATCCAGCACATCGACGACGGCACCGGCGCGTTCTATCCGCCGAGCGCGGTGCCCGGCGACTGCGGCACGTTTCTGGCGACCGGCGGGCATCTCTACGCCCCCGACTTCGCGTCGCACACCAGCAGCGCCGCGCGGTCGAACATCACCCCCTACACGGCGTTCACGCCCGTCAGCCAGTCGCCGACGAGCGGCACCGGTACGCAGGGCGACCCGTTCCGCGTGGTCACCCAGGTCGACGCCGGAAGCACCGGGCTCCACATCACCCAGACCGACTCGTACGTGAAGGGCGAGGAGGCCGTGCGCACCGACATCAAGGTGACGAACGACGGCGACGCCGCCCAGAGCGCCGTGCTCTACCGCGCCGCGGACTGCTACCTCGGCACCGACGACGGCTACGGCTACCTCAACGCCGCGGCCGGTGCCATCGCCTGCGCCCAGAACCCGAACAACGAGCCGGCGGCTCGGATCCAGCAGTTCTACCCCGTCACCGGCGGCAACCACTGGAGCGAGAGCAACTACAGCGGCATCTGGAGCCAGATCCGCGACATGGGCGACTTCGACGACGACTGCTCGCTGTGCGCGACCCAGATCGACAACGGCGCCGGCATCTCGTGGACCGTCGACGTTCCCGCCCACGGCTCGGTGACGAAGTCGCTGTACCTGTCGTCGTCGCCGACGGGCCAGGTCGGCCCCCCGCCGAGCGGCCAGGAGCAGCAGCCGGCGGGCCAGCAGACCACCCCGCCGCAGACGACCGCCGACCAGGACGTGGACCTCACGGTGGACACGCCGAAGGTGTGCATCGCCCGCAAGGCCCGCGCCCGCATCACCTCGACCCGCAAGCACAAGCTGTCGAAGGACCGCTTCGGGTTCGTGCGCCGCGTGAAGATCGTGAAGGTCGACTTCTACATCGACGGCCGGCGCAAGCTGACCGACAAGAAGGCGGCGTTCAAGGCGGTGCTGGCGATGGACGGCATGGACGCGACCAAGCCGCACGAACTGAAGGCGCGCGTCACCCTCCAGCCGCTCCGCCAGCGCGGCAAGCAGGTCCTCGTGGGCAAGCGTTTCACCCGGACCCTGACCACGTCCCTGAAGGTCTGCGGCTCGTAGTCACCCGCCGCAGGTGAGTCGCCCGCCCGCCGCGCGAGACGTGCGGCGGGCGGGATAGCCTGCGCCCTATGCGAGGCGTCGTGGCAGCAGGCCATCCGCTCACGGCGCAGGCCGGCGCCGACGTGCTTCGCGCGGGCGGGAACGCCGTCGACGCCGCGGTGGCCGCGGTCCTCATGTCGTTCGCCACGGAGTCGCCGCTCACGGGTCCCGGGGCAGGTGGCTTCATGCTGGTCCACACCGCGGACGGCGCCGACCACCTGCTCGATTTCTTCGTCGCGGCGCCCGGAAGGGGGCTGAGCGACCCGCAGCCGGCGGCGCTCGAGCCGATCCCGGTGGAGTTCTCCGCCGAGGCGATCCAGGTGTTCAACATCGGACCGTCGTCGTGCGGCGTCTACGGGACGCCGCGCGGCCTGGCCGAGGCCCTCGAGCGGTTCGGCACGGCGTCGCTGGCGGACCTGGTGGAAGCGCCCGCACGCATCGCGCGCGAGGGCGCCGCGCTCACCCGCATCCAGGCCTACCTCGTCCGCATCCTCGGGCCGATCCTCGCCTCGCGTCCCGAGGGCAAGGCGATCTACGCGCCGCACGGTCGCCTGCTCCAGGAGGGCGAGACGATCAGGAACCCGGACCTCGCCGACCTGCTCGACCGGATGGGGAGCGAGGGGCCGGACTTCCTGTACGAGGGCGACGTGGCGGCCGCGATCAGCGACCACGTGCTCGAGCGCGGCGGCCTCGTCACGCGCGAGGACCTGGCGAGCTATCAGCCGGTCGAGCGCGAGCCCGCGCACGCTCACTACCAGGGCGTCGACGTGCTCACCAACCCGCCGCCGTCGTCCGGCGGGATCCTGATCGCCTACGCACTTCACCTGCTCGAGCGGCTCGGGCGCCCCGGCGATCTCCGCGCGCTCGTGGAGGTCATGGACAGCACCAACCGCTCGCGCAGCGAGGACTTCGCGCGCGGCCTCCACCGCGAGGGCTACCTCGAGGCGTTCCTCGCGCACGAGGAGCTCGAGAAGCACGCGCTCGACATAGGCTCGCGGCTCGGCTCCACCACGCACGTCGCGGTGCTGGACGACCAGGGTGGTTGCGCGAGCGTGACGTGCTCGAACGGGTCGTGCTCCGGCGTGATCGTGCCGGGCACCGGCGTGCACATGAACAACATGCTGGGCGAGGAGGACCTGAACCCGCTCGGCTTCCACCGCCACGAGCCGGGTGTGCGGATCCCGAGCATGATGGCCCCGACCGTGGTGCTGCGCGACGGCGCGCCGGAGATCGCGCTCGGGTCGGCCGGATCGAACCGGATCCGCTCCGCGATCCTGCAGACCATCCTCCGTGTGGTGGACGAGCGGCTGCCCGCGCAGCAGGCGGTGGAGGCGCCGCGCGTGCACTTCGAGTCGGGCGTGGTGGAGGCGGAGCCGGGAATCGACGAAGCGGGGCTTGCCGCTCTGGAGGCCGACGGCTGGCGCGTTCAGCGCTGGGCCGAGCGCAACCTGTACTTCGGCGGGGTGCAGGCTGTAGCGCGCGACCCGGTGAGTGGCGCGCTCAGCGGCGGCGGTGATCCGCGTCGTGGCGGATCGGCCGTCCTCGTCGAGTAGGACCCGAAGATCGTTCCGCCGAGGGATTCGCTCGGAGCGGTTCCGAGCGACCATCTTCTGAGCTCATGAGTACTGATCTTCGAGACGTGGTGATTGTCGGCGGCGGGCCTGCGGGCCTGAGCGCAGCGCTCGTGCTCGGACGGGCGCGCCGCCGGGTGCTGGTGGTGGACGCCGGGCGTCCCGCCAACCGCGTCTCGCGGGTGGTCGGCGGCCTCCTCGGCCACAGCGACTCGCCGGCTGCGCTGCGCCGCAATGGCCTGCGCCAGCTGCGCGAGCTGCCGACCGTCGACGTGATCGAGGGCGAGGCGCTCGACGCCAAGCTCGAGGACGGCGGCGTGTCGGTCGCCGTCGCCCGCCCGAGTGGCGTATGGAACCTGCGCGCACGCGCACTGCTGCTCGCGAACGGCCTGAACTACGAGCCGCCCGCGATCCCCGGAGCGGAGTCGCTGTGGGGCCGCTCGGTCTTCCACTGCGCGTTCTGCGACGGCTGGGAGGTGGCCGACCGGCCCATCGCGATGCACGCGCGCGGCGCAAGCGGCGCCCGCCTCGCGCTGCTCCTGCGCGGCTGGAGCGATGACGTGCTGCTGTGCACCGACGGGCCCGACGAGCTGTCCGACGACGATCGCGAGCGCCTGGCGGCCGCGGGCGTCCGCATCCGCACCGAGCGGGTCGCGCGGCTCGAGTCGCGGCGCCGCAGGCTCACCCAGATCGTGTTCGAGGAAGGCGAGCCGGAGGCGCGCGACGCGCTGTTCGTCCGGCCGCGCCGCACGCAGCCGAGCGAGATCGCGGAGCGGCTGGGCATCGAGCTGGACGACCACGAGCTGATCCCCGCCGACCAGAGCGGCCGTACCGAGCTGCCGGGCGTCTACGTGGCGGGCGACGCCTCCGCTGAGGTGCGCTCGGTGGCGATCGCGATCGGCAGCGGCTCGCGCGTGGGCATCGCCATGGCGGCCGACCTCATCGTCGACCGGCTCGCGACGCACGCTTGACGAGCGAGTACTCGGTCCAGCCGCCGCAGTCGCGCTCGTCGTAGACGTGCCCCTCGTCCTCGGCCCAGGCCCCGAGGTCGATCGTGGCCTCGGGGTCGGTCGCCAGCACGGTGAGGATCTCGCCATCGCGGAGGTCGGCCATCCGGCGCTTCGCCATCGCGAGCGGGAGCGGGCACAGCAGGCCGCGAGCATCGACGATCGTCACAATCGCAGTGTGACGCCCGCGCCCGCGCCCGCCCTTGCCGCCATTCTCGCCACGGGCGAGCCGGAGCGGCTGTACTCCGGCCTCTCCGTGCTCGTGTCGAAGGCGGCCGACGGCGACCGCTGCCTCGGCCTCGCCACGTTCCGCTCGCTCGAGCTGCTGCTGGGCGCGCCGCCCCCGGGTCGCAGCGAGCGCTTCGACCGCTCGCTCGGCGAGCTGATCGCCGCGGCCCTGGAGCTCGAGCCGCTCGAGATCTACGCGTGCAGCGCGTCGGTCCAGGAGCTGGGCGTCGACGGCGAGCCGCTGGGAGGCGTCATGTCCACGCCGAGGTTCCTGCGCGCGGCGCGCGGCGCGGAGCTGATCTTCGTATGAGGCTGATGGCAGCGGCGCTGGTGGTCGTCGCGGCCGCGCTCATCGGCTGCGGCGGCTCGGCCGGCGACCTGATCGCGATCTCCACGACCGGTGGCGGGAGTCCGCATGCGCGCTACGTGGTGA
The DNA here is from genome assembly GCA_025928265.1 of Thermoleophilaceae bacterium. Lineage (GTDB taxonomy): Bacteria > Actinomycetota > Thermoleophilia > Solirubrobacterales > Thermoleophilaceae > JAICJV01. Next base: position 19,723 of record JAICJV010000015.1, read on the forward strand.
CCGGCGACGGGCTCGCGTCGTGCAACGGGGGGAAGGACAAGACGCTGTCGAGCCAGACCGTGCTCGACGCGCGCGAGGTCGAGCGGGAGCTGACCGACTACGCCGAGAAGCGCTCGAGCTTCATGAACGGCCCGGCGGGCGCGCGCCGCTACGTGGCGTCGACCAAGGACGGGATCGTGACCTGGGCCGAGGGCGCCAGAAGCGCACCGCCCGTGATCGCCAAGGCGATCCTGCTGACGCAGAACATCAAGAGCGAGGTCTGCCCGGGAGGGTGACGAGATCGGAGCCCCGACCCGAACGCTGAGCCCGCTCGGTGCAGGCCGCGCACGGGGGGAACGAGATCGTCTTGGCTAACGCCTCAAGTGGCCGTTCGACTTCGCCACCTCGGCCGAGCGTTCGCTGTCGTCGAGACGTTGCACCGTGGTCCGGAACAGGTCGGCCACCATCCGGAGCCGCTCGTCCTCCGACACCGTCTCCAGCAGCCGCTGCTTCTCGGACAGGTCGAACTCGATCGTGCCGGCCATCCCGAAGGCGTCGAGCTCGGCGAGCGTCTCGTCGTCGGGGCGCTCGTCGGTGACCCGCTCGACGAGATCGGCGTAGCGCTCGTGCGCGTCGGCGGCGAGGGCGGGCTCGCCCGGCCCGCCGTCGAGGTCGAGCAGCTCCACGTCGCCCGCCGGATACGGCAGGTCGTCGACGCGGCGGTCGAGCCGGAACGGCCGTCCGCCGGTCACGAGGATGTTCATCCGCCCGTCCTCGAAGCGGTCGAGCACCTGCGTCACGCGGGCCGTGCAGCCGGTGTCGTGGAGCCGCTCGTCCGACAGCCAGACGATGCCGAACTCGGAATCGGCGTCGAGGCACTGCCCGATCATCAGCTTGTAGCGCTCCTCGAAGATGTGGAGCTGAAGGAGCTCGCTGGGCAGGAGCACGACGCCGAGGGGAAACAGCGGAAACGCCTGCAGGGACTCGCCCATGAGGCGAACCCTACGCTCAGCGTGCGGCGGCGACCGTGCTCGTCTGAGGAACCGGCTCGGCCGGCGCTGCGTCGATCGGCACCGTGGCCGACACGAGCAGGTTGTAGAAGATCGCCGGCGGCAGGGCGGGCTCGAGCACCCGGTCGTCGAGCGCTTTCAGCGCGATATAGCCGCGGTAGGCGTACTGGAACCAGAGCGACGGGATCTGACGCGCCTCGGCGGTCGACTCGAGCGTGCGGTTGGCCCATCCGAACCAGCCCGCCACCAGTTCCTCGCCGCTCACGCGCACGGCGTCGAAGCCGGCGCGGCGCGCGAAATCCTGGAGCTGCGCCGGTGTGAACGCGTGGACGTCCACGACGTGCTCGAGCCCGTGCTCGACGGCCTCGCCCTCGTCCCACTGCTCCACGCGCCGGCCGACGCCGAGCATCCGCCGCCAGTAGGGCGACAGCGCGAGCGCGGCGCGCTTCGGCAGCGCGGCAAGGCGGTCGCCGTGGCGCGACGGCTCGCCGCAGAAGGCGATCTGGCCGCCTGGCCGGAGCACCCGGCGGAACTCGCTGAAGGCGGTGTCGAGATCCGGGATGTGGTGCAGGATCGCGTGGCCGAAGACGAGGTCGAACGAGTCGTCCGGGAAGGGCAGCCGCTCGGCATCGGTGCAGACCGTCTCCACGTCGATGCCCAGCCGTCCGGCGGTCCCCGACAGCGCGTCGAGCATTCCCTGGGAGATGTCGGTGCAGGTGAGCTCCCCGATCAGCCCCGCGCGCTTGAGGTTGAGCGAGAAGTAGCCGGTGCCGGCGCCGATCTCGAGCGCGCGGTCGTAGCGAGGGATCGGACTGCCGAGCGCCTTGCGGAGCTTCGCCACCACGAGTCGCTGGCCGTGGCCCTCGTAGGAGATCCCCCACTTGGCGTCGTATTCCGCCGCGGCGACGTCGTGGTAGCGGGTATTGACGTCTCGGATCTGTTCCGCGCTCGGCGCCGGCATGCGCGCGCACTATACCTGCGAAACACAGGCGTACATCACTCTTCGGACACGGGTGGGCACGTATACTCGCCCGCCGCTTGTCGGTGCTCCGCGAGACCACTCAGCAGAACCAGCCGGACGGCGTTCCGGCGCTCTCCCTGACGGGCGAGCGCACGCTCCCCGACGTTCCCGCCGAGAACTACTGGTACCGCCGCCATCTGGTGGTCTACCGCTGGATCGCCGAGCGCTGCCGCGGCCTCGACGTGGTCGACATGGCCTGCGGCGAGGGCTACGGGACGGCGGTGCTGGCGGAGCGCGCGACGCGGGTGACCGGCGTCGACGCCAACCCCGACGCGCATGAGCACGCGCGCCTGAAGTACACGCGCCCGGGGGTGCGTTTCGTGCGCGATCTCGTGGAGTCGTACGACGAGCCGTGCGACGCCGTCGTGTTCCTCCAGACGATCGAGCACGTGCAGAACCCCGCCGAGATCCTCGAGCACTTCAAGTCGATGCTGAGACCAGGCGGGGTGGCATACGTGACCACGCCGAACGTGCTCACGCTGGCCCCGGACGGCGCGGAGAAGTCCGGGAATCCGTGGCACGTGAAGGAGTACCGCGCCGAGGAGTTCCGTGAGCTGTGCGAGTCGGTGTTCGGCAGCGTCGAGGTGCTCGGCCTCTTCCACGCGCGCAAGCTGCGTCTGCACGAACTGGCGATCGAGCGCGGCTGGGACGACCTGCACCCGCGCCTCGGCATCACCGATCCGTTCTACGAGTGGTTCACGCCGGCGATCTCCGAACGCGATTTCGTACTGAGAGGCGGCGGCGATCGCGACCTCGACCGCGCGCTCGACTTCCTGGCGGTGCTGCGATGAACGAGCGCGGCGAGCTCGCGATCGTCCTCCACTCGCACATGCCGTACGTCGAGGGCTTCGGCACCTGGCCGTTCGGCGAGGAGTGGCTCTGGGACGCCCTCGCCGACGTGTACATGCCGATGATCGCGATGCTGCGCGCCGCGCCCGTCACGCTCGGACTGACGCCGGTGCTGTGCGACCAGCTCGAGGCGCTGCGCGGCGACGCGGGCGGGCGTTTCCTCGGCTTCATGGAAGGCATGCGCGCGGACATCCACGCCGAGGACGCGCGCGGGTTGGACGAAGGGGGAGAGCACGAGCTGGCGGCCGAGGTCCGGCGCGCCGCGGGCGACTTCAACACGGCGGCGGAGCGGTTCCGCGACCTGCGCGGCGACCTGCTCGGCGAGATCGAACGCCTGGCGCGCACCGGCCCTCTCGAGCTGTGGACGGGCGCCGCGACCCACGCGGTGCTGCCGATGCTCGCCACCGACGCCGGCGTCGGCCTCCAGGTGAGCACCGGCATCCAATCCCACGAGCGGCGCTTCGGCACCTGGTCGGGCGGCTTCTGGCTGCCCGAGTGCGCGTACCGGCCGCGGCTCGAGCGCGACCTCGTCCAGTACGGCGTCAGCGCCTTCTGCGTGGACCAGACCGAGCCGCTCGGCCTGGGGTCGCTCGACCAGCTCGAGCCGATCGCCACGGAGGCGGGGCCGGTGGCGGTGCCGATCGACTGGGAGGTGGTGAGCCTCGTGTGGGACGGCGAGAAGAGCTACCCCGCGGACCCCGTCTACCGCGACTACCACGGGCGCACCGTGCACGACCTCAAGCCGTGGAACATCGGCGGCGAGCCGTATCGCCACTACGAGGCCCTCGTGCAGGCGCGCCGCCATGCCCGGGATTTCGTGCGCCGGGTCATCGCGCGGCTCGACGCCTACCGGGCCGAGCGCGGGCGACCGGGCCTGTGCTGCTTCGCGCTCGACACCGAGCTGCTCGGGCACTGGTGGTACGAGGGCATGCACTGGTTGCGGTTCGTCATCGACGAGGCGCACCTGCAGGGTCTCGACCTCGCCACGCTCCCGGACGCGCTCGAGCGCCACGAGCCCGTCGCGCGCGGGCTCGAGCCGTCCACCTGGGGCCGTCCGAAGGACCTCTCGACCTGGGACCGGCCGCAGGTGGCCGACATCGCTTTCGCCCAGCGCGGCGCCGAGCTGCGCACGGTGGCCGCGGCAGGCCGCGCCCGCAGCGGCGATCCCGCGCTCGAGCACGCGGCACGCGAGCTTCTGGCCGTGCAGGCGAGCGACTGGGCCTTCCAGGTGACCTACGACCTGGCGGGCGACTACCCGCGCAGGCGCGTGTCCGGGCACGTGGAGGCTTTGGACGCCGCGCTCGCCGCTCTGACAGACTCCCGCTCCGTCCCGGAGCCCGCCGTGCGGAATCTCGCACCCGAGCTCGACTTAGCTCCGCTGTTTGGCATTTAGATGCGAGTTCTGATCCTTTCTTGGGAGTACCCGCCCTTGATCGAGGGCGGCCTCGCGCGGCACGTGCGCAAGCTGTCGGAGAACCTCGTGCGCCAGGACGTGGAGGTGCACGTGCTTACCCGCGGCGGCGAGGAGTCGCCCGCCGAGGAGGACTGCGAGGGCGTCATCGTCCACCGCGTCCGCGAGCCGCGCCGGCCGCGCGACCTGTCCGAGTTCGTCGCGTGGATCGAGCACATGAACGCCGACATGCTGGCCGCGGGCGTCGAGCTGGGCGACCGCTACGACTTCGACCTCGTGCACGGGCACGACTGGCTGGTGGCCGTCGCGGGCGACCACCTGGCCAACCGCTTCCGCTGCCCGCTCGTGGTGACGATCCACGCGACGGAATACGGGCGCCACCAGGGCTGGGTCGACCAGCACCCGCAGTCCCACATCCACGGCGTGGAGAAGTGGATGGCCAACCGGGCCGACCGGGTCATCACCTGCTCCGCCTACATGCGCGAGCACGTGTCCGACATCTACGGTCTCGACGAGGGGCGCGTGACGGTCATCCCCAACGGGATCGACCCGACCGACCTCGTGCCGGTAGACGACCTCGACGCCCTGCGCGCGCGCTTCGCCCAGCCGCACGAGAAGCTGGTGCTGCTGGTCGGCCGGCTCGTCTACGAGAAGGGGTTCCAGATCGCGCTAGAGGCGCTGCCGCCGCTGATCGAGCGCATCGGCGACGTGCGCTTCCTCGTAGCCGGATCCGGAACCGCGGAGCAGGAGTTGCGCGACCAGGCGAGCGCGCTCGGGCTCGACGACCACGGCACGTTCCTCGGCTGGATCGGCGACGACGTGCTGCACTCGCTCTACCGGATCGCCGACCTGACGGTCGTGCCGTCGATCTACGAGCCGTTCGGACTGGTGGCGCTCGAGGCGATGGCCTCCGGCTGCCCCTGCCTCGTGGCCGACACCGGTGGACTTCGCGAGGTGGTGCCGAACGACGAGAGCGTGGGCCTGCGCTTCCACTCGCGCGACCCCGCCTCGCTCGGCGCGATGGCGGAGCGGCTGCTGACCGACAACGCCCTGCGCGACCGGCTCGTGGCCGAGGCGCAGGAGCACGTGCTCACGTTCGACTGGGCCGATGTCGCGCGCCAGGCCGGCGCGCTGTATGAGAGCGTCACGGCCGGCAGTAGAGCTTCTGCACAAGCTTGAGGCAGGTTCCTGCCATGAGGTAGGACATCTGTCGAGTTTCGGCCCACCTTCCTACACGGCGGGGAACACTTGCGTCGTGGCCGTGACACACATCATGCGAGTCGCTTTTCTCGCCGCTCTGGACGAGGCGCTACCCACTCCGGCTGAGGTGGGGGCGTCGTTCCTGAGGGGTGGCGGCGAACGTGGTGTGGCCGTCGAGGTGCCCTGCGCCGCCAGCGCGCGGCGGACCCCCCGGCGTAGCGGTCACCGCGGCGTGCCGTCGCGTCCGTCCCGCCCCTCGGGCGGACGCGGCGCGCGCCGCGACATCGGGGGGATAAAAAAAGGGTCATCTCGGATCCGCTAATCGCGGCCAGCGCTTGGCGCTCCGTCGCGCCGCTGTCGCGAATCCGATCTGACCCGGGGATTACGAGGGTCTCTCGGATCCGCTAATCGCGGCCAGCGGTTGGCGCTCCGTCGCGCCGCTGTCGCGAATCCGATCTGACCCGGGGATTACGAGGGTCTCTCGGATCCGCTAATCGCGGCCAGCGCTTGGCGCTCCGTCGCGCCGCTGTCGCGAATCCGATCTGACCCGGGGATCAGGGATTAGGGCCCCAACGCATGCGTTGGGGCTCGTCTCTCATCCGGATGATCTTTGCCGGGATGCCGCCGACTATCGCGTTCGCCGGCACGTCCCTGGTCACTACCGCGCTCGTGCCGATCACCGCATTGTCGCCGACGGTCACCCCGCGCAGGATGCAGGCGCCGTACCCGATCCAGACGTTGTTGCCCACGCGCACGTCGCGCTTGTAGATCCCCTGCTCGCGGATCGGCCGGTCGACCTCCACCATCCCGTGGTCGAAGTCGATCAGCATCACGCGGTCGGCGATCACGCACTCGCGCCCGATCGAGACGTGCTGGTAGGCCGAGATCGTGCACTCCTGTCCGAGGACGGTCTTCGCCCCGATCGAGACGACGCCCTCGTGACAGCGGATCTTGCTCCCGTGCCCGATCCACGACCAGCGGCCGAGCTCGACGCGCGCCCCCTTGCCGATCTGGAACACGACCTTCGGCCCGATGAACGCGAGCCCGTCGAGCTTGATCCGGCGCCCGTACGGCGTGAGGAAACGGCGCCGCCCGAGCCGCACGATCAGCCGCAGGTACTTGGCCGTGAGCATGCGGTGGCGACGCATGAATCGCAGCAGTGTGAGCAGCCCACCGTGGCGCGGGGGAGGGGGTAGGCGAAGACCCTCCTCGCCGTCGGTGGGCGGCGGGCCCGCGATGTCCTGGAGCGCCGTCTCCATGCGGCGATCGATCATAGGTGCCCGCTACGGTTCCACGCCGATGCCGCCGCTTCCCACAACCGCAGCCGAGCTCGCGGAGCATCTGCTCAAGGGCGAGAAACGTGCGCTCGCGCGGGCCATCTCGCTGGTCGAGAACGACGATCCCGAGGGCTGGGCGCTCGTCCGCGAGGTCTATCCGAAGACCGGCAACGCGACGATGGTGGGCTTCACGGGACCGCCCGGCGTGGGCAAGTCGACGCTGATCGGCGCGCTCGTGAAGAACGCCCGCGAGCGCGACCGCGACGTGGCCGTGCTGTCGATCGACCCGAGCTCGCCGTTCACGAAGGGCGCGCTCCTCGGCGACCGCATCCGGCTGTCAGAGCACTTCCTCGATCCGGGCGTGTTCATCCGCTCGATGGCCAGCCGCGGCTCGCTCGGCGGGCTCAGCGAGGCCACGCTCCAGGCGGCGCTCCTGATGGACGCCTCCGGCAAGGACGACGTGTTCCTGGAGACGGTCGGCGTCGGCCAGGCCGAGGTGGACATCATCGATCACGCCGACACGGTCGTGCTCGTGCTGATGCCGGGGTCGGGTGACTCGATCCAGGCGCTCAAGGCCGGCGTGATGGAGATCCCCGACGTGATCGTGGTCAACAAGGCCGACCACCCGCTGGCCGACACGATGATCCGCGAGATCCGCGGCGTTCTCTCACTCGGCCCGCGCACCAGCTGGCGCGTGCCGATCGTGCGGACCGAGGCGTCGAAGGGTGTGGGCGTCGAGGCCCTCGTCGAGAAGCTGAACGAGCACCGCGAGCACATCATCGAGGAGGGAACGCTCGAGGAACGCCGGCGGCGCAACCTTCAGAACGAGGTGATGCAGCTCGCCACGTTGCGGCTGCGGCGCAAGCTCGAGGCGAGCGTTCGCGAGGACGCCTCGGTGAAGGAGCTGTTCGACGAGGTCGTGCGGCGCGAGCTGGACCCCGCGAGCGCGGCCGCGCGCCTGCTCGACCGCGAGCTCTAACTCAGGCGGGCCGCCTGACCGCGCGGCGCCGCTCCGTCCAGGCGACCGCGGCCACGCCGGCGAGTACGGTCGCCGCCGCAAGCGCGTACGGGTAGACGCCGCCGTGGCCGTAGCGCGGGAGCGCGCCGGTCAACGGCCCGAACGGCGCGTCGGGCAGCGGCGCGACCCAGGCCGCGTCACCCGCGCGCGCGGCCGCGTAGAGCCAGATCGACGCGGCGACGCCGATCAGCGCCAGCACCGACCCGATACGCGGTGCGTGCCGGAGGCCGATCGCCACGAGCGGGACCGCGATCGGCAGAACCGCGACGAGGTGGCGCGCCGGGAACCAGAAGCCGGACATCGAGCGCGACAGGAACACCGCCACGAACAGCTGGGCCCCGGCGATCGCCGCGCACAGGAGGCCGGCAGTCTGCTCGGCGCGCAGGTCGGGGATCGCGCGCGCCAGCCCGGAGCGCCGCTCGCGCACGAGCAGCCACACGCCGTAGAGCGCGATCGCGAACACCGGCGCCCAGCGCAGCAGGCCGTAATGGCGGTCGATGAAGAGCGCCACGACTCGGTACGAACGCTCGAGGTAGCCGCCGGGGAAATCGGCGCCGGTGACGCCCTCGCCCGGGGCGTTCGCGCTCGACGGCGTCGGCCCGCCGAACAGGCCCTCGTTCACACCCACGAACAGCGCGACGCTGAAGCCGACGATCTCGAGGCACGTGATCCCCAGCACCGGGCGGCGCGCGGTTCGCATCGCGCGGTAGCCGAAGATCGCGATGACGAGGCCCGGCACCAGGAACGGAGTGCCGAGCCACGGGAGCAGGGCGATCAGGCCGAACGCGCTCCAACCCGTACGGCGGCGCGGGCCGTCGGGTATTCGCAGCGCGAGCAGCGCGGCGCCGCAGAGCGCGGCGGCGGCGGCCGTCTCCGGATACACGGCCGTCGAGTAGGCGAGCAGCGGCGGCGACAGTCCCACGGCCAGCGTCGCGCCCAGCGCCCAAGGGTCGGGCACCACGCAGCGCGCGAGCGCGTAGGCCAGAGCGAGCGCGAGTGCCATGAGCACAGCCATGAACACCTCCACGCCCTTCGCGCCGGCGATCGCGTAGGCGGGGGCGATCAACAGCGCGAAGCCCACGCTGTGCGGCTCGTTCACGCGCCCCTTGGTGAGCGCGCCGTGCGGGGTCAGCTTGTACGGGTAGAACTCGGAGTAGTCGCGCGCGGCGTAGTCGTCGCGCAGGTCGGTGTTGCCGTCCTCGACGATCGACTTCGTCGTGAGCAGGTAGTGCGGCTCGTCGCCCGCGTAGTCCGAGCGGCCGAACGCGTGCATCCCGAGCGTGGACGCGTAGACCGCGAACAACAGGAGCCAGACTGCGGCGACACGCCGCTTTCGCAAGGGTCCTCCTATGCGCCGAGGGCGCGCGCGATCACCATCTGCTGCACCTCGTCCGTGCCCTCGCCGATCGTCAGGATCTTGGCGTCACGGTAGAAGCGGCAGACCGGGTACTCCTCGATGTAGCCGTAGCCGCCGTGGATCTGGACCGCCTCGTCGGCGGCTCGCACGGCCAGCCGCCCCGTCTTGAGCTTCGCCTGCGCGGCCGTCAATCCGAACCGCTCGCCGCGCTCCTTCAGCACGGCGGCCTTGTAGGTCAACAGCCGCGCGGCCTCGATCTCGGTGGCCATGTCGGCGAGCTTCGCCTGGATCGCCTGGAACTTCGAGATCGGCTTGCCGAACGCGCGCCGCTCCTTCGCGTACTCGAGCGCCATGTCGAGCGCTCCCTGCGCCAGGCCGACGCCCATCGCGGACACGCTGATGCGACCGCCGTCGAGCGTCTCCAGGAACTGATGGAAGCCCTTGCCGCGCCCGCCGAGCAGGTTCTCCTCGGGCACGGTCGCGCCGTCGAACGACAGCGGCCGCGTGTCGGAGGCGTGCCAGCCCATCTTGCGGTAGGGCGGCTCGATCGCGTAGCCGGGCGTGTCGATCGGGACGATCAGGTTCGAGATCTCGTCCTCGCCGGTGCGCGCGGTGATCGTCACGCCGCCGGACATGTCGGTGCCGGCGTTCGTGATGAACTGCTTCGCGCCGTCGATGCGCCAGTGGCCGTCCTCGAGCTTCGCGGTGGTGCGCACGTTGCCGGCGTCGCTGCCCGCCTCCGGCTCGGTCAGGCCGAACGACCAGAGCTTGCGCCCGCTCGTCAGATCGGGGAGGAAGCGCTCCTTCTGCTCGTCGTTGCCGAAGGCGTAGATCGGATAGGTGCCGAGTGAGGTGTGCGCGGCGACCGTGATCCCCACGGACGAGTCGACCCGCGCGAGTTCCTCGATCGCCAGTGCGTAGGCGAGGTAGCCGGCGCCGCCTCCGCCGTACTCCTCGGAGTACGGGATGCCCATCAGGCCGATCTCGCCCGCCTTCTTGATCACCTCGATCGGGAACCGCTTCTCGCGGTCGATCTCCTCCGCGATCGGGCGCACCTCGCCTTCGGCGAAGTCCCGTGCGAGGCGCTGAATCTCGCGTTGCTCGTCGCTCAGCTCGAACATCGGCCGCGGGAGCTTATCGGCAGCCCGCGCCGGGCGATCAGTCTTCGCCCGAGAGCTGCTTCGCGCGCGTGAGGCGGTCGAGCAGGTCGCCGTCGATCGCCGTCCACGGGCGCTGCTCGGGCGTCTCGCTGCTCTCCGCGAGCTCCTGCGGCGTCAGCTGACTGGCCACCGCCGCGTAGCGGGCGCGCTGCTCGTTCAGCGCGCTGCGCAGCTCCTCGAGCTCGCGCTGACGCATGGCGAGGAGGTGGCGCAGGTCCGCCTCCACGCCCGGGTCGATGGGCGTGCGTTCCTCGAGCGGCTCCGGGCGCTCCTCGAGCTGGCGGCGAACCTCGTCGAGCTGCTCGCGCGTGGTGGCCAGCTGCGCCTCGGTGGCCTCGGCGCGGGCGCGCTCGACCTCGAGCTTGCCGAGCGCGTCCTGGTAGACGCGTGCCGAGACCTTTGAGCGCCGCCGGCCGCCCTCGCGGACCGTCGTGCCTGTGAGGTTCTCGACCTTCGCGGTGAGGCGGTCGCGCTCGTCGCGCAGCTCGTTCGCGGCCTGGGCGGCATCCGCGGCGTCGCGCTCGGCTGCGCCGATGCGCTCGCGGAGCACCGCGGCCTCGGCGCTGGCGGCGTTGCCGCGCGCGTCGGCGGCGGCTACGGCTTCGTCTGCGGCGCGGGCGCGCGTCTCGGCGGCGTCGAGCTTGGCCTCGGCTTCCTGGAGCCGGCTGGAGAGGGAGTCGTGCTCGCCGGTCGCGGCTCCGAGCTCTGCGACCTTCGACTTCGCCGCGTCAGCCTCGGCAGTCACGGTCTCGAGCTTCGCGCGCGCCTCGTCGAGCTGCCTCGCGAGCGCGTCGTTGTCGGCCGCTCCCGCCCGCGCGCGGTCGTCCGCATTTGCGATCTCGGCCTCGAGCTCGGCGATGCGCTCCTTGGCGGCCGACATCTCCGTGCCGGTTGTCTCGGCGGCGGCGTGCGCGTCTTCGAGCTGTGTGGTTAAAGTCGCGGCCTCGTTCGCGACGGCCTCGGCGCGCTGTTCGGCGTCCGCTGCGGCCTGCTCCAGCTCGGCCACGCGCTCGCTTGCGCTCGCGGCGTCGGCGGCCGCCGCCTCCGCGGCCACCTGCGCCTTCGCGAGCTGGGCCGTGAGTGCGGCGTTGTCGGCGGCGGCGGTCTCGGCGCGCATGTCCGCTTCGGTCGTGGCGTCGTCGAGCGCCGTGATCCGGGCACGTGCATCGAAGAGCTCCTGCTCCGCCCGCGCGAGGCGCTCGCGCAGCTCTTCGGCGTTCTGCGCGGCCTCGGCAGCGCGGGCGCGTTCGGCCGTGAGCTCGCGCGATGCGGCGGCTGCCGCGGTCAAGGTCTCGTCGGCGAGCTTGCGTGCATCGGCCAGGCGCGCGCGCAGCTCGTCCGCGTCGCGGCGCGCCTGCTCGAAGTTCGCGAGCGCCTCGGCGGCTTCGGCCTTCAGCGCTTCGGTGTCGCGCGCGCCCTCGCGCGTGCGCCGCTCGAGCTCCGCCCGGAGTCGCGCGCACTCGGCCTCGAGCTCCGCGCGTCGCTCGGACAGCTCGCGCTCGCTCTCCTCGAGCCGGGCCTCGAGCTCGGCGATGATCTCGTCGGACGTTGCCCAGCGTCGTGCGGCCAGGGCGTGCTCGGCCTCGCGCGCGGCGAGGATCTCGCGCATCTCCGCGGTCTCGGACCACGCCTTGACCTGTTTCTCGCGCGCCTCCGCGAGCGTGCGCTCGGTGACCTCGCAGCGGCGGCGCAGGCGCTCGAGGGCGACCGGTGCCTCCGCCTCCGGCTGCGCTTCGGGCTCGGCTTCAGTGTCCTTGGCGGGCGCGTCGGCCAGCGCCGGGCGCGGCAGCGGCCACGGTCCCTCGGCGGGTGTGGCGAGGAGGAGCCGGCCGTCCGCTGCATCGGCGGCAATCGCGAACGACGCCGACCAGGCGCCGTCGGTATCGACGCGCGGCCCGGGTGCGACCGGGGCATGCGGGCTGCCGGCGCCGCTCGAGAGCAGCGCGACGTCCCTGGGGGCGGCGAAGGTCCAGCGGGCGACCACGTGCAGGAGGGCCTGGCCGTCGCCCAGCGGCAGAAGCGCGCAGCGCTCGATCGCCGGCTGGGGCCCGGTGGGATTCTGCTCCAGGTTGTCCTTTGGTCCCTGCTCCCGGCTCCGCTTGCGGAAGCCCGCGGTCCCTCGGATCATCGGGCACCTCCTCCGGGCTTCTATCGGTACCTCGGCGTTGCCCTTTAGCCCCGATTGGGGTGGGTTCAGGATTTACAGATCTGGCACCGGATTCGATCGTTTGTGACAGCGCCGTCACACAGTCCCGCATAGGTTCGCGGACATGCGCTCGGAGGCCGGTCAGGCGGCGGTCGAATGGACCAGTGGGGTCCTGCTCGTGGCGCTCGCGCTGTCCGCCGCGGCGGCGTTCGTGCCGGCGGTCGACGGTCGCTCCTTCGGCGGCTTCCTGGCGCACTCGATCGTCTGCGCGGTCCACGGCGACTGCGCCCAGCGCGATGACGCGCTGCGCGTCGCATACGGGCCGGGGGACGCGGCGCTCGTGCGGCGGTACGCGCCGAACATCGTGTACGAGCCGGGCACGCACACGCTTCCGATCGACTTCCGGCGCTGCCAGTCGCACCACTGCTCGGATGCGCCCGACGACAGGTCACTCGAGGTATCGCGCTCCACCCGCGGCGGTGTGCCCGCGGCGGCGTTCACGCATGTCGCGCGGCGCGGGGAGGAGACCTTCCTCCAGTACTGGTTCTACTACCCGGACTCGCCGTCCACGTTCCTGGGCTCACATGCGCTGCTCAAGCATCTGCCGGGCGGCGACCCGGCGGATCACCGGCACGACTGGGAGGGCTATCAAGTCCGCGTAGGGCCGGACGGCCGCGCGCTCGTGCGCGCGACGTCGCATCACGGCTACCAGGGCTGCAAGGAGCGCCAATGCAAGAACCGGTGGATCGCGTGGACGGGCTGGACGCGCGTGTCCATGGGCAGCCACGCCGGGCATATCCCGTACCGATCCGAGTGGTTGATCGGCGACGGCCGCCGGTCCGCAGGACGGGCGCGGCGCCTCGCCGGCTACACGCCGCTCTACCCAGGGCGCGATCTGGAGGAGCGCACCACGTCAGCCGCCGCGCTCGAGTTGATCCCGATCGAGACACTCGATGCCGGGGCGCTCGGGACCGACTTCGGCGAGATCACGCCGCCGTGGCGGAAGGAGGTCTATGGCGACCCGGTGAGCGACTCGACCAGTTGAAGACGGCCGCGAGTACGCTCGCTCGGTGCGCGACGCGCAGCGACCGCCGGGGACCGTGCGTCCGAGCCGCTTCGTGCCACGCTTCCACTACGAGCTGCTCGCGTGCGGCGTAGGTGGCCACGAGCTCGTGGGGACGGACGTAGCGCGACTGGAGCCGCAGGACGCGGTCGTCGCGTTCGAGCGAGACGGCGTGCGCTGGCACCGCTGCCTGCGCTGCGACAGCTGGCTGCCGCTGCCGCCGCCGGCGCACGCAGCGCGCGCGCAGATGCCCGCCCGCGACGAGATCGAGCTGCCGCTCCGCGGGCGGCCGCTGCGCGACAAGGTCGTCCTGCGCCTGATCGCGCTCGACCGTGCTCTGCATTTCGTGGTGCTCGCGGCGCTCGGAATCGCGATCTTGCTGTTTGCGTCGCGGCAGGCCCAGCTGCGCGGCGAGTTCTACCGCGTGGCCAGCGCGATCCAGCGCGGCGTCGGCGGGGGCCCGGTGCAGTCCGACCGCGTCGGGCTGATCGGCGAGCTGAACAAGCTGTTCTCGCTGCGGAGCTCGGCGCTCACGGCGACCGGTTTCGGGGTCCTCGGATACGGCATGCTCGAGGGCATCGAGGCGGTCGGGCTCTGGTGGCAGAAGCGCTGGGCCGAGTACCTCACATTCATCGCGACGGCGGTCTTCCTCCCGCTCGAGGTCTATGAGATGGCGCACCGCCTGACGCCGTTCAAGGTGATCGCGTTCGTGCTGAACGTGGCGGTCGTGATCTACCTGCTGTGGGCCAAGCGGCTGTTCGGCATCCGCGGCGGCGGGAAGGCGGAGCACCGCGAGCGCGAACGCGACATCGGTTGGGGCGCGCTCGAACGCGCCACGCCGTGGGCAGGGGGCGCGATCAGCGCGCCTGGCCGCTCGGGCGGATCAGGACCTCGTTGATCGAGACGTGCGGCGGGCGCGTGAGCGCCCAGCGGATCCCGTCGGCGATGTCGTCGGCCTGGAGCACCTCGCCGATCTGCTCCTCCATCTTCTGGATGTTCTCGCGCACCATCGGGTTCTCGTTGTGGCCCTGGAGCTCCGTGGCGACGTAGCCGGGCTCGACGATCACCACGCGGATCTTCGAGGCGACCACCTCCTGGCGAAGCGCCTCCGAGAACGCGCCGACACCGAACTTGGTGGCGTTGTAGACGGCGCTGCCCGCGCGTGCGAACCGTCCGGCGACCGACGAGACGTTCACGATCGTGCCGCCGCCCCGCTCACGCATCAGCGGCAGCGCCGCGTGCGTGCAGTAGAGGAGGCCGAGCACGTTGACGTTCACCATCCGGCGCCACTCCTCGGTCGGCGCGCCCTCGACCGGGCCGAGCAGCATCACGCCGGCGTTGTTCACGAGCCCGTCGAGGCGCCCGAGCTCGGCGTGCGCCTGCTGGACGAACGCGTTCGCGCTGCCCTCGTCCGCCACGTCCACCTCGATCGGCAGCGCCCGACCGCCGCCCGACTCGATGCGCTGCGCAAGCGCGCGGATCCGGTCGCCGCGCCGCGCGCCCAGAGCAACCGCCGCGCCCTCGGCGGCGAGCATCGAAGCCGTGGCCTCGCCGATCCCCGATGAGGCGCCCGTGATCGCCACCACCTGGCCGTCGAGTGCCCCGGCCATCAGCCGCGCGCCTTGTCGGCAGCGCGCTGCGCGAGCTCCACGAGCATGCGCACGCCCCAGCCGGTCGGCCCGCTGTTGTAGGGGCGCGTGCCGCCCCACGCGGTGCCCGCGATGTCCACGTGCACCCACGGGCGCCCGTCGACGAACTGGCGCAGGAACTCGGCGGCGTAGATCGAGCTGGCCTTGCGCACCTCGGCGGCGTTCGTCAGATCGGCGAACTGGCCCTTCGTGAGGTCGAGGTACTCGGGGTGGAGCGGCAGCCGCCAGCCGATCTCGCCAGTCGCGGCGCACGCCGCCTCGACGTCGCTGTACCAGTCGTCGTCGTTCGAGAAGAGCCCGGCATAGGTCGAGCCCAGGGCGACCACGATCGCGCCGGTGAGCGTCGCCAGATCGACGATCCGCTCGGCGCCGTTCTCGACCGCGTACGCGAGCGCGTCGGCCAGGATCAGGCGGCCCTCGGCGTCGGTGTTGTTGATCTCGATCGTCTTGCCGTTCATGGCGGTGACGATGTCGCCCGGCTTCATCGAGTGGCCGCTCGGCATGTTCTCGGTGGAAGGCACGACGGCGGTGATGCGCACCGGGATGCCGAGCTCCGCGATCGCGCTCATCGACTCGATGACGGCGGCGGAGCCGGACATGTCGTATTTCATCTCGTGCATCTTCGCGGCGGGCTTGATCGAGATGCCGCCGGTGTCGAAGGTCACGCCCTTGCCCACGTAGCCGAGGTGCGCGCCCCCGCCACCGCCGTCGTAGCGGAGCGTGATGAGCCGCGGCTCGCGATCGCTGCCCGACGCCACGGCGGCGAACGCGCCCATGCCGCGCTCGACGATCTCGTCGCGACCCAGCACCTCGACCGACAGCGAGTCGAAGCCGTCGGCGATCTCGCTCGCCCGCGCGGCGAGGAACTCCGGCGTGGCGACGTTCGACGGCGTGTTCTGCAGGTCGCGGGCGCGGTTCGTGGCGAGCGAGCGCACGCGGGCCTGATCGACGATCCCGCTCACGTCACGCTCGCCGGCGACCTCGAGCGACGCGATCCCGCCTTCAGCTTCTCCGCCCTCCGCTTTCTCGGACTTGTACATGTCGTAGCGGTAGAGCCCCATCAGCGTGCCCTCGACGAGCGCGCCCGCGACCCCGTCGCCGCCGGGCTCCGCCCAGGACACGGACTTCGCGCCGAGCTCCCGGGCGCGCTGCGCCGCCACGGCGGCGGCGACGCGCGCCTTCTCGTGATCGAACTCGTCGCGCTTCCCGAGCCCCACGACGATCACGCGCCTGCCGTCCTCGTGGCCGACCGCGAGCTTGCGCAACCCGCCCCTGGCCTCGCCCGACTCGGCGAGCTGGGCGGCGACGCCCCCAGGTGGGGATTCGCCCTCGAACAGGCCGACCACGCGAGTGTCGGCAGACGTTTCCTCGGGCGCTCCTGTGCGGGCGGTCACATTGATATCGGGCATGGCGGGGCACTCTACCCACGCACCCTCACCGCTATTCTCAGCCCTCCGCAGCGACCAGGGAGACGATCCACTTCATGCCCAAGACCGCCATCCTCGGCACCGCCCGCACGCCCTTCGGCAAGCTCGGCGGCGGCCTTTCCTCACTCGACGCGACCGAGCTCGGTGGCAAGGCCATCGCAGCCGCCCTCGAGCGCGCCGAGGTAGCGCCGGAACAGGTCGAGCATGTGGTCATGGGCCAGGTCCTCCAGGCGGGCCAGGGCCAGATCCCGTCGCGCCAGGCGCAGATCAAGGGCGGGATCCCGAGGGAGGTCTCGTCGGAGACCATCAACAAGGTGTGCGCCTCGGGCATCCGCTCGGTCGCGCTGATCGACAACGCAGTGCGCGCCGGTGACCTCAACGTGGGCGTCGCGGGCGGCATGGAGTCGATGTCGAACGCGCCGTACATGCTCAAGGACGCCCGCTTCGGCTATCGCATGGGCGACGCCAAGGCGCTCGACGCGATGATCCACGACGGGCTCACGAACCCGTTCAGCGGCAAGCACATGGCGCAAGAGGCCAGCGAGGTGGCCGCGGAGCTCGAGATGACCCGCGCCGACCTCGACAAGTTCGCGCTGCTCTCGCACGAGCGCGCGCTCGAGGCGACCGACGAGGGCCGTCTGCCCGAGGAGATCGTGCCGATCACGATCCAGTCGAAGAAGGGCGAGACCACCGTCGAGGTCGACGAGGCGCCGCGCCGCGACACCTCACTCGAGGGCCTCTCGAAGCTCAAGCCGATCTTCGTGAAGGACGGCACCCACACCGCCGGCAACTCGCCGGGCGTCAACGACGGCGCCGGCGCCGTCGTGCTCGCGTCCGAGGACTGGGCCAAGCAGAACGGCCGCGAGGTTCTGGCCACCGTTGTGGGTCACGCGCAGGTCGCCGACGACTTCGCGTACCTCGCCCGCACCCCGGGCAACGCCACCAAGAAGCTGCTCGAGAAGCTCGGCATCTCGATCGACGACATCGACCTGTTCGAGATCAACGAGGCGTTCGCGTCGGTCGCGCTCAACTCCATGCGCATGCTCGGCGTCGACGAGAGCAAGGTGAACGTGAACGGCGGCGCGATCGCGCTCGGGCACCCGATCGGCGCCTCCGGCGCGCGCATCGTCGGTGCCCTCGTGCACGAGCTTCGCCGCCGCGGCGGCGGCCTCGGCGTCGCGGCCATCTGCTCCGGCGGCGGGCAGGGCGACGCGATGCTGCTCGAGGTGGCCGGTTAGACCCCTGTCAGAGTGGTGACAACTATGAGTGACAAGTGTCACGAGGAGTACGCTTTCGACGTGACATAGGACGCCCGCGCCAAGTGGGCGCCCATCGTCTCCGATCCAGGGGGTGGAGAGATGGAAGGCAGAGTTGCCCGTGACCCGACGGTAGGCGGCGGGACTGCAGCGGACGACGTCACGCAGGGGGAGATCGCCCAGAGGCGCTTTGCCCGGGCGGACGGCGAGGTCATCTCGATCAAGCCGATCACGTCGGACCCCGCACCGCTCGGGCTCGCCGCGTTCGCGCTGACCACCTTCGTGCTCAGCTTCTTCAACTCAGGGCTGATGGGCGAAGGTGGAATCCCGATCGTCCTGGGCCTTGCGCTCGCCTACGGCGGGATCGCGCAGCTGCTCGCCGGCATGTGGGAGTTCCGCACAGGCAACACGTTCGGCGCTACAGCCTTCAGCTCGTACGGAGCGTTCTGGCTGTCGTTCTGGGCGTTCGAGCAGTTCTTCGCGAAGGACATCACCGACAAGTCGCAGCTCGCCCACTCGGTCGGCCTGTACCTGATCGGCTGGGGCATTTTCACTGCGTACATGTTCATCGCGTCGCTGCGGGTCACCGGTGCGGTCGCACTGGTGTTCGCCACGCTCGCGGTCACCTACCTGCTGCTCGGCATCGGCAACGCCGCCGACAGCACGGGCCTCGTGCACGCGGGCGGCTACGTCGGCATCGTCACGGCCATCGCGGCCTGGTACGCCTCATTCGCAGGCGTTACCAACTCGACATTCGGGCGGACCATCCTGCCTGTGATGGATCTGAAGCGCTAGTCGCTTCCTGCAGCACGCAGCCCGCAGCCGGCAGAGTCTGCGGGCTGCGGGCTGCTCTCTGCCCTCTGCACTCATACGCTTGCGCCCTATGCCAAGGGCCGCAGCCTTCTTCGATCTCGACAAGACCCTCATCGAGGGGTCGAGCGCGATCCACTTCGGGCGCGCGTCCTACCGGCGCGGGCTGCTGAGCCGCCGGCAGCTCGTCAAGGACCTGTGGGCGAACGTGCAGTTCCGGCTGCGCGGCGCGACCGACGAGGAGACCGACCTGCTGCGCCAGCGGGTGCTCGACGCGATCGCGGGCCACCGCGTGGTGGACCTCGCGCGCCTCGGCCCCGAGGTGCTCGCCGGGATCCTGCCGCGCGTGTACCCCCAGATGCTCGAGGTCGCGTGGAACCACCAGGACGCCGGCCGGCCGATCTACATCGTCACCGCTGCGTCGCAGGAGATCGCCGAGCTGCTGGCGCGCGTGCTGGTGTTCGACGGAGGGATCGGCATGCGGTCCGAGGTGGACGACGGCTTCTACACGGGCCGCCCGGACGGCCCGTTCACCTATCGCGAGGGCAAGGCACAGGCGATCCGCGAGGTGGCCGATCGCGAGGGGTTCGACCTGTCCGAGTCGTGGGCGTACTCGGACTCCGAGTCCGACCTGCCGATGCTGCGCTGCGTAGGTCACCCGGTGGCGGTCAATCCCGACACCGCGCTGAGCCGGGTCGCCCGCGAGGAGGGCTGGCAGATCGTGACCTTCGACCGGCTGCGCCGGCGCCTTCGCCTGACCGCCGGAGCCGTAGCGCTCGGCGGGATCGCGGCAGGCTCGGGATACGTCGCCGCGCGGTTGCGGCCGTCGCGCCGTGACCGGATGTGGCGCGCGTTGCGGGCCTAGATTCACACTCGGCCGAACAAAACCGTGCAACTTCGGCGTCGATTTACGCCGAAGCCTTGACAAATAGCCTCTCATTGTGGGAGGGTCGCGCCCGAGGAATGGGGACCGAACGCGGGTCACTACGGTCGCTGCGCGACGCAAACCGCCGGCGCGTCATCGAGGCGCTCGGCCAGCGTGGCGTCGCGAGCCGCGCCGACCTCGCGCGAGCCACCGGGCTGTCGCGGTCGACGGTCTCGAGCGTGGTGGCGGATCTGCAGCGCGCGGGACTCGTGGCCGAGCGCTCGGGGACCGACGCCGTAGTGCACGAGGCGGGCGTGGGTCGCCCGCCGGTGCTGATCTCGCTCGATCGGTCGGCGGGCGGCGTTGTGGGCATCGACTTCGGCCACAGCCACGTCGCGGTCGCGGTCGCGGACCTTTCGCACACCGTGCTCGCGGAGCGCTGGGAGGAGCTCGACGTGGACCACGCCGCCACCGACGGGCTCGACGCCGCGGTCAGGCTCGTCGAGCAGGCACTCGCGGACGCGGACCTCCCGGAGGACCGCGTCCTGGGCGTGGGAATGGGTCTGCCCGGGCCGATCCACATGCCGGGCGGCACCGTCGGATCGACGTCGATCCTCCCGGGCTGGGTGGGCGTCGACGCGCGCGCCGTGATGAGCGAGCGGCTCGGGATGCCCGTGCGCGTGGAGAACGACGCCAACCTCGGCGCCCTCGCCGAGCTCGTCTTCGGTGCGGGGCGCGGCCTGTCCGACTTCGTCTACATCAAGGTCTCCTCGGGCATCGGCGCCGGCTTCGTGATCGGCGGCCGTCTGCACCGCGGCGTGGGCGGCACGGCCGGCGAGATCGGCCACACCCAGTTCAGCGACAGCGGCTTCGTGTGTCGCTGCGGTAATCGCGGCTGCCTCGAGACCACCTCCGCGGCCGGGCCGATCACCACTGCCGTGAGCGCGGCGCGCGGTGAGCGCGTGAACGTCGCACAGGTGATCGAGCTCGCGCGCGCCGGCGACGCCCTGGCGCAGCGTGTCCTCGCGGACGCGGGCCGCGCGATCGGCGTCGCAGTCGCGAACCTCTGCAACCTGCTCAACCCGCAGCGCGTGATCGTGGGCGGCGAGCTGAGCGCGGCAGGGGACGTCCTGCTCGTGCCGATCGTCGATTCGCTGCGCCGCCACGCGATACCGACGGCGGCTGCGGACGTGGACGTGGTGGCAGGTCAATTCGGCAAGCGGGCCGAAGTCATGGGCGCACTGGCCGTGGTGCTGCGTGAGCCGCGCCACGAGCTCGCGAGCACGGTCGCCGAGGCCGTGGGGGAACGGGCGTGAACGAGAGGTCAAACCAAAGGAGGGTCATGTTCAGAAGGAGCGGAGTCAGAGCGCTGCTCGCCGCTGCCGCGGTGTTGGTGCTCGGCGCTGTGCTGGCCGCATGCGGCAGCAGCAACGACAACAACAGCAGCAGCACAAGCGGAGGCGGAAGCAGCGGCGGAGGCAAGATCGCGCTGCTGCTACCGGAGACGAAGACTGCGCGGTACGAGTCGCAGGACAGGCCTCTGTTCCAGGCCAAGGTCAAGGAACTGTGCTCGAGCTGCCAGATCATCTACTCGAACGCCGACCAGGACGCCTCGAAGCAGCAGCAGCAGGCGGAGGCGGCGATCACCAACGGAGCGAAGGTGCTGGTGCTCGACCCGGTGGACTCCGCTTCGGCGGCGGCCATCGTGACGAAGGCAGCGCAGCAGAAGATCCCGGTCATCAGCTATGACCGCCTGATCACGGGCGCGAAGGTGGACTACTACATCTCCTTCGACAACGTCCAGGTGGGCAAGCTGCAGGCCACGAGCCTCGTCAACAAGCTCAAGTCCGACGGCAAGGGCAGCGGCACGATCTTCATGATCAACGGCGCTCCCACCGACAACAACGCCAAGCTGTTCAAGCAGGGCGCGCACAGCGTGCTCGACTCGAGCGGACTGAAGATCGGCAAGGAGTACGACACGCCGGACTGGAGCCCGGACAAGGCGCAGACCGAGGCCCAGCAGGCCATCACGGCGCTCGGCAAGAACGGGTTCGTGGGCGTCTACGCCGCGAACGACGGCACCGCCGGCGGCGCGATCGCGGCCATGAAGGGCGCGGGCATCGATCCGTCGACCAAGCCGACCACCGGTCAGGACGCGGAGCTCGCGGCGATCCAGCGGATCCTCGCGGGTCAGCAGTTCATGACCGTCTATAAGGCGATCAAGCCTGAGGCCGAGGACGCCGCGACGCTCGCGGTGGCCCTGGTGCAGGGCAAGTCGGCACCGGGCGGAATGGTCAACGGCCAGACCGACAACGGCGCCGGCAAGGTCCCGTCGATTCTGCTGAAGCCGGTTGCAGTCACGGCGCAGAACGTCAAGGACACCATCGTCAAGGACGGCTTCTGGAAGCCGAGCCAGATCTGCACCTCGGCCTACGCGTCGGCGTGCAAGAAGTACGGCGTCCAATAGCCACGCAGAAGTGAGAAAGTGAGCACAGCGGACCGCACCGAAGCGGGAGGAGCGAAGTGACTGACGCGACAGCTACAAAGCCGGCCGCACAGCCGAAGACCCCTCTGCTCGAGCTGAGAGGCGTGAGCAAGAGCTTCGGTGCGGTCCGCGCGCTCACTGATGTCGATTTCGAGGTGGGCCCCGGTGAGGTGGTCGCCCTGGTCGGCGACAACGGCGCCGGGAAGTCCACCCTCATCAAGGCCATCTCCGGCATCCAGCCGGGCGACAGGTACACGGCGCGCTTCGAGGGCAACGACGTGAACCTCAACACCCCCCAGGACGCCACCAGCCTCGGCATCGCGACGGTCTACCAGGACCTCGCGCTCGCGGACAATCTCGACGTGGTCGAGAACCTGTTCCTCGGGAGCGAGATCTCGGGGCCCGGCGGTGAGCTCGGGCTGCTCGACGAGACGAGGATGGAGCACAAGGCGCTCGACCTCCTCTCGCAGCTCGCGGTGACGACGATCAGGAACGTCCGCACCGAGGTCGGGTCGCTGTCGGGCGGTCAGCGGCAGTCGGTGTCGATCGCGCGATCGCTGCTCGGCGAGCCGAAGATCGTGATGCTCGACGAGCCGACCGCGGCGCTGGGCGTCGCGCAGACGCGCCAGGTGCTCGACCTCATCACGCGCCTGCGCGAACGTGGGCTCGGGGTCGTGGTGATCAGCCACAACCTCGCCGACGTATTCGAGGTCGCGGACCGCATCATCGTCCTGCGACTCGGGCAGCGCGTGGCCACGTTCGACCGTGAGACCAGCACGCCCGACCAGGTGGTGGCTGCCATCACCGGCGCCAGCTCGAACGGCCAGAAAGGGGGCCAACGATGAGCGACACCGCCACCAAGGCGCCTCCGCCCCCTGAAACGCCGGACCCGACAACCGAGGCGGGCGAGCGACCAGAGTTCTCGCTCGGCGCCGCGCTTCGCGGCCTCGCCGAGGGCGAGCTCGGCTCGCTGCGGGTCATCCTCGGCATCGCCCTCGTCTGGATCATCTTCCAGACCCAGAACAGCAACTTCCTCACCGCCCTCAACCTCACCAACCTGATGCTCCAGGTGGTGGCCGTCGGCCTCGTGTCGGTCGGCGTCGTGCTGGTCCTGCTGCTCGGCGAGATCGACCTCTCGATCGGTTCCGTCAGCGGCCTGTGCGCAGCGATCATGGCGGTGCTCAACATCAAGCACGGGTGGGCGCCCGTCCCTGCGGTGGTCGCAGCCATCATCGCGGGCGGGATCATCGGCGCATTCCAAGGGTTCTTCGTGAACTTCTTCAAGATCCCGTCGTTCGTCGTCACGCTCGCGGGCCTGATCGGGTGGCAGGGGCTTCAGCTGCAGGTGCTGGGCGACACGGGCACGATCAACCTGCAGTCGGGCTTCATCGTCGACCTCACCAGCAAGTTCTTCTCGAGCGCGACCGGCTGGATCCTCGGGATCGTCGCGATAGCCGCGTACGTCGGGTCGGCGCTGTGGAGGCGACGGCGCCGTGTGGCCGCGGGGCTCGGGGTCGAGGACTTCTTCGCCTTCGCGTTCCGCGCGGTCCTCGTCGCGATCGCGGTGGTCGTGTCGATCTACGTGCTCAACCAGGACCGCGGGCTGCCGTACGCGGTGCTCATCTTCATCGGCTTCGTCTGGGTCTTCGCGTTCATCACCACGCGCACGCGCTTCGGCCGCCACATGTACGCGGTCGGCGGCAACGCCGAGGCGGCGCGGCGCGCCGGCATCAACGTGACGCGGGTGCGGATGGTCGTGTTCGTGCTCAGCTCGGGGATGGCGGCGATCGGCGGCATCATGGCCGCGTCGCGCCTGCTCGCCGTGAACCAATCGTCGGGCGGCAGCGACTTCCTGCTGCTGGCGATCGCCGGCCCTGTCGTCGCGGGCACGTCGCTGTTCGGCGGCCGCGGCACGGTCTGGTCGGCGCTCCTGGGCGCGATCCTGATCGGCTCGATCTCGAACGGCATGGACCTGCTCGCGCTGTCCTCGGCCGTCAAGTTCATGATCACCGGCGGCGTCCTGCTCGCCGCGGTCACGATCGACTCGGCCACGCGGCTGCGCAGGCAGTCGGTCCGAAGAGCCTGAGGCAGGCGGCGGCCGGCCTCGCTCGGCGCGGCCGCCGCTTCCGCCCGTCGGCACGACCGACGAGTTTGCGCGCGCCGCGGCGTCTGAATGTGCAGATGCACAGCGAGGAGGACGAAGATGGCGAAGATCGTGGTGTCGCAATTCGTGTCGGTCGACGGCGTGATCGAGGACCCGGGCGGGTCCGAGGGCTGGGATCGCGGCGGCTGGGCGTTCAGGTACGAGCGCGGTCCCGACGGCGACCGGTTCAAGCTCGACGAGCTCATTGACGCCGACGCCCTGCTGCTCGGCCGCGTGACCTACGAGGGCTTCGCCGAGGCGTGGCCGTCGCGCGAGGGCGAGTTCGCCGACAAGTTCAACAACATGACCAAGTACGTCGTCACATCGACGCTGACGAACCCGTCGTGGAACAACTCGCACGTGATCCGCGACGTGGCGAGCGAGGTGCCGCAGTTGCGCGACCGGCATGATGGCGACGTGCTGGTGAACGGCAGCGCCCAGCTCGTGACCGAGCTGATCGAGCGGGAGCTCGTGGACGAGCTGCGGCTGATGGTGTTCCCGCTCGTGCTCGGCGACGGCAAGCGGGCGTTCGGCGCAACGGGCGCGACCAAGTCGCTCAAGCTCGCCGAGTCCAGGCCCGCCGGCGAAACGCAAATCCTGATCTACGAGCGCGCGTGATTCGCCTCTACCGAGCACGGTTCTCGACCAACGTGGAGCGCGTCGCCCTCGCGCTCGCGCACAAGGGCCTCGAAGCGGAGTCCGTCTGGATCGACTACGGCGACCGTTCGCTCGTCGAGCGCGTGTCCGGTCAGGGCCTCGTGCCCGTGATCGAGTACGACGGCGAGGTGGTGGCGGACTCGATGGAGATAGTCCGCTTCCTCGAGGAGCGCCGGCCCTCGCCGCCGCTGTTCCCGCGCGACCCGGCGCGGCGCGCCGAGGTGCTCGTGTTCGTCGATTGGTTCAACCGCGTCTGGAAGCGCCCGCCCAACGAGATCGAGGCCGAGCTGTCGAAGTCGCAGCCCGACCGCGCGCGGGTCGCCGAGATGGCGGAGCTGATGCGCGCCTACCTCGACCTGTTCGAGGACCTGCTCACGGGGCGCGAGTACCTGATGGGAGCCGAGTTCACCACGGCCGACGTGGCGGCATTCCCGTTCGTGAAGTACGCGGCGCTGCACGACCCCGAGGACGACGAGCTCTTCCACCGGATCCTGCGCGACTACCAGCGCGACCGCCACCGGCCGCGCGTCGAGGCGTGGATCCGCCGGGTCGATCAGCGGCCGCGCGCATAACATCAGGGGCATGGCCACTCCGACTCGCCCCATGACCGACGCCGAGCGCTGGTACCGCGAGCGCTACTGCG
This sequence comes from Thermoleophilaceae bacterium, assembly GCA_025928265.1. Classification (GTDB taxonomy): domain Bacteria; phylum Actinomycetota; class Thermoleophilia; order Solirubrobacterales; family Thermoleophilaceae; genus JAICJV01. Next base: position 45,149 of record JAICJV010000015.1, read on the forward strand.
CCACGCCGGAGCGCGACGCGCTGTTCACCACCGTCAGCGGTGAGGAGATCGAGCCGCTGTACACGGCCGACGATCTTCCGGCCCCCTCGGAGATCGGGCTGCCGGGCGAGTACCCGTACACGCGCGGGGTCTACCCGTCGATGTACCGCGGCCGTCTCTGGACGATGCGCCAGTTCGCCGGGTTCGGCACCGCCGAGGAGACCAACGAGCGCTTCCGCTACCTGCTCGACCACGGGCAGACCGGGCTCTCCACCGCGTTCGACATGCCGAGCCTGATGGGGCACGACTCCGACCATCCGCGCTCGCTCGGCGAGGTCGGCCGCGAGGGCGTGGCGATCGACACGGTCGACGACATGCAGACGCTGTTCGGCGGGATCGACCTCGGCAAGGTCACCGTCTCGATGACCATCAACGCGCCGGCCGCGATCGCGCTCGCGCAGTACGTCGTCGTCGCCGAGAAGCAGGGCATCCCGCCCGAGGCGCTCGGCGGCACGATCCAGGCGGACATCCTCAAGGAATACATCGCCCAGAAGGAATGGTGCTTCCCCGTGGACCCGGCCATGCGCCTGGTGGGGGACATGATCCAGTGGTGCTCTG
>JAICJV010000014.1 GCA_025928265.1 Thermoleophilaceae bacterium
ACCTTCGCCGCGCCATGTCTCGAGTCCCTCGCGGACCGCGACCGCCGCGATGACGAGGGCGGCGGCGGGGTCGAGCCACCACGCACCGAACAGGGCATTTGCAGCCAGCCCGAGCAACACGGCGCCGGCGAGGTAGGCGCATAGGAGGTTCTGGTTGCCCTCCCCCTTCGTGGCAGCGGAGCCGAGCTGGTGGGCGAGCCTTACCTTGGCAGCACCGAGCAGCGGCATGCCGACAACGCTGGAAGCCGTGAGCGCCATACCCAGCCAGCTGGTGCCGGGATGCTCGGCAGTAATCAGCTTGTGCAGCGCCTCGATCGCCACATACGGTGCGAGCAGGAAGAACTGGATGGCTACAAGCTTCTGCGCGCGCTGCTCGGCGGCGTGCGAGTGCATCCGAGTGCCGGTGAAGCGCCAGATGATGATGCCGCTGGCAAAACCCTCGATGGCCGAGTCGATGCCGAAGCCGACCAGGGCGATCGATCCGGCCAGGATGCCGGCCACGATGGCAATCGTTCCCTCGGCTCCCATCCACACGAGGCTGAGCCAGGACAGGAACTTGACGCGCTTGACTGCGCGCAGGTACTCCTGCGTCGGCTGCGAGGCCGCCTGCGTCGGTGCGGCGGGCAGAACGTGAAGCTCGGTGGTGCTCACGCCGGCACCTCTGCCCGGTGCAGGAGCCCGTCGAGGAGGTCGCGGCCGGTTGCAGTGAGCCGGTACAGCACCACCTTGCCTTCGCGATCGATGATCGGTGCCATGGCCGCTCAGGCCGCTGCGACTTCGGCGAAGCGCTGCAGGTAGAGCGGCCAGCCGCCCTCGGAGTCGACGCCCTCGCGGACGCCTTCCCAGCCGTCGCCGTGGCGATCGAGGTTCCGGTGCTCGAGTTCGACGCGGGTCCGTTCCGGCCCCTCCGCGATGAACCGCACCTCAACCTCGCTGGTGCGCTCCGCGTCGGTCTCGATCTGCCAGCGCGGGCTGATGTCCCAGCTGAACACGACCCGGTTCGGCGGCTCGTACGCCAGCACGCGTGCCCAGCGGCACTCGCTGCCGTCGACGCCGCGGTCGACGATGTGCCCGCCGACGCGCGGCTCGAACACGGTCTCCGCGATCTCGGTCTCGAGGATGTTGTGTTCGCGCGGCTTGAAGCGGCCGAAGCCGTCGGTGAAGACCGAGAACGCGTGCTCGATCGGGGCGTTCACGACCACGTCATGACGGATCGCCGTCGTCGCTGGTGGGGTGCTCACGAGACCTCCTCGTCGGTTTGCTCCACGACCGCCTTGTAAGCGGCGAGCGTCTTCATCCAGAACTGGTCGAGATAGGCACGCAGCGCCTCGACCCCGTCCGGGTCGACCGCGTAGATGCGGCGCGTGCCGGCCGCCCTGTCGGTGACCAGCCCGGCGCCCTTCAGCACCTTCAGGTGCTGTGACACCGCGGGGCGCGTGACCGGCAGCTCGCGTGCGAGCTCGCCGACCGGCCGCGGCCGCGTGGCAAGGCTCTCGAAGATCGCCCGCCTGGTCGGATCGCCGAGAGCGGCAAGTGCCTCTGCATGGTCAGTTACCACTAACCGTAAGTTACCACTTACTGGTTCGCAGACGACCTGAAGCCCGCGGTCGCCGGCACCGCGCTCCCGTCCCGTCGCCCGATGAGCAGGTAGACGGGCATCGGGCCCTTGCCCTTGACGTCGATCGTTCCACGCGATTGCACCTCGTACTCGTGACGGAGTCGCTCGGACGCGCGCTCACTGAGCTGAATCGTCCCCGGCCGCGCGTGCAACTCCATGCGGCTCGCGGTATTGACCGTGTCGCCCCACAGGTCATAGATGAACTTGGCGCGGCCGATCACGCCGGCCACCACCGGCCCGGTATCGATTCCGATGCGCACCTCGAAAGGCAGGCCCGCCTCAGCGGCGCACCGTTCGGCCGCGGGACGCATCGCGAGTGCCATGTCAGCGATCGCCTCCGCGTGATCGTCGCGCGCGATCGGGATCCCGGCGGCCACCATGTAGGCGTCGCCGATCGTCTTGATCTTCTCGACGCCGTGTGACAGCGCGAGTCCATCCCAGCTCCCGAAGACGCGATCCAGCAGCGCCACGACTTCCGAGGGTGGGAGCCGCTCAGCAAGCGGCGTGAAGCCGACGATGTCGGCGAACAGGACGGTGACCTCAGCGTGAGAATCCGCGATCACGCCCTCCTCGCGTTTCAGCCTGTCCGCGACCGGCGCGGGTAGTACGTTCAGGAGCAGGGCCTCGGATCTGGCCTGCTCCTTGTCCCGCTCGCGCACGAAGTACTGAAGCAGTACGTATGCCGTGGTCGTGACGCCCAGGACGTTGAGTCCGAAGAACGCGAGCTCGACGCCGTTCGGAATGTCCGGCGCCCCCGCGGCGAGCGCTGGGTCGATCGACACCGACACGCCGACGAGGGCCATGAACGCGACGAACCACGGCACCGCCTGCCGAGCACCGACGAACAGCAGCGCGCCCAGCGGCGACGTGAACGCCCAGAGCGCCACCGCGGACGACGTCGCAAAGCCGCCGAGGCTCCACTGCAGCGCGAACGGCAGCACGAGGCTCATCCAGAGCTGGCTGCGGCGGAACAGCAGGTAGTGACGCGTGCGCGCGAACGTGTAGACGCTCGCGGCCGTGGCGAGCTGGTAGACGAACGGGATCGCCGCCGACAGCCACAGACCGAGAATCGCGTAGGTCGCGACCCAGACACACGCGAGGCTCGCCATCAGGACTGACGACAGCGTCAGGACCTCCTTGCGAACTCGTAGCTCGTCCGAGTCCGAAGGCAGCACACCGATGCGCGCGAGCCGTTGCACCGACGCGGGGACTCGCCGCAATGCGGATCGAAGCGTCGAGGGCGTCACAAGACGACAATAAGTCCAATGTCTGGACCGCGCGCGATTAGCGCAACCAGCTGACCCGAGCCGGGAAAGTCTCGGGAAGGTCAGCCCCGAAAACAGGCGTCGAGGCCGGTCGTCCGCGGTCCGAGAACCGCTCTAGAATGCGGAATATGGCTCTAGCAAGCCCCCGCCTCCGCAATTCGAATCCCCGTGGCGGTACTCGTGAAGCCCTCCAGTAGCGGCGGGCGCAGCATCTATGACGCGGCATTACGTGCGACGTTACGCAACACCGCCGCGGCCTACGGCTACACGCTGACGCTCTCCGCGACAGTCGCGATGCTGATGTCCGTCCGGGGCACGCCGACCGAGGGTCAGCTCTTTCTGCTCGTCGGCGGCGGGGTTGGCAGCTTTGCTGCCCTGGAGGTCGGACTGGCGGCCGGCCATGCCTCCGAGGGCGGCGTGGCGGACGACACGTTCCCATTCGCCGGCGCCCTGAACTTCGTGTCCGTCGCGGGCGCACTGGGCGCCGCAACGGGAATCGCCCATGTGTTCCACTCGAGCTTGGCCTGGCTGTTTGCGCCGATGGCTGCCACCGCGGTGTACCTCCTGCTCGTCGCGGTGCAGGTGGCGATCGTCGAGGCCGTGCGAGCCCGATGACGCTCAGGCCGCGTAAAGAGCCTCGATCTCGCGCGCATACTTGTCGGCGATCGGCCGACGGCGCAGCTTCATCGTCGGCGTCAGCTCGTCGCCTCCGGGCTCCCAGTCGAGCGGCAGGATCGCGAAGCGCTTGATCTGCTCGACGCGGCTCAGGTGCTCGTTGGCCTCGGCCACCGCGCGCTCGATCTCCGCGCGCACGGCGGGCTCCGCGGCGAGCGCCGCGGCGGACCCGTCGACCAGCCCGTGCTCCTGCGCGAACGCGGCGCCCACCTCGGGGTCGAGCACGATCAGCGCGACGTTGTAGGGCCGCCGGTCGCCGATCGCCATCGCCTGGCCGACGAGCGGGTGCGCCTTCAGCCGCATCTCGATGTTCGCGGGCGACATGTTCTTGCCCGCGGCGTTGATGATCAGCTCCTTCTTGCGGTCGACGATCGTCACGTAGCCGTCGGCGTCGATCGTCGCCACGTCGCCGGTGTGGAGCCAGCCATCCGCGTCGATCGTCTCGGCCGTCCGCTCGGGGTCGCCGCGGTAGCCGCGCATCACGAGCGCGCCGCGCGCAAGCAGCTCGCCGTCGTCGGCCACGCGCAGCTCGACGCCGTCGACCGCCGGCCCGACGGTCCCCGCCCGCACGCCGCCAGGCGGGTTGCAGGTCGCGCAGCAGGACAGCTCGCTCATCCCCCACAGCTCGCACAGCGGCAGGCCGAGGGCGCCGAAGTAGTCGATCACCTCGACCGGGCAGGGCGCGGCGCCCACCACCAGCCACTCGGCCGCGTCGAGACCGAGCCGCGCCCGCAGTGCCGCGCGCGCGTCTTCCGGCAGCTGCGCGGGTTCGGCGATGCCGCGCGCCTCAAGCGCCGCCTTCAGCTTCTCGTACACGCGCGGGACGCTGCCGAAGATGGTCGGGCGCACCGCGGCAAGGGCCTCGGCGATCCGCCGCGCGTCGGCGACGGTCGTGACCTCGAAGCCGAGCGTCATCGAGGCGTGGTAGTGCGCCGACCAGCGGTCGGCGATGTGTGCCGACGGGAGGAACGACAGAACACGGCCGTGTGGCCGAGAGGGCGCGCGGGCGAACATCGCGCGCACCTCGGCGATCAGGTTTGTGTGCGTCAGCTCGACGCCCTTCGGCGGTCCGGTGGTGCCGGACGTGTAGATCAGCGTGGCGACGTCGTCCGGCCGGACGGCGCGCCAGGCCGCGCCGAAGTCGAAGGCGGGATCGCCCGCCGCCTCGACGTCGGCGAGGGTGAGATCCTCCTCCTCGCCGCCATCGATCACGACGATGCGGTCGATGCCGCCGGACTGCTCGGCTGCCGCGCGGACGACCGGCAGCAGAGCGCGTTCGGTGACCGCGATCCTGTTGCCGGCGTTGGCGAACAGGAACGCGACCTGCTCGGGCGGCGAGGTGTTGTAGACGGAGAACGGCGTGGCACCCAGGTGCAGAGCGGCCGCGTCGACGACGTTGAACTCGGGCCGGTTGCGCAGCATCAGCGCGAGCGCATCGCCGCGGCGCAGCCCGAGCGCCGCGAGGCCGGCGGCAACGGAGCGCACGCGTTGCGCGTACTCCGCCCAGCTCAGGGAGAGCCCGCCCTCGAAGGCGCGCAGCGCCGGCGCGTCACCGCGCTCGGAGGCCGTGAGCTGGAACGCCTCGCACAGCGTGGCGGCCTCGAGCGCCGCAGGTGGCGCGACCGCGTCTTGCTGTGTCACCGCCATCGACGCGACCCTAACGTCCGGCGCACTGGCGTGCCAGCGCCGGCCATCCTCAACTGCGTCACGCCGGCGCGCGCATCCGTAACCTGCCGCCCCGGTCACGCGTGGAGACAGGGGGTCACCGTTCGATGACGTGGGTCACGCGCGGGCGCGCGCTTGCGCTGCTCGCTATCGCTTTCGCCTTTGCATGCCTGGCGGTCGCCGCCGGACCGGCGCATGCCGCCGACATGACGAAGAAGCCCGACGTCACGATCCCGGCGAGCGATGGCGTGAACCTGGTCGGCGACGTCTACCTGCCCGGCGCGGGGACCGGGAAGTACCCGGCGGTCATCGACATGGAGCCGTACGGGCGCTCGACCTCGACCGACTACGTGCCGCAGGGCTACGCGCGCGTGAACACCGACGTCCGCGGCTCGGGCAAGAGCGGGGGCGCGCTGTGTCTGCTCTGCTCGCGCGAGCAGCAGGACGTCTACGACACCGTCGAGTGGGTCGCGCGCCAGCCGTGGTCGAACGGCCACGTGGCGCTGTACGGCTATTCCTATTCGGCGATCACCGCGCTGCTCGGGGCCGCGCTCCAGCCGCCTCATCTCGACGCCGTGGTCGTCGGCCACCCGCCGACCGATCCGTACCGCGACGTGATCTGGCACAACGGCCTGTACGACCAGGGCTTCGTGGACCAGTGGTTCCTCGGCCAGACGGGCACCCAGGCGGTCGGCCTCGGCGTGCAGCCGCAGTACACCGACCGTGCGCAGCAGGAGTTCGCCGTCGAGACGCGCGAGATCCCGCTCGACGGACCCGTCTACCAGGAGCGCTCGGTGCTGGCGAAGATGAGCCACATCACGGTGCCGGTCTACGTCTTCACCGGCTGGGAGGACATGTACAGCCGCGGCGACCTGCGTCTGATCGACGGCCTGGCCTCGCGCCACAAGCTGCTCGTGATCAACGCGAGCACCCACCACGGGACCGGTGAGGCGGGCCAGCTGGGCGCGCCATACGGCGGCTCGCCGCAGGACCAGCTCGCGACGGCCACAGCGCTTTCAGACGTCCCGCCCAAGGGTGAGGACATCGCCTGGCTCGACCGCTTCGTCAAGGGCATCCGCAACGGGATCCTGAAGAAGCCGCGCGTGCGCTACCTCGATCTGGGCGACGGCAGCTGGCACCAGAGCAAATCGTGGCGGGCGGCGAACACGAGCGAGCTGCCGCTCTACCTGTCGGCGAAGCGCAGCGGCTAGGCGACGCTGTCGCCCAACCACGGCACGCGCGCCGACACGCTGCCGACCGGTCGCGACTCCTACCAGGACTCCTACGTCTACGACCCGGCGGCGGGCGTCTCGGTGCCCGCGGGCAAGGACGGGCCGGATGGCTTCCTGCCCTACGCGCCACTCGACCAGCGGCTCGACGAGCCCCAGGGCCTGACCTTCACCACGCCGGCGCTGAAGCAGCCGCTTCCGCTCACCGGACCATCCGAGCTGCGCTTCTGGGCCGTGACCGAGGCGAGCGACATGGCGTTCGCCGGCCGCCTGATCGACGTCGCACCCGACGGCTCCACGCGGCTGATCACGCAGGGCTGGCTGCGCGCGAGCTTCAGATACGTCGACCCCGCGCGCTCCCGCGACGGCGCCCCGTACCTGCCGGACGACCGCCAGCTGCCGGTGACCGTCGGCGAGGACACCCAGTACCGGATGGATATCTGGGACACCGCGTACACCCTCCAGCCGGGCCACCGGCTGCGACTGTGGCTCAGCTCGTCGGACGCTCCGACCCACGAGCCGCTGCCGGTGGCGGGCCGCAACCTCATCTTCCACGACGCGACGCACCCGTCGCAGCTCATCCTCGGAACCCGAACGGCGGCGCCCGCGGTCCGCTGCAAGCGGCGTAAGCGAATCACCGCGCGCGTTCCGCGCGGGCTGCGCCACGTGCACGCCAGGGCGTACGGGCGGCGGCTGCGGATCCGCAGGCACAGGGTCGTCGTCCGCCCGCGTGCGCGGGCGCGCACCGTGGCGGTCCGCTTCCGCGGCGTCAACCGGCACGGACGGCACGTGACGGTGCGGCGGCACTATCGCGTCTGCGTCTGATCAGCGGCGGACCTCGGCCAGCACGTGACGCCGGCCCGTGGCCAGTCCGGTCACCCGCAGGCGTCGGCCGGCAGGGCGCACGCGCGGCCCGCCCGCCACGTCTCCCCCGTGCCGCCGCCACGCCACCCGGCCGTCGACGCGCAGGACGCGAGCGCCGTGCAGCGGCAACCGGACGCTGGCCCGCAGCCCGCGCGGCGCACGCAGCGAGGCGACGAACCCACGCCGCGACGAGCGCCACCACGCCGCGATACCGCCGCGTGGCGTGGGGACAACTCCGCGCGCCCAGCGCATCCGCGGCGCGGGCGTAGGCGCGAACGCGAAACGGGCGTAGCCCGGCGCGGTCAGGCGCACGCCCAGGACGTAGCCGGTGAGGAACTCGATCGGCAGCGTCGACCATCCCTGAGCGAGGCTCGAGAAACCTCGCTGGAAGATCCCCTGTGCCGGGAACACGTCGTTGCCCACGCCGTCCGGGTTGTAGGTGGCGGGCTCGCCGTTCACGTCGAGCTTCTCCCACATCGTCGACGCCGGGTCGGCGCTCAGGAAGTAGCCGAAACTGCGTCGCGTCAAATCGACGGCGCCCGGTACGTCGCCGGTCTGGCCGCGGGCGAGCAACTCGAGGCCGACCACAAAAGGTGAGATGTAGCGGGTCATCGACGGGTCGTCGGCGACGTCGATCGTGGCGGAGCCGAGTCGCGTCCACAGTCGCTTCCGCATCCCCGCGAGCGCCCGCCGCGCACGCGACGGACCGGCTAGCCCGGTGACGATCGCGTCCACGTTCGCGTCACCTGGGAAGTGACCGTCGGAGTCGGAGAGGCGATACATGCCCGCGGCGTCATCCCAGAACTCCGCGTTGAACGACTTCCGCAGCCGCGCGGACTGCTTCGTCAGCGCCGCGCCTCGCGACGCGTCGCCCACGCCACGTTCCAGCTCGGCCGCACCGCGCAGCGCCGCGTAGTAGTTCGTGTTCGTGTCCGCGACCTTCCCCGACGGCTGGTCGGGCGGGTGCCAGTTGTTGGCCTCGGCCGGCGAGGTCCGGAAGAGACCGTCGGAGGGGTCCACACGCTTCGCCAGCCAGTCGAGCGAGCGCCGCATCGCAGGCAGCATCCTCCGCACGAACGCCGCGTCCGCCGTGTAGCGGTAGTACTGGTCGAGCGCGACCGTCCAGAGCGCGACGTACGACGCGAACGTGAGGTCCTCGAAGCGGCTGAACTGGCCGCGCGGGTCGCCGTTCGCCGGCAGATAGCCGTCCGGTTTCTGCTTGCTCGCTATCAGCGCCAACGAGTTGCGGAACGCCGCCGCGCGGGCGGTCGTGAGCATCTCGACAGGCCCCGACACGGTGAGGTCTCCGATCCACACGAGGCGGTCGCGCTTGGCGCCGTCGAGGAGCATCTCGGGGTCGAGCCGGTGGATCATCTGCTCGGTGTAGGCGCTGGCGAACCAGATCCGGTTGAGTTGGTCGTCACTCGAGAGGAACCAGCCCTTGTACCCGCGCGGTCCGGGCCGATACGGCGTATAGCGCAGGCGCACGTAATCGATGCTCACGCTCCCGGGTTCGGTCAGCCGGATGGCGAGCCAGCGCTGGGCGCCCAACACGCCGGGCGTCGCATACGTCGACGGCCCGCCCGGCTTGGGACGAGCGGTGGGAGCGCGGTCGGGCGCGTCGTCGCTGCCGGCGGCATCGCCCAGCACGTCACCCGTCCCCGGGAAGTAGGGCGCCGGGACCATGTACTTGAGGCGCTCGGCAGGCATCAGCGCCACACCGGACCCGCTCGCATCGGTGAAGCCGACTTCGACCACGCCCGACACGTCGCGGCCGAAGTCGAGCAGCAGGACCGGGTCGTCGAGCGGCGTGCGCGCGATGCGTGCGGCATGGCCGTCCTGCGCGAGCACTGCCGACGGATCGGTTACGCCAGGCGACGCCGAAGCAACGGCCTCCGGGTAGATCACATCCGACTGCGGATCCAGCCGGTAGCGCGAGAAGTCCGACGGCGGGGCGGAACGCGGCTGCGCACTCGCTGGCGGCGCAGCAGCGAACGCGAGCACCCCCAGCACGCCGAGCAGCGCAGCAATCCCCCGCATCGCGGCGCAGTGTACTGGCGGGAACCGGCTCACGAACAATCGTGTTCGCCTATCCTGCGGCGCGCGGGATGGGCAAGGGGAACGGCAAGACTGCGCGCCGTCGCACGGCGGCGACTCTTGCGCTGGCGGCTGCGCTGGCGGCGATCGCGGCTGCGCCCTCGCAGGCCGCGGCGCCCCCGCCGACGCTGCCCGCGCCCACCTACAAGAGCGTCTCGCGCGAGGTGCTCGTGAAGATGGACGACGGCGTGCAACTGGCGGGCACGGTCGCGCTTCCGTCCCTTGACGGCAGCAAGCCGCTGCCGGGCCGCTTCCCGGTGGTGGTGGGCATGACCCCGTACGGGCGCAACGGCGTCTGCGGCTGCTACACACCCGACTTCTGGGCGACACGCGGGATGGCGGGCGCGGTGTTCGACGTGCGCGGAACCGGCGGCAGCGAGGGCAACCTCGACCAGAACTTCTTCTCCCCGCGCGAGGCACGCGACAGCGCCGAGGTGATCGAGTACCTGGGCACCCGTCCGTACTCGACGGGCAAGGTCGGGATGGCGGGCGGGTCGTACGTGGGCATCACGCAGTTCCTCGCCGCCGAGCAGCAGCCACCCCACCTGAAGGCGATCGCGCCACAGGTGCCGATCAGCGACCTCTACCGCGAGGGGTACACGCACGGCGGCATACCCAACCTCCTGTTCGATGCTCAGTACATCGCCGTGCAGGGCGCGCCGGGCGAGGCCGGCACCAACACCGACCCGTACCTGCTCCAGGAGACGCTCGCCGCGAAACTCGGCCAGTCGCCGCCGGGCACGATTGCGTTCGACTACCTCGCGCGCCCGAACGACGACGCCTGGTACCACGACCGATCGCCGATCACGCACGCCGACCGCATCCGCGTGCCCACGCTCATCGCCGGCGGGTGGCGCGACGGCATATCGCCCCGCGGCGCGCCGGAGATGTACCGCGTGCTCGCGCGCCGCCGCAATGTCGAGACACGCCTCTACATGGACCCGTGCACCCACAAGGGATGCGGTGCGCCGTTCGCGCCGCTCACCAACCCGCCCAACCAGGAGGACGTGTCGGCGCTCGTGTTCGAGTTCCTGTCGAAGCACCTGCTGGGGACGAAGACGCCGAAACGCGCGCCGGTGCACTACTACCTCCAGGGCAGGAACAGGTTCTTCGACGCGAGCCGGTGGCCGCCGAAGGACACGCGGTTCGACAGCCTCGCCCTCGGCCCCGGCAGCCTGGGTGGGACCTCCTCCGGCGCGCCCGCGCAGGGGAGCTACGTCACGAATCCGGCCGCGGGATTCAGCATGGCGTTCAACAAGTACGGGACGGTCGCGGCCAGTCCCTACATCCCCACCGACCAGCGACTGGAGGGCGAGAACGGGCTCACGTTCCGCACGCCGGTGCTGGACAAGCCGCTCGACCTGGTCGGGCCGAGCGCTCTGCACCTGGTGGCGTCGTCAACCGCGAGCGACACCGACTGGTACGTGAAGCTGGCCGACGTCGCGCCCGACGGCAGCGAGTCGATCATCGAGGAGGGCGCGCTGCGCGCATCGCAGCGTGCGCTCGATCCCGAGAAGAGCACGCCCGCGCGGCCGTACCACACGCACGTGAACCCGACTCCGATCGAGCCCGGTCGCTTCTACGACTACGACATCGAGATCTGGCCGACCGCGTACGAGGTCGCGCCCGGCCACCAGCTCCAGCTCCGTCTGACCTCGATGGACCTCCCGACTCACCTGCCGGGCTCGATCCGCTTCGACCGCTCGGATCCCGCGGCCACGCAGATCGAGCTGAACTCGCCGGCGGTGAACACCGTGCGCTACGCGGGCAGCCACCTGACGCTGTCGGTGGACCCGAAGCCGTAGCCTGCGTCCGTAATTCCGGACGCCTTGTCAAAGGTCGCACGGCTCCTCCGCTGCCCGAACTGCGGTGAGCCACTCGCCGCGCCGGGCGGCGGCGCATTGCGCTGCGCGACAGGACACTCGTTCGATGTGGCCAGGGACGGCCACGTCACCCTCAGCGATCCGCGGCGCCGCCCCGCGCCCGGTGACGACGCCGAGATGGTCGCGGCACGGACCGCGGTGCTCGACGCCGGTCACTTCCACCCGCTCGCGGACGCACTCGGGGAAGCGGCGCCGGCCGATCCGGGAGTCGTCCTCGACGTCGGAGCGGGAACCGGCTACTACCTCGCCGGCATTCTCGATGCGCGGCAGCACGCCCGCGGGATCGCGCTCGACGCGTCGCGCCCCGCGCTCAGGCGGGCCGCACGAGCGCACCCGCGGATCGCCGCGATCGCGTGCGACGTCTGGCACCAGATACCGCTTCAGGACGCGACCGTGGACCTCGCGCTGAACGTATTCGCACCGCGCAACCCGGAAGAGCTCGCGCGCGTCCTTCGCCCCGGCGGGACGCTCATCGTGGTGACGCCGGCGAGCGAGCACCTCGCCGAGCTGGCGGAACTGCACGGGATCCGGGTCGACCCGCGCAAGGACGAGCGGCTCCGCGAACAGCTCGAGCCGTTCCTCGCGTTCACCGACACCCGGCGGATCCAGTGGACCATCAACCTGACGCGCGACGAGTCCCGCGCGGTCGTGCGCATGGGACCGGCGGCGCATCACATCACTCCGGCCATCGAGGAGAAGCTGGACGCGCTGCGAACCACGGCGGCGGTCCACGTGCACGTCCTCAGCAACCTCTCAGCAACCACATAGGCGCCGGAAAGCCGCCGCGGCCAAGCTCACTGCATGACCGCTCGCCTACTCGAAACGCCGAACGGGTGCATCCTGCTCGGCGGCCACGACCAGGTGCTCTTCCAGGCGCGTGGCCCGGGCGCGCGCACCGAGTGCCTGCGGCGCGCCGCGCAAGCGGGCGTGCTGCGCATCGTTCGCTGAGCGCGACGGGAAGCGCACCAGCTCGCCACGCTCCTCGTCCCACAGCTTCAGCCTGAACGCCTCCACACTGCTGCGAATCGTCACGACGGGAGTGCGTTTGAACATCGGCTGCTCGTCGTGTGCGCGGCGCAGGTTGTAGTTCGGAATCTTCGCGCTGAGGTGATGCACGTGGTGGTAGTTGGCGTTGCCGACGGCCCACGTGAGCGCACGCGGTAGCTCGAGGTACGAGCTGCCCTGAAGCGCGGCCAGCTCGAACTGCCAGTCCGCGCTCGACTGGTAATAGGTGTCCTCGTACTGGTGCTGGATGTAGAGCATCCATGCCGCCACGGCACCGCCGGCAACGAGCGTTGTGCCCTGGATCAACAAGAAGCTGCCGAGCCCGACGAGCGCGCTCCAGCCGACCGCCCAGCCGGCGAGCGCGACGTTCGTGACCAGCACGCTGAAGAGGATGCGCCGCGACATGCCGCGCTGCGGGAAGCGCCGCTCGAACAGGAACACGAGGCCCGGTCCGGCGAGCAGCATCAGCACCGGGTTGCGGTAGGCGCGGTAGCCGATCCGCCGCAGCCGCGACGCGCGCCCGTACTCCGCCAGCGTCATCGTGTAGATCTCGCCCGGTCCGCGCTCGTCGAGGTTGCCGGCGTTCGCGTGGTGGAGGCTGTGCTGGCGCTGCCACCAGCGGTACGGCGTGAAGAGCAGGAAGCCGAGCGCGTAGCCCCAGCGGCTGTTGGACGCGCGCGAGGCCAACATCGAGTTGTGCGCGAGGTCATGGAAGAACGAGTACATGCGCACGAGGAAGACGGTGGCGACCAGGCCGAGCGCGACCGCGAGCAGCGCGGCGGGCTGCACGAGAGCGGCCACGAGCCAAACACCAAGGTACGGGAGCACGACGCTCGTCATCTGGCGCAGGCTGCGCGCGCGATCGATTGCGAGGTAGCGCCGCAGCTCGCTCTTCCAGGCCTTGCGCGACGGGATGTCGGACATGGTGCTCACACCGACTCCTTCGGTTGCCGCTCGCCAACCGGATCACTTGGCGTCGCGGATCCGACGTCGGGTTGCCTATACGCGCCAGACCGGTGATCCGCCGACCCCGGTTGCTGCGCAGTGCTACCAACGCGCCGGCCGGGCAGGGTGGGAACGCCGGCGCCCCCAAACCCGATGCGCGGGGCTTGCTCCGCGCGACACAGGAGGTCCCAATGCCCAGCATCGGACCGCTCGAGATTGCCGTCGTACTGATCATTGCCCTTGTCGTCCTGGGCCCGAAGAAGCTTCCCGACATGGGCCGCTCGATCGGCCACGGGATGCGCGAGTTCAAGGACGCCGTTACCGGCGGAGGCGACGACGACAAGCCGGCTCAGCTCGCGGAGGCATCACGCGAGGAGACCAAGCCGCACGCCGCCGCCTAGGGCCGTGCCGCGGATCAAGCGAATCACGTACGACGAGAGCGCCCCGCTCGTCGATCATCTGACCGAGCTCCGCGCGCGGATCGTCGCGTCGCTCGGGGCGTTCGGGGTGGCGCTCGGGCTCTGCTTCTGGCAGAACCACGCGCTGCTCGACTTCCTGCGCGGGCCGATCGGGGACAAGCAGCTGCTCACGATCGGCGTCGCGGAGCCGTTCACCACCACGCTGACGATCTCGGCGTACGCGGCACTGCTGTTGACACTCCCGGTGCTGCTGTACCAGGTGTACGCGTTCACGATCCCGGCACTCGCGCCAGGGCAGCAGCGCGCGGCCCGAGTGCTGGCGCTGCTCGTGCCGGTGCTGTTCGTGGCCGGCGCGGCGTTCGCGTTCTTCGTTGTCGTGCCGGCGGCGCTGCAGTTCCTGCTGCACTTCAACTCCGACCAGTTCAACACCCAGCTGCGGGCGAAGGAGTACTACTCGTTCGTCACGCTCACGACGCTTGCCGTCGGCGCGGTCTTCCAGGTCCCGATCGGGATCCTGGCGGTCACGCGGATCGGCATCGTGAGCGTCCAGCAGCTGCGTCACGTGCGCCGTTACGCGTACGTCGCATGCGCCGTCGTAGCGGCGGCGCTACCGGGCGTGGACCCCGTCTCGATGTTGCTCGAGACCGTCCCGCTGATCGCGCTCTACGAGCTCTCGATCGTGCTCGCGCGCGCGTTCGGCACCGCGCCCTCCCCTCTCCCGACCACACAAGGAGCGACCCAATGACACACGACCCAGAGCGCCCTCAGGGGCGATCCGCAATCGAGCAGCTCGACCGTGACCCCGCGTCGCGCGCGAAGTTCCTCAAGGCCCTCGGCTCGACCGGCGCGGTAGCAGCGTTCGGAGCCGTGCTCGCCGCGTGCGGCAGCAGCAACGCCTCGTCGAGCTCGACCACGGCGGCCCCGGCCAACCCGGGCAGCAGCAGCAGCTCATCGCCGACCGACATGTTCGGCAAGGGCGACCTCGGCATCGCCGGCTACGCCCTGACGCTCGAGTACCTCGAGGCCGACTTCTACAAGCAGGTCGCCGCCAGCGGCAAGCTCAGCGGCAAGGTGCTGTCGGTCGCCAAGCAGTTCGGCGACGAGGAGATGCAGCACGTGAAGGCTCTCGAGGGGACGATCAAGAAGGCCGGCGGCAAGCTGCCTGCGAAGCCGAAGGGCAAGTTCCCGCTGAAGGATGAGAAGTCGATCCTGAAGCTCGCGGCCACCGTCGAGAACCTCGGCGCAGCCGCGTATCTCGGGCAGGCAGGCCGGATTCAGGACAAGGACATCCTCGCCGCGGCACTCGCGATCCACGCGGTCGAGGGACGACACGCGTCGATCCTGAACATGGTCACGGGCCAGGACATCACGCCGGATGGCGCCTTCGCGGTGCCCGCCGACGCGGCGACCGTGCTGGCGAAGGTCAAGCCGTTCATCGCGTCGTGAGCCACGCCGCCCAAAGGAGAATCCAAATGAATACCACCGATTACGCAAACCCCGAGCTCGCGGCCGTCGAGATCCACGGTATGAGCCGCAGCGCGTTCATCGCGCGCGGCGCGCTCGCCACCGGAGCCATCTACGGCGCCGGCGCCGTGGGCTCGTTCGTCAGCCAGGCGTTCGCGCAGGGCGGCGGGGGCGACGTCGACATCCTCAACTTCGCGTTGACGCTCGAGTACCTCGAGGCCGCGTTCTACCAGGACGCGCTCTCGAAGGCCAACCTGTCGGGTGACGCGAAGAAGCTCGCCAAGGAGATCGGCGCCCACGAGAAGCAGCACGTGGACGCGCTGACGGGTGCGATCAAGAAGGCCGGCGGCAAGCCGGTCGCAGCGCCGAAGGTCGCCTTCCCGCTCTCGAACCAGGCCAGCTTCCTGAAGCTCGCCGAGGCGTTCGAGGACACGGGCGTGTCCGCCTACGACGGGGCGGCCCCGATGATCAAGTCGAAGGAGGTGCTCGGCGCCGCCGGCTCGATCGTCCAGGTCGAGGCACGGCACGCCGCGGCGATCCGCTTCCTCAAGGGCGACGACCCGACTCGTGGCGCCTTCGAGCCGACCCTGATGAAGGCCGAGGTCCTGAAGGCGGTCAAGCCCTACATCAAGAGCTAGACCGGCTGTGGCGGCAACGGCCGGCGCCCGGGTTTCCCTTCTCTCCCGGGTGCCGGCATGTCGCCGCATTCGATTTCCGCGTCGTCGCAGGACCCGAAGTCGGGTGGAGGCGCTCCAGCCGGCGCTCGACAGGGTGCGTTAGACGCGACGCGCGCGCCGGCGCCGCCGGCCCCGGATGACCATCATTGCCGCGACGACCACCACCAGCACAAGCACCGCGTAGTCCACGTAGCGGAAGCTGTCGTGCAGCCCGTGCCACGAGTCGCCGAGGGCCCAGCCGGCGCCCGCGAACGCGAAGCACCAGATCATCGACCCGAGCAGCGTGAGGACCACGTACGGAACGAACGGACTGCGGAAGACGCCGGCCGTGATCGAGATGAACGAGCGCACCAGCGGCGTGATCCGCCCGAGGAATACGGCGAAAAGGCCCCAGCGGGCGAACCAGGCCTCGGCCCGCGCGAACCGCTCGGGCGGCAGGTGGAACCAGCGGCCGCGCCGCTCGATGAGCTCGCGCCCGCCGCGCAGGCCGATCAGCCAGCCGACGATCGACCCGACCAGGTAGCCGAGCGAACCCGCCGCAGCGAGCACGACATATGCCTCGACGCCGGTCGACAGGGTCGCGCCCGCGAACTCGGCCTGATGCCCCGCGATGGCGCCCGAGGCGACGACACCCGCGTAGAGCATCGTCAGCTCGCCACCCAGCGGCAACAGGGCGTCGACTCCCATCAGCACGAACACCGCAACAACCGCGTGATCCGCGATCGCGGTCTCGATCGAGCCGGAGATCGAGGCGAGCACGGACGTCAGCCCGCCACCCCGCCCGGAAGCCTGAGGTCGAATCGCCCGCCGCCGTTGGCCTCGGCCACGACGTCGCCGCCGCAGCTCCGCGCGAGCCGGCGCGCCAGCGGCAGTCCAAGCCCTGCGCCACCGCTGCTGCTCATGCCCGGAGCGAACACCGAGTCCGGATCACGCCCCTGGAGCCCGGGGCCGTCGTCGCTCACGGCCACCGTGACCCCGTCGTCGTCCGGCAGCACCGCGATGTGCACGGAGTGGCGCGCATGACGCACCCCATTCTCCAGCAGCGGATACAGCGCGCGCGTCACGACGGCGGGATCTGCGTCGACCACCAGCGACGAGAGCGGCTCGGCGAGCTGGACCTCCACGTCGCGCGATCGCGCGACGTTCTCCACCGCGCCGATCGCCTCGCGCACGGCGGGCAGTGGATCACACGAGCGCGCGGCTCCCGTCAGCTCCGCCCGTGCGCTCGCGAGCAGCGCCTCGATCACGCTCTCCATGCGGCGGCTGCTCTCGAGCACCCGCTCGAACGCAGTGCGCGACTCGGCGTCGAGCTCCGGCCGCAGCAGCGCGAGCTCGGACTCGCCGCGCAGCCCGGTGAGCGGCGTCCGCAGTTCGTGGGCCAGCTCCGCCGAGAAGCGCTGCTCGTGGCGCAGCACCGCCTCAATCCGCCGCAGGAGGCCGTCGAAGGTGGCAGCGAGCGTCGTCAATTCGTCACGCGGCGGCCCCAGGTGGAAGCGGCGATGCAGGTCATGCTCGCTCCAGTCGGCGGCTCGAGCCGTCATCTCGGCGATCGGCCGGAGCGCGGAGCGCACCGACCAGCGCACGGCGATGGCCGTCGCGACCAGCAGGAGGAGGCTCAGGATCGCCGTCCCGACGAGCGCGATGTGCCGGATGTGCTCATAGGGCACGAGCGACACCGCCACGACGACCGTGCCCCGCCGCGCGCCGTCGCGACCGCGGACCGGCACCGCGCGCAGGCGGATGTTCTGGTCGAGCGTCCGGTCGGTCGGACGCGTGACCGCGGCCAGCTCGCCAGCCGCGCGAGTGGCGGCGGCCGACGCGACGGCGGGCTTCTCCACCACACGCCCGTCCGCGAAGACCCACGCGTCGCGATCGAGCGCCGCGTCGTTCGGCCCTTCCACGGCGCGCACGCCGCCGTGCGAGAGGTCGATCGTGGCAACCTGCGCCGCGGCGCGGTTGCGCAGCACGGCCGACGCGTCCGAGTCGAGGCTGTTCGCGAGCAGCACGTTGAACAGGACGGCAAGCCCCGCAAGGCCGGCCGCGAGCACGAGCACCGCCGCGAGCGTCACCCGGCCGCGCAGCGTCAGACGGCTCATCGCAGCACGTAGCCCACGCCGCGCACCGTCTCGAGCGTCTCGCTGCTCGCGACCTCCTCGAGCTTGCGCCGCAGCCTGGCGATGTACGCGTCGAGCGTGTTCTCGTGGACGATCGCCCCGTCCGGCCAGCCGGCCGAGCGCAGCTCGTTGCGGCGGACGATCTCTCCAGGCCGCGCGGCCAGCGCCGCCAGCATCCGGAACTCGGTGGGCGTGAGCTGAGCCGTGCGCTCGCCGTTGCGCACGGCGTGCACCACCGGGTCAACCTCAAGCCCGGCCATGCCGCCCTCGGTAACCGGCGGCGCCTGCCGTCGCGCCGCCACACGGATGCGCGCCACCAGTTCGGCCACCGCAAACGGCTTGACCACGTAGTCGTCGGCACCGACGCTGAACCCCGACAGCCGGTCGGTGAGCGTGTCGCGCGCGGTGAGGAAGATGACCGGGCTGCTGACCGAATTCACGCGCAGCGCCTGGCACACGTCACGGCCGTCGGCGTCGGGCAGGCCGATGTCGAGTACGAGCAGATCGGGCGGCGATTCGGTGAAGACCTCGACCGCCTCGCGCCCCGACGCTGTCATGCGGACGCGAAACCCCTCGCGCCGCAGCGCACGCTCGAGCACCGACCGCAGCTGCGCATCGTCCTCGCAGATGCCCACCTGGAGCTCATCCATGCGTCGAATGATGTCGCCATGTGAGCCGGCGTCCACACACCGTTCAGGTAGGTGCCAGGTTCACCCCGCCACCCTGCGGCGCATGTCAACACTCACGTCACGCATGACGGCAGCCGACTCCCCCGCGCGACGCATGTTCAACAAGGTCCCGGAGGTAACCCTCTACTTCTGGGTCATCAAGATCATGTGCACGACGATCGGCGAGACCGCTGCCGACTACCTCAACGACAACCTGGGCTTCGGCCTGACCAACACGACGTACGTCGCCGGCGCATTGCTGGTGGCACTGCTCGTCGCGCAGTTCCGGCTGCGGAAGTACGTTCCACCGGTGTACTGGGCGGTGGTCGTCGTGATCAGCGTCTTCGGCACGTTGATCACCGACAACATGACCGACAAGTACAACGTTCCCCTGACAACCAGCACGCCGATCTTCGCCGTCATCCTGGCGGTCGTCTTCGCGATCTGGTGGGGCTTCGAGCGGACGCTGTCGATCCACTCGATCGTCACCACGCGCCGCGAGGCGTTCTACTGGCTGGCGATCCTGTTCACGTTCGCGCTCGGCACCGCCGCGGGCGATCTCGTCGCCGAGAAGGCCGACCTCGGCTATGGCGTCTCGATCGCGATCTTCGGCGGCGTCATCACGCTCGTCGCGATCGCGCATTTCGGCCTGAAGCTGAACGCGGTGCTGTCGTTCTGGCTCGCGTACATCCTCACGCGGCCGCTCGGCGCCTCGATCGGCGACTTCATGTCGCAGAAGAGCTCGAAGTACGGTGGCCTCGGACTCGGCACCACGGGGACGAGCTACATCTTCCTCGGCTGCATCATCGCGCTAGTCGGTTACCTCTCGCTGACGAAGCGCGACCAGACGCCGCCCGAGGTGGTGCTCGCGGAGGAGGCGAAGGAGGCGGTGCATCCGCACGATCGCCATCTCCCGCATCCGCATGTGCCGCACCCGCACATGCCGCAGCGCGGCGAGCAGCGGCGGCCGCTCGGCCAGGAGGGCTGACCAAACGGGGGTGGTGCGTGCCTAGCCGTTCCAGGCCAGGCGCGCGCCGCCCACCGGCTTTCCCTCCTCCATGAAATTGCCGGTGGCCGCGCTCAGCGTGAACGCGATCACCTCGTCGTCCTCGGTCACCACCACGACACGGCGGCCCTCGTCGAAGACCTCCTCCACGGTCCCGCCCACCCGCCGGGCGAGGAACACGACGGTCACATGCGCGCCCACGAACGGTGCACTGCGAAACGGCATCCGGATGAGGCTAGTCACAAGCCCGTCATCCAACGGACGTGGCGTTCATGAAGAAGGTAATCGCGGTAACGATGGCCGCTGAGGCGCCGCCGGGCCCGGGCAGCCAATCGGTGACGACCGACAAAGGAGGCGTCCCATGGCGACCCATGGACGAACCAGAACAAGAAGCAGAGCGAGAACCCGGGCTCCCTACGATCGCCGGGCCGCGGAGGTACGTCCGCGCGCTGACGAGCCGATCTACGACGTCCCGCCGCCGGCGGCGCCCCCGCCCCCGGCGCCGAACTGGCGCGACGATGTCCTGTCGCTCAGTGGGCTGAATGTGCTCGCGGGCATCTGGCTGATCATCTCGCCGTGGGTGCTGAACTACGGCCCCGGCGACCCGAAGTGGAACAACGTGGTGTTCGGCGCGATCATCGCGCTGCTTGCGCTCGCGAAGATCGGCGGCGCGCTGCGTGCGACGTGGCTGAGCGCGGTCAACGCCGTGATCGGCGTGTGGCTGTTCGTCGCCGCGTTCACGATCGACTCGTCGTGGACCGCCGGCTGGAACGACATCATCCTCGGCGTAATCGTCTTCCTGCTCGCTCTCGGCAGCGCGTCGGCGTCCGAGCGTGGCGCTGCGGCGCCGGTGGCGTAGCGGCTCACGGCACTCAGGCGCTTCGCGCGCGGCGGCGCCGTCAGGCCGCCGCGCGCCCGGCCCCTGCAGCCACGCGCGTGAGGCTGAGGATGGCGATGTCGTCGCTCTGATCGCCCGCGAGGAACCCCTCCACCGTGGCGATCAGGTCGACGGCGGGGCTGCCGCCGCCGCTCGTGTCGAGTCGCTCGGCGGCGCGCAGCAGCCGCGACTCGCCGAACCGCTCCTCCGGGCCGACCGCGTCGATCACGCCGTCGGTGTAGAGCAGGAGCTGGTCGCCCGTCACCAGGTCGACGTCGGTCCCCTGCGGGCGGATGTCGTCGAAGACCCCCAGCAGGCGACCGCTCTCCCCCACGAACCGCGCGCGCCCGCCGCGGACGAGGACCGGCAGCGGGTGCCCCGCGGAGTAGATGGTGGCGCGCCCCGAGGGGCTCACGGCCACGATCGCGATCGTGCACATGCCGCTGAAGTCAGGGCCGCGCTCGCGCAGCCGGCGGTTGAGGACCGCGAGCGCCCGCGCCGCATCGCCGGTGAACTCGATCATGGCCGCGAGCGTGTGGCGCGCGAGCGCCGTGAGCGCCGCGGCCTCGGCCCCCTTCCCCACCACGTCGCCGATGACCGCGGCCCAGCCGCCCTCGAACTCCACGACGTCGTAGAAGTCGCCGCCCACCTCGTTCGCCCGCCCCGCGGCCCGGTACGCGGTCGAGATGCGCCAGCCGTCGAGCGGAGCGATCCGGTCGGGGACCAGCCCGGCCTGAAGCGTGTGCGCGATGTGCGCCTGCTCGGCGTGCAGCTGCGCGTTGTTGATGAAGATCCCGGCCTGCCGCCCGAGGTCGGACGCCAGTTCGAGGTCGCGCTCGTCGAACCGGCGTGAGGTGGACGAGACGAAGCTGAGCGACCCGAGCAGCCGGGCGCCCGCGCGGATCGGCACGATCATCGTGGAGTTCAGCCCGACGGTCCGCAGGATCGCCAGGTGTTCGGGATCGCGTGCGCCCGCCACGAGCATGTCGTCGGTGATCTCGGGTATGAGGTGCGGCTCGCCGGTCCGCACCACGGCGCCCATCCCGCCCGGATCGCCCGCCTCCGGGGGCCAGCGCCTGCGCAGCATCCACCCGAGCTGCACCTTCTCCGGGTCGCGATGCGCGATCGCCACCGGCTGGAGCCGGCCCGCGCTGTCCAGCAGGTCCACCCCGGCCCAGTCGGCGAGGCCGGGCACCGCCGCGTCGGCGATCGCCTGGAGCGTGCGCGCGAGATCCGACGCCTCGGCCACCTCGCGGGCCGTCTGCGCCAGCAGCCGCTGCGCCACCTCGCTGCGCTTGGTCGCGGTGATGTCCTCGATCAGGTTCACGGCCATGACCACGCGACCATCGGGGGCGCTGACGGCACTCGCGCGGTTCAGCAGCCAGCGCTCCTCGCCGGTCTCCTTCACGACGTTGCGAACCACAACCGGCTCAGGGCTCCGCTCGCCCGCCAGCAGCCGGGTGCCGGGCAGGTCCTCGAGCACAACCGGGTCGCCGTCCTCGGTGTAGACGTCGAAGCGCTGCATGAGCGCACCCGGCCGCTCGGCCTCCACCGCCGCGGGATCGGGCAGCTTGAGCAGATCCGCGGCGGCCTGGTTCGCGTAGACCATCCGGCCGTCGACGCCGCGCACCGTGATCGCCGCGGCCACCGTCCCGAGGATCGTCTGGAGCTGCGCCTCGGTGGTGGAAAGCTCCTCGGCGAGCGACTGCGCGCGCGCTCGGTAGTCGGCCATCAGGACCGCGAACGCGGACCCGAGCGCCACCACGCCCAGCGGGATCCAGTAACGCCCCGACCCGAACGAGTGGTCCCAGATGAACGAGATCCCTGCGCCCGTCACCGCCGCCGCGGCGACGATGCGCGTCGCGCGCGGCGTGCTGGTCAGACCCGCGAGCAACGGCGCCGCGATCATGAGCCCCACGAGCACCACGCCCGGGGTCACGATGATGTCGGCCACCAGGAGGACCACGACGATCAGGAGCGGCAGCGCCATTGGGCTGATTCTTGCCGCTGGGGTGGCGTGAAGGCAATGCCTGCGCCAACGGCCGCCGCCGCTTGCGCCCTACGCGTACCGGTCGATCGCCAGGCCGTTCGCCAGATCCGCCGAGGACGAGTAGTTCGACTGCTTCAGCAGCGAGCTCACGTCGAAGCCGTCGGAGTTCAGCGCGTCGAGCAGCGTGTTCTGGTCCACGCCGAGCTCGTCGGCCAGCGATGCGAGGTTGCTCTGCGCACGATCTCCGCCGATCCGGGCGTCACCGTCGCGCGGCGGATGGGCCGGCCGCTTGCCGTCGGCGATGTTCGTCGCCATCTGGGTCAGCTGTGCGTCCGACAGCTGGGGCGCACCATCGGGCTGACCCGCCTTCAGGTCCTCGCCGATGCTCGCGACGAGGTCGTCCTTCGACACGCCCTTGCCGGCGGCCAGGTCGCTGAGCGACTGACCGGACTTGCGGGCCTGCTCCAGGTCGTCGGTGCTCATACCGAGCAGCTCGGCGGTCTTGGTCATCTCCGGCGGCTTGTGGTGCCGGTGCATGTGTGGCTGGAGCTGCTGGACGCTCGAGCCGTCGAGTGAGCTCACGCTCATCGGTTTCCTCCTCGAAGGGGTCGGTTCACGTCCCGGGTAATCGGGCGAGCGCCGGAAATCGGCGTGAGAATTCGCTTCACCAGGGGCGATTCTCAGGAACCGCAGAGCTCGCATTCAGCCGGCGCCGCCAGCGTGTTGGGATGCGCCGACGCTCGACTCTCGCGCTCGCCGTGGCCGCGGCGTCGTCCGCCCTCGCGGGCGGCCCCTCCCCGGCCCTCGCGGCCACCAGCACGGTCGTCAGCGGCAACTGGGCCGGCTACGCCGTCACCGGCGCGCGCTATCGCCGGGTGACCGGCAGCTGGACGGTGTCGCACGGCTCGTGCACGAACGGCCGGGACGGCTTCTCCGCCGCGTGGATCGGACTCGGCGGCTACGCCGAGAGCTCGCGCGCACTCGAGCAGACCGGTACCGAGTTCGACTGCTCGGCCTCCGGCCGCGCCTTCTACTCGGCGTGGTACGAACTGGTCCCCGCCGCCGCGCGCACGATCCGGATGAAGGTGCGCCCCGGCAATCGGATCGCGGCAGCGGTGACCGTCAGCGGCCGGCACGTGACGCTCACGCTGCGCAACCGCACGACCGGCAAGAGCCACCGCACGCGCGCGACGATGACCGCGCCGGACGTCTCATCGGCCGAGTGGATCGTCGAGGCGCCCGCCGCATGCGTCGCCACGGGGCGGTGCGAGCAGCTCCCCCTGAGCAATTTCGAGACCGTCGACTTCAGCAACGCGCACGCGACGACGACCGCGGGGAAGGTCGGCACGATCTCGCAGCCGGGCTCGTCGCTCAGCATGATCGAGCTGGGCTCGTCCGCCGTGCCCGGCGCGCTGGGTGCGGGCGGCTCCGCGTTCGGCGTCGCCTACCAGGGCCAGAGCTCGTTCGTCACCGCGCGCCGGATGTTCCCCGCGAGCAGCGCTACTCGATGACGATCACGATCGTGAGCACGAGTGCGTACACGGCAACCGCGAACGTGATCACCGCGACGATCCGGAGCGTGCTCGCGTCCGGCAGCAGCGTCCGGTCGCGCTGCCAGGCCTCGCGCGTGCGATAGGGACGGCTGCCCTGGGCCCAGAGCAGCACCGCCGCGATCACCAGGAGGGTCCCCACCACGTAGCTGAGGAACGTGAGGTGCGACAGCGCGGCCGCACGCAGGATCAGCGCCCCGATCGCCGCGAGCGACAGCCCCGACCGCGTCCAGGCGAGAGTCGTGCGCTCGAGCGCCTTGCCTGGATCCTCGGCCTCGTCAGCGGGCGACATCGACCACCGCCAGCACCAGCGCGGCGACCGCCACCACGCCGATGCCGATCGCCAGCGACAGGCTCAGCCGCGACTCCGCGAGCGGCCGCCCGAGCCGCATCTCGCGCTCGTTGGCCCGCCAGCGCGAGTAGCTCGTCACCGCCGTCACAGCGCCGAGCACGATCAGCGGCACCGCCACGATCAGGCGCAGGCCGGCGGGACGTGTCTTCAACAGCTCGGCGGCCGCCAGCCCGGCGGCCACGAGCGCGAGCGCCGTCCGGTTCCAGGCGAGGAAGGTGCGCTCGTTCGCGAAGGTGAAACGCGCGTCGATCTCGTCGCGCGGCGGCTCCTGCTCGGTCACGCCCGTTGCCCGCTGGCAGCCCGCTCGGGCTCCTCGATCGGCCAGCCCCGGCGCCGCCACGTGCCCACGCCGCCGTCGGTCACGTGGATCACCTGCTCAGCACCCTCGCGCTTGAGCAGCGACGCGGCGACCGCGGAGCGCTGGCCGGACGAGCAGATCACCGCGACGGGCTGCTGCGCGTCGATGCCGTCCGGGATGCCGTGGACGTCGTGGTACGGGGTGAACGCCGATCCGGGGATGTGGCCGGCGTCCCACTCGCTCTGCTCGCGCACGTCGAGGATCTGCACCTCGCCGTCGGCGCGCGCGTGCAGCTCATCGACGTCGATCCGCTCGATCGACACGGTCGGCCGCTTCTCCTGGCGCCAGCTCGTCATCCCACCCGACAGATACCCGGCGATATTCGTGATGCCCACCGACGCCGCGAGATGACCGGCGCGCGTGGCGTCGTCGTCGTCGCGGCCGACGAGCACGATCGGCTGCTCATGGTCCGCGACCCATGCGAGCTTGGTGCCGAAGCCCGCGCGCACCGCCGGGTTGCATACGGCGTCGGGGATGTGCGCGTCGTCGAACTGGAGGTCGGTGCGCACGTCCACCACGAGCGCCCCCTCCGACCGCTTGACCTCGACCTGACGCGGCGTGAGCGGGTGGAGGTCGACCTCACCGGCGAGCAGCGGACCGCGGTTGATCGCGACGATCGCCTTGAAATTGGGCGGCTGCGGCCCGAGTGAGGAGATCGCGCGCTCCACGAACTCGTCCTCGTCGGTCACGCGCAGCATGTCGTTGTGCGCGCGCTCGAAGCCGATCGTCGACGACACCTTCATGTCCATCCCCGGGCCCCCGCAGAGCGACCCGCCGAGGTGGCCGGGCCAAACCTCGCAGTCGTCGGGCAGCACGAGCAGCTTCTCGTGCAGCGAGCGGAAGATGCCGTGCGCGCCCTCGGACTTGTCGACCGCGAGGTCGGGCCGCGCGATGTCGCCCACGAACAGGGTGTCGCCGGTCAGCACCGCCCACGGCCGGTCGCCGCGGTCTGTGTCCACAAGCGCGAACGCCGTGTGCTCCGGCCGGTGCCCGGGGGTGTGGATCGCGCGCACCTGGACGGCGCCGAGCTCGAGCTGCCAGCCGTCGTCGAACGGCTCGTGGTCATAGTCCGGCGAGGCCTCGCGGTTTATGTGGATGGCCGCGCCGGTGGCCGCCGCCAGGCGCCCGTGTCCAGACACATGGTCCGCGTGGTTGTGGGTCTCCAGGATGTGCTCGATCGAGACACCCATGTAGCGCGCGAGCGCGAGGTACTCCTCGATGTCGAGCTTCGGATCGACGACTGCCGCGACGCCGGCGTCGTCGTCGCCGATCAGGTACGACGCGCAGCCGAGGTCGTCGTGGGTGATCTGCCGGAAGATCATCCTCGGCGACACTACAGAGGGGACGCGAGTCCAACCAGCCGCCCCCGTTGACGGGTACGACTCCTCGTCCCCACGTCCCTGATCGCGGCGTACCCGGGCGCCGAATGGGAACACCTACCGCTCTCGACTACGCCACTGGAGAGCAGCGTCTGCTCCGCGCGCGACGAGCTCCAGCAGGTCATCCGCGACGAGTTCGTCGGCGCGATCGAGCGGATCACCGGTCGCGTGGTCGTCGGGTTCTTCAGCGGGATCAGCCGGACCCGGATCTGAGCGTCGAGGTCTTCGTGCTCGAGCCCACGGACGGTGCCAAGGGCTGACGGGCGGTGTGACGGACCCCCCGGGCCATGACTCGGGGGGAGGGAAGCCGATGGCCCGGGGGTCCGCCTGTTGGCAGCACGGCGCCGTAGAAGCGGGGCCGGCGCGTGCGCCAAGCGCTGGTGCTAGGTCCGCCTCCGCGAGTAGAGGACACACGCGGCGTGGAAGGCGCCGCCCTGCAACGAGATGACGTCGGTGGCCGATGCGATCGGGCGGCCGCACGCGATGCAGCGAAGCTCGCTCGTAACGCGCCGTCGCGGGAAGAGCCGTCTCGGGGTCTTGGTGGGCACTACTGGAACCTCGCGTGGTGGTGGAAGGCGAGGTCCGGCTGCCGCGGTTGGCGCGGCCGCGTCCCGATGCCCGATCTCGAGAGCGGAGTCGCACGTGTCGACCCTCCCCCTCGCCCCCGGCACCTACCCAGTCGGTGGCGTCCGAAACGCGTACACTCCGTACTTACCTCCCGTAAGCGACCGCGAGGCAGGTGCGCGATGAGTCTCACCCTCGGCGGCGGACCGCTCGGACATCACCCGAACGGCGCCTTCAACTTCGACATCGACGGTCCGCGACACCGGATCTTCTTCGAGGACTACCCGCGCCGCATGCGCGCGATCCTCGGCGGCGAGACCGTGATCGACACCGTGCGCGGCAAGCTGCTCTACGAGTCGTCGCTGCCGCCGGTGCTCTACGTGCCGCTCGAGGACGTCCGCCAGGATCTGCTCGAGCCGACCGATCACACCACCCATTGCCCGTTCAAGGGCGATGCCGCGTACTGGACGGTGCGCGCCGGCGGCCGCACGGCGGAGAACGCGATCTGGGGCTACCCGGAGCCGATCGAGACGGCGCCGTGGCTGGAGGGTTACGCCGCGGCGTACTGGGACCGGATGGACGAGTGGTACGAGGAGTCGGAACGGCTGACGGTGCCGCTGCGCGACCCGTACCACCGCGTCGAGGTGCGCGACACCGACGCGCGGGTCACGATCCGCGCGCGCGGCGAGGTCGTCGCCACGTCCGTGCATCCGAAGCTGCTGTTCGAGACGAGCACGCCGCCACGCGCGTATGTGCCCCTTGGCGACGTTCGCGACGACCTGCTCGTGCCGAGCGACAAGGCGACCGTGTGCCCGTACAAAGGGACCGCGCGCTACTGGTCCCTCCGCCTCCCGTCCGGCCAGGTGCTCGAGGACGTGGTGTGGGCGTACGACGAGCCGCACCTCGAGTCGGCGGGCGTCCAGGGCTGTGTGAGCTTCCTCGGCGAGGGCATCGAGGTCGAGATCGACCGCGGCACCGGCGCGAGCGAGGCGCTCGCCGCCTGAATTAAGCTCGCCACCGTGATGGTGGTGATGACACCGCAGGCCTCCGAGGCCGACATCTCCGCGGTGGTCGCGCGGCTCGAGGCGGTCGGGGTGCACGCGAAGGTGATGCCGGGCGAGCTGACCACGGCGATCGGGGCGATCGGCGATCCCGAGGGCGTCCGCGCGCTGGCGCTCGAGGGCATGGCGGGCGTGGACCAGGTCATCCCGATCAGCCGCCCCTACAAGCTCGCGTCGAGCGAGCTGAGCCACGACTCCCCCACCTCGTTCGACGTCGACGGCCGTCGCGTGGGCGGCGGTGAGACCTTCACGCTCATTGCCGGCCCGTGCACGGTGGAGACGCGCGAGCAGACGCTGGCGATCGCCGACGCCGTGAAGCCGTACGCCTCGATGCTGCGCGGCGGCGCGTTCAAGCCACGCACGTCGCCGTTCTCGTTCCAGGGACTCGGGCTCGAGGCACTGGCGATCCTGCGCGAGGCCCGCGACCGGACGGGGCTCCCGGTGGTCACCGAGCTCACCGACTCGGCCCATGCCGACGCGCTGGCCGAGACGGTCGACGTGATCCAGGTGGGCGCGCGCAACATGCAGAACTACGCGCTGCTCGAGGTGGTGGGCAAGCTCGGCAAGCCGGTGCTGCTCAAGCGCGGGCTGTCGTCGACGCTCGAGGAGCTCCTGATGGCGGCGGACTACATCCTCAAGGAGGGGAACGAGCGCGTGATGATCTGCGAGCGCGGCATCCGCACGTTCGAGACCGCCACGCGCTTCACGATCGACCTCGGCGGCGTCGCATGGCTCAAGCTGCACACGCACCTGCCGGTGATCGTCGATCCGAGCCATGCGGCCGGCGACCGCCGGCTCGTCGAGCCGGTCGCGCGCGCGGCGGCGGCCGTCGGCGCCGACGGGATCATCGTGGAGGTGGCGGAGGACCCGGACGCCGCGCTCTGCGACGGGCCGCAGCAGCTCTACGCGTCGGGCTTCGACGCGTTCGCGGCCTCGGTGCTCGCGCATGCGGAGATGGCCGGGCGGCGCGTCGGCTAGTCAGCGCAGCGGGGCGGAGCGCCGCCTGCCGCCCTGCCGCCAGTAGACGCGGCCGTGCGCCTGATTGAGGTAGCGCGGATCGATGTTCTTGCCGTGCGCGATACGGACGGCGCGCGCAGAGCCGGCATCGAGCTTGAAGATGGAGCCGGCGCGGCTCAGCCATGCCACGGCGGCATCGCGGCGGAGGACGATTCGCCGGACGGACTCTGCATACGGCTGGCCGTAGGGAGCGAAGCCGTCGGCCTCGAGCCCGGTCCTCAGGTCGATCACCTCGATCCCCTGCTGGCCGCCACAGGCACCACATTCCTCATCGAGGAAGTAGGACGCGACGAGCGGCCCGGCCAGCGCCATCGCGGGCGGTGGCGAAGTCGTCACCGGGAAGTCTTCGAAGCCCCAGTCGAGCGCCACCGGCCTGCCCCGCTTGAAGAAGCACCCGTACTTCGCGCGATTCGGGCTGCGCGTCTGCCGGAAGACCACGGCCTCGCGCGTGCGAAGCAGCACTCGGCTGCCTGGCGGGTGGCAACGGCGAAAGCCGTCGCGCCTGTGTGTGTACGCGGGCCGCGCGCGCAGCGTGACCGCCGGACCCGAAGCGCCGGTGGCGCCGAAGCCACGCGCGACCACGCGATCGCGCTCGCCGTCGTTCTGGTCCCACGCCGCCGTCGCGCGGCCGCTCCCATCGATGGCAACGTCGTCAGCGCCGCCGCGCCTGGGGCCGGCGAGCTGGAATGGCGCTCCGAACGAGCTGCGCGCCGGCCGGTACGTGGCGGCGACGTCGAAGCCGCCGAGCCCCCAGCTGACCGCGGTGTCGCCCTCTTCGTTCGCCGCTGCCGACGCGCTCCCGCCCGGGAATCGCGGGCTGGTGAGCTCGACCGGCGCCGCGAAAGTCCCGTCGCCAGTCTCGGCGCTCATCCACTGCCGCGTCCAGCCGGTTCCGCACGTGTCGTAGTCGACCCCGAAGTCGATGCCCCAGGTGATGGTCCCGGTCCCGTCTCCGGCGAGCGCCGCGTCCTCCACGGTCGGGCCGTAGCACGCAGTGCCGAACGGCTCGCTGTGCTTGTCGCTCACGCGGACCGGCGCCCCGAACGCGCCCGCAGGCTCGCGCGACGCGGCAGCGATGCCCTTGTCCTGCGAAAAGGCAACCAGCGCCGCCCCGGAGACCGACATCGCGAGCGCGACGCCGTAAGAGTTCGCAATCGGCGCGACAGTCGTCGGCTCGCCGAATGCCCCGGCTGGGGGACGGATCGAGCTCTGAAGAACGCCGTTCGACGGCGAGCCTCCCGCCGAGATCGCGATGGCCTCGCCCGCGCCGTCCATGGCCAGCGCCTTGATCGTGCCCTTGCCCGGCATGAGCTCCGGGGCCCCGAATGCGGCTCCCGCAGGGCGGTACGAAGCGCTCATCAGGCCGGCGGCGTCCGACCACGCGACCAGGGCATTGCCCGTGCCGTCGACCGCGAGCTCGGGACCGCCTTCGAGGTTGCGCGCGGCCGCGACCGTCACGGGCGCGCCCCAATCCCCGCCGGGCGGCCTGATGCGCGCCATCACGCTGCCCTTGAGCTCCCACGTGACGATCGCGGTGCCGTCCGGCGCGACTGCGGCGCTCGGGCGAAACGCGCCCTTCGGCGTCAGCTGGACGCTGGGCCCGAACTCTTGCCCGGCCGGCTTGAAGGCGGCCCAATACCGCGCCTTGCCGTATGGCAGCGAGAACACGGCGACCGTGTCGCCTGCTGCGTTGCCCTCCACCTGCACGGCCGCGGCGGATCCGGCCGGCACGAGAAAGACCACCAGTGCGATTGCCGCCCCCAGGACCCGCGCTCCCCCCACGCCTTCACGAACGCCGCCGCGCGCGCGAAGTTTCGGGCTACCGCCGCACGACCCTGAAGCCGAGCCTCTTCACCTTCGAACTGTTGCCAGCGGCGTCTGTCGCGACGAGCAGCGCGCGGTAGCGGCCCGGCTTCAGCCGCTTGTGGCCGATGCGGCCGGAGAAGCGGTGGACGTTTGCGCCCGCCTTGGACGCGACGGCGAAGCGGCCGCTGCGGACGAAGCGCGTGCAGTGGCGGCGGTTGCGCCGGCTCTTGCACTTGACTCGGTGCTGGATCGTGAAGACGACGCGCGCCCGCTCCGAGAGCGAGTAGCGGAAGCGCGTTCCCTTCTTCACGACGAAGGTGGAAGGCCGGATCGAGGCGGACCTGAACACCGGCGCGATCCTGTCCGGCGGCTGTGGGCTCTGCTGCGGCGGCGAGCTGGTCAGCGGCGCGGCGCCCGGCACCTCGAACGCGCCGGCGTCGCAGGCGATGCCCTGGGGCCGCGACACGCCGCGCTGGTCGGCCGCCGGGCACCCAGCTGCCGGCACGATGTCGCGCGCGGGGCTGTCGGGCGCGATCGCGCGCGTGAGGGTCGACCCGCCGTTGTCCTGCAGCGGGCCCAGCTCGGGGTC
Organism: Thermoleophilaceae bacterium; assembly: GCA_025928265.1. GTDB lineage: Bacteria > Actinomycetota > Thermoleophilia > Solirubrobacterales > Thermoleophilaceae > JAICJV01. The sequence goes on from JAICJV010000014.1 coordinate 31,138, forward strand.
CGCCATCAGGCCGAAGCAGCCCGGGTCCGACGTGACGTTGTGACCGCCGTCGGTCGCCCCGGCGCACGCCGCAGCGGCGTTGCCGGCCACGATGCTGCCGGCGATCGCGGTGCCCGGAGTCGCGACCAGCGCCGACGCGACAAACGGCGGCGTGGTGTTCCCCGGCGCCGAGTTGCCGGGCTGTCCATGAACCGATCCGGTCCCGCCCGCCCCGGGCGAGGCGAACCCCGCCCCGCCACCGGCGCCGATCGTGTTCGAGGTGAGGGTGAGCGCCTGGAGCGTGTTCCCGTTGCCGAACAGGACGAGCGCGCCGCCGCCCGCGCTGCCGCCGTCGCCGCCGGCCGCGTTTCCGCCGTGGCCGCCGACGCTGCTCAAAGTCCCATTCCCGCCGTTGCCTCCCACGGCGCCGCCTCCGGTCGACCCGTTGCCGCCCGTGTTCGCGTCGATCGTCGAGTTCGTGATGTCCACCGCGGTCTCGGCGCCGATTGCGGAGGACAGCCCGCCGAACCCGCCGTCGCCGCCGGTCCCGCTCCCGCCGTCGCCGCCGTTCTGGTTGCCGCCACTGCCCGCGCCGCCGCCGTTGCCACCACTGGCCGCGCCGGCCGCGCCCGCGCTGCCGGAGCTGTTGTTCGTGATCGTCGAGCCCGAGATCGTCACGTGCCCGAAGGCCGCGATCGCGCCGATGACGCCGCCCGCGCCGCCGGATCCGCCCGTCGCCGCGCCGCCCGTCCCACCGGCTCCGCTGCCGGTTGTCCCGGTGCCGCCCGCGCCGCCGGTGGCGGTCCCGGCGTCGCCGCCAACGCCGGTGTCGTTGCCTGAGATCGTGCTGTCGACGATGGTGACCTGGTCGCCACTCGATTCGATCGCGCCGCCCTCGCCGCCGCTGCCGCCACCCGCCGCGAGTGCGGATCCACCCGCGCCGCCCGCGGTCGAGGCGGTTCCCGGCCCGCCTGCGCCGCCGACGGCGTTGCCGCCGCGTCCGCCGTCACCCGTGCGGTTGCCGCTGATGCGGCTGCGACGGATCGTGAGGTTGCCGCGCGCCTCTATGCCCGCGCCGCCGCCCCCTCGACCGCCAAAGCCCGCCGTGGCGCTGCCGCCCGCTCCGCCATTCCCGCTGCCGGCACCGCCGATCGCGTTGCCCCCGGGTCCGCCGTCCCCGGCGAGGTTCCCGGTGATGATGGAGTCTTCGATCGTCAGCGGGCCGTCCGAGAAGATGCCGCCGCCATCGTCGCCGTCGCTCGCGTCGTCGGCCTTGGCGTTCCCACCGGTCGCGTCCGGGGGGCCCAGGCCCGACGCCGTCAGGCCACCCGTGATCGTCAAGCCCTTGATCGTGACCGCGTTCGAGGCGCCGAGGACCTGGATCACGCGATCGATGTGCTGGGCGTCGATCGTCGTCTTCAGCGCGCCGGCGCCATCGATCGCCAGGCTCGAGTCGATGTCAAGGTCGCCGCCCGAGTTCAGATTCTCGCCGGCCGGGCCGACCGACAGCACGTAGTGGCCGGCATCGAGCTTGATCGTGTCGTCGCCGCTGCCCGGGACGCATTCGGTGCTCGCGTCGTTGTTCGCGGAGTCGACGGCCTCCCGCAGCGAGCATGCGCCCGGCGTCGGGCCGTCGGCGGTGGTGGTCACGGGGATCGTTGCCGCCTTCGCCGTGCCCGCGCCGAGCGCCAGCGCGATGACCACCAAGCCGACGAGCCTCCTCATGCAAGGGCAGTACGCACGCCCTGCGCGGGGTTCCGTGAGCTATGACACTCAGTCGTCCGGGCGGCCGCGGACCTCGTCCTCGATCGCCCGCCGCTCGTCGTCGGCGTCGGCGATCCGGCGGTCCATCGCGGCCTCGAGCTTGCGGAGCCGTTCCAGCTCGTCGTCGAGCGCCTTGAGGTGCTCGTTCACCGCGGCGTCGCGTTCGTCGTCCTTCATGCGCGCCAAACCTACCGATTCCCGGCCGCATTTTGCGGGGAAAAGCTCCGCAATTTGTCCACTCTCACTTGACGGGGGCGCCGATCAGCGGAAACTGCGCACTTCATGGCTGTCCTGACCCCAGACAGCGAAGGCACTCTCCTCCACGAGATCGCCTCCACGCTCGTGCACGACGGACGCTCACCCGACGAGATCGTCGAGCAGCTGCCCGTGCGCGGGAGCGAGGAAGACGACGCGGCGCTGTGGCTCTACAGCTGGGCACTCGCCCAGCAGCTCGAGGAGCGCCCGGCGCAGCGCGTCGCCCTTCCACCTCCCGTCAGCGAGTAGCGGCGATCCCGCGCGTGTCGAGCGTCGCGTCGACGGCGTCGTCCCAGTGCGCCGCGATCGTGGCGGCCGCCGCGCGTTCGTCTGTGAGGATCGCGCTCGCTATGCGCTCGGTCTCGCTGTCACCGGCGCGTGCGGCCACGCGCCTCAGCTGCTCGTAGGCGCCCACCTCGAGGAACTCGAAGGCGTACGCGAACGCCGCGAGCTTGGCGGGCGTGTCCGGCTGGGCCTTGAAGAAGCCGCCCCAGTTGAGCGCACCCAGCCGCAGGCCGGCGTCCTTGAGCTTGTTCGGTGAGCCGCCGAGCGCCTCGAGCCGCGACTCGACGCTCGCCTGGTGCGAGCGCGTCTCGTCGAGGTGGTCGCTCATCGCCTTCGCGAGCTCGCCCTCGCCGATGATCTTCTCGCCGCCCTGGAGCAGCCCGATCGCCTGGCTCTCGATCGCGTGCGCGTCGGCGAGGTACTTGACGAGCTGCTCCTCGAGGTCGTCCGGGGACTGGTCGCGCAGCGACGCCTCGACCGTCTCGTCGAAATGCGACTCGATCCGCTCGGCCATCGCGATCTCCTGATCGCGGATCCTGCGCGCGATCTCGCGGGTCTCCTCGTCGCCCGCCCGCTCGGCCTCGCGGATCAGGATCTCGTAGCCCGCCTGCTCCATGTGCTCGTAGGAGAGCGCGTGCGTCGCGAGCTTGCCGGGAGTGTCGGGCTGGGACTTCGCGAAGAGGATGAACGGGACGGCACCGGCGCCCGCGACCACGTCCTTCAGCTTCGACGGCGACTGGCCCAGCGCCTCGAGCCGCTCGTCCACGAGACGCTTGTGCTCCTCGGTCTCGCGCTCGTGCTGCTCGTAGATGCGCGCGAGCTCCTCGGTGCCGGCCATCTTCGGCGCGGCCTTCATCTGCGCCTCCGCCTGCACCTCGATCGCGTGCATGTCGGTGAGGTGCTTCACAAGCTGTTCCTGGATGTCGCTCGGTGGCATCGGGTGCTCCTTCGAAACTCGGGGTGGAGCTGATGGGCTACCCGTTCACATGCGCGCGGAACATGAGCAAACGGCGCCCGCAGTCGTATGCGGGCGCCGCCGGCTCAGCGCCGCCGAGTTGCCTCGGCAGGCTCGTCCTGACGAGTTTCGTCGTCGGACGCGTCGGGGTCGAGCGCAGTCGCGCGCTCGTGGTGCTCGCGTGCGAAGCGACGTTCCTTGTCGGCCGTCTGCGAGCGCTCCTGCGCGGCGGCCAACTCGCGGCGCGCTCGCGCTTCCTGCTCGTCCGCGATGGCGCTCTCGCGGTCGGCGCGCAGCTCACGACGCCGCGCCTCCTGGCGCAGCTCGCCTGCCTCGACGCGCCGCTCCTCGAGCCGCCTCCGCCGCCGTCCTCTCATCAGGAATGCGGCAACCGCGACCAGTATCACCACGCCGATGGCGATGGCGATGATTGCACCCGTGCTCACTTGCTCCTCCCTTCCGTGGAGATCACGTGCCCGTCAGCCGTACCCGGGGCTACGCGAAGCTGAACGGAGGCCAGCTCAACAAACGGCGTAGGTGCGCTCGACCTCGCGCGCAACGCCCTGCACGGCGAGGTTGAGGGCGCCGCCCGCGAGCAGGGCGTCGGTGGCGCTCTGGAGCATCCGGCCGAAGAGCCCGCCGGCGCTGCGCACCGACACCGACGCGACGACCTCGGTGCCCTCGTCGGCGGCGATCGCGTCGTAGGCCACGTCCATCTCGACGGGCCCGATCGCGCGCAGCTCCAGCTGACCGCCGCCGGCCTTGATGATCTCCACCTCGAAGCTCACGCCGCGGCCCGCGAGGCGGCCCGAGAGGACGGCGCGGTCCCCGCTGCGGAGGCGGTCGCCGTCGAACTGCTCGAGCTCGAAGCCGATCGGGGACCAGCGGCGCGCGGCGGCCGGATCGGTGAGCACCTCGAGCACATGCTCCGGCGCTCCCTTCACGATCGTTCGTGTCTTCCAGCTCGCCATCTCGAGGAGCATCCTCTTACGGCAGAAAGCGCTTGGCATCGCCCATTCCGGCGATTTGTCGTCATCCTTGAGGATGAGATCGCGTACTCGGTACGGACGATGACTACGCGCTCGCGCGAAGCTACTTTCGACGCGTGCACCATCTACGTGCCTTTCTTCGCAGGCGCGGCGGCCCGCTGTCGATCGACGGCGTCGTCGCACTTGTGGCATGCGCGGTGTGCGAGCTCGAGCTCGCGCTGAGCGACAGCATCCAGGGTCCGCACTGGGTGAACGCGGTGGCAGCCGCGGGGGTGACGCTGCCGATCGCGTGGCGACGCCCGCTCCCCCTGTTCGTCGCCCCGTTCATGGCGGCGGTGGTCCTGTGGCAGGAGCTTCTGAGCGGCGACCTGTCCGAGAACGCGATCACGCCGATCATCACGATCCCGCTCGCCGTCTACTCGATGGGCGTGCTCCTCGAGCGCAGGGTCGCGCTTCCCACCTACGCGCTCGTCCAGGGGCTCGTCTGGATCGCGGTCCTCGTCGGCGCCGACAGCAGCGCCGACTCGTTCGTCTTCACCTTCCTGCTGGTCGGCGGCCCGTTCCTCGTCGGGCGCATCGTGAACGCGCGCATCCAGCTGGCGCGTGAGCTGCGCGAGAAGGCGGCGCGGCTCGAACGCGACCAGGCGGAGAAGCAGAAGCTCGCCGTGGCCGAGGAACGCGCGCGCATCGCGCGCGAGATGCACGATGTGGTCGCCCACAACGTGAGCGTGATGGTCGTGCAGGCCTCCGCCGCCCGGCGCATGATCGATCGTGACCCCGACCGCGCCCGCGAGGCGCTCGCGTCGGTCGAGCAGACCGGCCGCGAGGCCCTCGCCGAGATGCGCCGGATGCTCGACGTGCTGCGCGCCGAGGGCGAAAGCGCGGCGCTCGCCCCGCAGCCGTCGATCGACGAGCTCGGCTCACTGATCGACCTCGCGCGCGAGGCGGGCCTCGCCGTCGAGCTGGAGGTTGAGGGCCAGCGCCGCCAGGTCTCACCCGGCGTCGACCTCTCCACGTTCCGGATCGTGCAGGAGGCCCTCACCAACACCCTCAAGCACGCCGGCGCCGCCCACGCCCACGTTCGGCTCCGCTACAGCGACGACGAGATGGAGGTCGACGTCATCGACGACGGCCGCGGCGTCCGCGCGGCAGCGCAAAATGGCAAAGGCCAGGGCCTTGTTGGCATGAGGGAACGAGTCGCAATGCTTGGCGGGCGGCTCGAGGCCGGGTACCGTGCCAATGGCGGCTTCGAAGTGCGGGCCACGCTTCCACTCAAGACAGAGGATCGATGAGCGTTCGAGTACTGATTGCAGACGACCAGGCCCTTGTGCGCGCCGGTTTCAAGATGATCCTCGAGGCAGAGCCCGAGATCGATGTGATCGGCGAGGCCGAGGACGGCGTAGAGGCGGTCGAGATGATCACCCGGCTGAAGCCCGACGTGGCGCTCATGGACATCCGCATGCCCCGCCTGAACGGGCTCGAGGCAACGCGGCAGATCGTGAACGGCGACGGCGACAACCCCACGCGCGTCCTGATGCTCACGACCTTCGACCTGAACGAGTACGTCTACGAGGCGCTGCGCGCCGGGGCCTCCGGGTTCCTGCTGAAGGACGTGCCGGCCGAGCAGCTGGTGGCCGGCATCCAGGTGGTGGCGCGCGGCGAAGCGCTGCTGGCGCCGTCGATCACGCGCCGCCTGATCGAGGAGTTCGCGAAGAACTCGCCGGTCGAGCGCGCCGCGCCGAAGGAGATCGAGGAGCTCACCGCCCGTGAGTTCGAGGTCTTCAAGCTCGTCGCGCGCGGGATGTCGAACGCCGAGATCGCCGCCGAGCTGATCGTGAGCGAGACCACCGTCAAGACGCACGTGGCCCGCATCCTCATGAAGCTCCACCTGCGCGACCGCGTCCAGGCCGTGGTCTACGCGTACGAGTCGGGGCTGTCGCAGCCGGGCGTGGCGTAGGGGCCCCAGTAGGGTCCCGCGGCATGAAAGTCGCCTACGTCTTCTCCACCTCCGGCCACACCGCCAGCTACAAGCTCGGCAAGATGATCCTTCCCCAGCTCGAGGAGGGGACTCACGGCGTCGACGTCGTCGGGATGTTCTTCTTCGACGACAACAACTACGTCCTGCGCGAAGGGGATCCGCTGGGTGAGCGGCTCTCGAAGGTCGCCCGTGACAACGGAATGCTGCTGATGATGTGCGACCAGTGCGCGCTCGAGCGCCAGCTCGCGACCGGCGAGCCGGGCAACTGCGAGCCCACCGGCACGGTCCAGGGGGTCAGCGTCGGGTGCTTCCCGGACCTCTACGGGGCGCTGTCCCAGGCGCCGCCGGACCACGTGATCACCCTTTGACGTCCGCGGGCGAATTCGCCCGCTCTCTATAGGCGCGCGCTTAGCCTGCCGATACGCACGCGGGATGGCGCAACAGACGCAGGAGCCGGCGAAGACGAACGGTCCGGCGACGCGGACCACCAACACGGCTCTCCGCCGGCGTGGCGACGCGCTGCCTCCACAGACCCGCACGGCCGCGAATCAGCCGACCTCTCCGCGGGCCGGGGGGCGCCTCCGGACCGAGATCCTGCTGCCCATCGGCATCGGCTCGATCGTCCTGGCCGCATCGGTCGGGATCATCTCCTCGGCGGCGAACAAGCTCGACCTACCGATCATCCCCGTGGCCGTGGCCGGCGGGGTCATCCTGATGTTCGGCCTGGTCCTCTACGTCACCTGGATCGTGAACGGGGCCGCGATCCAGCCGCTCGAGCGGGTGCGCACTGCCCTGCAGGAGATGGAGGAAGGGAATTACGACGCTCGCCTGATCCCCGACGGCGCCGCCGAGCTGTGCGAGCTGGCCGAGGGCTTCAACCGGATGGCGACGATCGTGGGCCACCAGCGCGAGCGTCTCAAGCTCGCCGCGGACACCGACGGCCTCACCGGCCTGGCCAACCACCGCCACTTCCACGAGCGCCTGCGCCAGGATCTCCAGGTGGCGCGCGAGCGCGACCTACCCCTGGCGGTCGCGGCGATCGACATCGACGGCTTCAAGAAGGTCAACGACGAGCGCGGCCACGCCCGCGGCGACGAGGCGCTCACGCTCGTCGCGGAGGCACTCGGCAAGGCCGTTCGCGGCGACGACCTCGTTGCGCGCCTCGGCGGCGACGACTTCATGATCCTGATCCACGGCGCGGATTCCGCCTACGCCCGCGACGTGACCGAGCGGGCTCGCGACGCCATCATGCGCGCACTCCCCGACGAGGTCGAGCTGACCGCATCGGCCGGCTTCGTGTGCTTCCCCGACAGCGCCGGCGAGGACGCCAACCTCTCAGAGCTCGCGAGCTCCGCGCTCGACGTGGCCAAGCGCAACGGCGGCAACCAGACGCGCAAGTACGACCGCGACCAGGTCTCGGCCATCCCCACGATGAAGCAGCAGCGCGCGGAGATCGACGAGCTGCTCGCCCAGCCCGACCCGATCACGCCGGTGTTCCAGCCGCTGGTTGACCTCAACTCGGGCCGCACGATCGGCTACGAGGCGCTGTCGCGCTTCAACAGCGAGATCAAGCGCGGCCCGGATGCGTGGTTCAACCAGGCGCAGGCGTGCGGCCGCGGCCTCCAGCTCGAGACCGCCGCGATCCGCGCCGCGCTCTCTGCGCCGCACCGGCCGCCGGGCACGTACCTCTCGCTCAACTTCAGCCCCTCGGCGATCGCCTCGACCAAGATCCTCCAGGTGCTCCCCCAGGACCTCTCGAGCGTGGTGATCGAGATCACCGAGCACGAGCTTGCCGCCGAGGACGGCGCTCTCGAGGAGGGCATCGAGCGGCTCCGCGCGCGCGGCGCCCGCATCGCCGTCGACGACGCCGGCTCGGGCTACGCCGGCCTCAAGCAGCTGATGCGCGTGCAGCCCGACGTGATCAAGCTCGACCGCGCGCTCATCGAGGGCATCAACAACGACGGCGCGAAGACGGCGCTCGTCGAGTTCTTCGTGATGTTCGCCCGCCGCGTCGGCGCGGGCATCCTCACGGAGGGGATCGAGACCGTCGACGAGCTGCGCACACTCGTGAACCTCGGCGTGAACTACGGCCAGGGCTACCTGCTCGGCCGCCCCGCCGAGCCGTGGCAGCCGGTTTCGAACGAGATCGCGCGCGCGCTCGCGACGGGCGCGCTCCGCACCCACGTCGCGCGTCCCGGCACCGCAGGAGCCGCAGCCGCAGGCGGTCCCACCCGCGTCGCGGCCGCCCCGGCGATGACCGGCGCGGGCCCGCAGCGCGCGGCCCAGGAAGCCATGGGCGCGAGCGTGCGCTGGCGCGCGCCGAGCAGCGGCGGCGGATCGGCGCCCCCGCCCCGCCCCGCCGGGCCGATCAACCGGCGTCTGAACCGTTACTGACCACTCGGCGCTCGCCGCCGCGCCGACTAGAATCGGGCGCGATGGAAGCAAGCCGCCGAACCGACGTCCTTCGCGCCTCCCCGCGCATGTTCGACAACGACCTGCTGGACAAGCTGTCGCGCGTCCACCCGGTCGTCCCGGTCCTCATCTTCGTTCCCGCCGTCGTGGTGCTGATCGTGCTCGGCATCGGCGAGATGAGCGCGCTGACGCTGATCGGGCTGTTCCTCGCGGGCTACTTCTTCTGGACTCTCAGCGAGTACTGGATCCACCGCGTGATCTTCCACTTCGAGCCCGAGGACGGCTTCGGCGCGCGCCTGCACTGGATCATGCACGGCGTCCACCACGACCACCCGAACGACCCGCTGCGCCTCGTGATGCCGCCGTCGGTCAGCGTCCCGCTGTCGTCGCTCTTCTGCGTCGGCTTCTGGGCGGTGCTCGGCACCCCCCACTGGTACGCGTTCGGCGCCGGGTTCCTCGCCGGCTACGTGATCTACGACGAGGTCCACTACTTCCTGCACCACCACAAGCCCAAGTCGCGCTTCGGCAAGCGGCTGCGCGAGCTGCACATGCGCCACCACTTCCAGGACGACACCACGGGCTTCGGCATCAGCGCGCCGTACTGGGACTCGGTCTTCCGGACCTTCCCGGACAAGGCGCGCAAGTCGGACCGGGCAGCCAACTAGCGGGAAAAATCTGCCGCCGGGATGGGGCCTAGCCTGTCCTCAATGCATCCGGCCTCCCTCCGCGAGGAAGCGCGCGCGCTAGTTGCCCTCGGTCACCCAGATGGCGAGGTCGGACGCCGTACGGGACTGCCGCGAACGACGGTGCGCGATCTACGACGCGCGGCGCCAACCCTCCTCTGCCCACGCTGCTGGCGGCGCATGCGGCCTACGGGCTGGATCGCCGAGGACTACTCGTTCGTGCTCGGGTTGTACCTCGGCGACGGCTGCATCTCAGCAGCCCGGCGGACGTTCCGGATGCGAATCTCGCTGGATGCCCGCCACCCGCGAGTTATCGACGATGCACAGGCAGTTCTCGAAAGGGGTTTCGTGGGGAACCGCATCGGCCGGGTGCGCGCGGACGACGGAGCAACCGTGGTGCTCTCCGTCTACAGCTCGCACCTCCCCTGCCTGTTCCCGCAGCACGGTCCGGGCCAGAAGCATCAGCGCACCATCGCCTTGGAGCCCTGGCAGCGCGATCTGGTCCGCTCCGCACCATTTCAATTCCTTCGCGGCTGCATCTGGTCTGACGGCTGCATGTTCATAAACCGGACCGGTCCCTACGAGTACCTCACGGCCGACTTCTGTAACTCGTCAGCGGACATCCGGACGCTCTTCACTTCGGCTTGCGAGGAGGCAGGCCTGGACTACCGGGCGAACCGCGATCGCGTGCGAATCAACCGACGGCCGAGCGTCCGGCGACTCGTCGCTGAAATCGGCACGAAGGGCTAGGCCCTCGCTAGAGTGACCGCTCCCGCGGATGTGGCGGAATTGGCAGACGCGCAGGCTTCAGGTGCCTGTGGGGGCAACCCCGTGGAGGTTCGAGTCCTCTCATCCGCACTCTTACGCAGCCCGACCCGAGGGTCAGTGGTGCGCGCTCTTGTAGTAGTCCGCGTTGAGGGCGATGTACTTCTGCCACTCGGGCGGCACCTGGTCCTCCGAGGTGATGGCGTCGACGGGACAGGCCTCGACGCACGCGTCGCAGTCGATGCACTCGTCCGGGTCGATGAAGAGCTGGTCCGCCTCCGCGAAGCCGGGCTCGTCGGGAGTCGGGTGGATGCAGTCCACGGGACACACCTCGACGCACGAGGTGTCCTTGGTGCCGATGCACGGCTCGTTGATCACGTACGCCAAAGCGAACCTCCGCCGATTGTTTACACAGCGTCAGTGGGAAAATACCACGGCTGATTGGTTTTCCCAGCGAGCCTGTGCAAAGCTAGGTGTCAGTGGATCTCCCGCAACTGCCCGACGGCGCCCTCAGCCAACCGACCCGAGCGCGGCTGTTCGACCTGCTGGCCGAACTGCGGCGACCCGCGGGCACCGGTGAGCTGGCCGAGATCCTCGGGCTCCATCCGAATGGCGTGCGCGTGCACCTCGAGCGCCTGCGCGACGCGGGACTCATCGAGCGAGAGCGGACCCGCCAGGCGCGCGGGCGGCCGCGCGACATGTGGGTGATCGCGACGGACGCACGCCCCGGTGGCGAGCCCCCCACCGCATACGGCGACCTCGTCCGCTGGCTGGCCCGCGCGATCTCGCCCGGCAGGACCAGCCTGCGCGCCATCGAGCGAGGCGGACGGGAGATCGGGCGCGAGCTCGCGCCCGAACACAGCGCTTCGACCCCGGAGGAGACGATGCACGCGACGCTCGTCGCTCTCGGATTCCAGCCGCGTCGCGAGCCCGAGGGCGAGCGGCGGCTCACCTACCGGCTCTGCAACTGCCCCTACCGGGACGCCGTGCGCGAGAACCAGGACGTGGTGTGCACGCTGCATCGCGGGCTCACGCGGGGCCTGCTCGATGTCCTCGCCTCCGGCACGAAGCTCGTCGACTTCGTGCCACACGACCCCTACACGGCGGGCTGCGAGATCGAGCTCGAGGGTGGACTGGCTGAAGGTGTGGAGGCGCGTGCCTCCACCACCGCGCCGGAATCGGAATGAGGCCGCGGGCTCGCGGGCCGCGGCCGAGCGATCTGCTTGCCGCGTTCTTCCTGTTCGGGCTCATCTTCCTGGCCGCCGCGGCCGTGGTGGCGATCATCCACGCCGCGACCGGGTGGGCGGACGGCCACTGGCTCGCGCTGCACCTGGCGTTCGTCGGCGGCGTGTCGCAGCTCGTGCTGGGCGCGGGGCAGTTCTTCGCCGCCGCGTTCCTGGCCACCACCCCACCGGGCCCGCGGCTCGTCCGCTACGAGCTGATCTCGTGGAACGCCGGCGCGATCCTGGTCGCGGTCGGCGTCCCCACCGGCGTGGACGCGCTCACCATCGCCGGCGCCGCGTCGCTGGCGAGCGGCCTCTGCGCGTTCATCGCAGCGCTCCGCGGCCTCGGGCGACGTTCGCTTCAGAGCGCGCCGTGGGCGCTGCGCTGGTACGAGGCGTGTGCCGTCTTCCTCGGGATCGGCGTACTCGCAGGCGTTCTGCTGGCGGCGGGCGTCACGTGGTCGACCGGCAGCCTGCTGGGCGCCCACATGGCGCTCAACCTGGCCGGCTGGTTCGGCACCGCGATCGTCGGGACGCTGCACACGTTCTTCCCGTCGCTCACGCAGACGCGCCTGGCGTTCGCGCGGCTGCAGCTGCCCACCTTCGCGGCGTGGACGTCGGGCACGGCGGCCCTGGCTGCCGGGTACGCGCTCGCGGTCGGCCCGCTCGTGATCGCGGGTTGGGCCGTGCTCGGGCTGGCCGCCGGGCTGCTCTGCGTGAACCTCGGGGCGTCGCTGCGAGCGGCGCCGGTGGCGCTGGCGCTGCCCGCGCGCCTCGTAGCCGCCGCGCAGGCGTGTCTGCTGGTGGCGCTGGTCGTGGCGCTGGTCGGCGCCATCACGGGCGATGCGACCGGCGCGCCGACAGGCGGCACCCGTGCCGCCCTGGCGATCCTGCTGCTGCCGGGGTGGCTCGGGCTGACGGTCTCCGGTTCCCTGCTTCACCTCCTGGCCATGCTCGCGCGTGTGCGCGACTTCACCAGGCCGCTGCCGCCCGCCCGCCCGGCGCGCGACAGCCTCCTCGCCGGGATCGCAACGGTCGCGGTGCTGGCCCTGGCCGCGGGGCGCAGTGGCGACGTCGCCGCGCTCGAGACGGCCGCGCTCGTCGCATTGCTGATCGTCTACGCGCTGCTCAGCGCGCTGGTCGCACGGCGGGCTGTTCAAGCCTTGCGCGGCGGCGTGCCGGGCTTGCTGTAGCGAGGCGAGCGAGCACCGCGAGGCAGGCAATCGCCACAACCGCCAGCAGGCCGAAACCGAGCGCGTAACTGCCCGTGGCCGACTTCACGATGCCCATGAGGATCGGAGGGAAGAAGCCGCCCAGCCCACCGGCGGCGCCCACCACGCCGGTCACCGCCCCGACCTCCTCGGGGAACCAGGCGGCCACGAGCTTGAAGACCGCACCGGTACCGAGCCCGAACGCGACCGCGAGGCCCAGGCACAGCACGGTCAGCGGGACCATCTGCGTGTAGGTGCCGGCGAGACCGGTGGCGAGGAACGTCGTGGCCAGGAACGACCAGCGCAGGACGCGCTCGGCGCCCAGCCGGTCCGCCAGCCAGCCGCCGACGGGCCGCGCGAGCACGGCGAGCAGCGCGAAGCCGGCTGCGCGCGCCCCCGCGTCGGTCTTGCTCAGGTCGTAGACGCCGGTGAGCAGCTTGGGCAGGTAGAGGAACATCGCCACGAAGCCGCCGAACGCCAGGAAGTAGAAGAGCGTGAGAGCCCATGCGCGGCTCGAGCTGCGGAACACAGCGAGAGCGGCGAGCAGCCGTAACGACCCGTTGCGCGGAGCGGCGGGATGCGCGTCGCGGGCGAACGCCCCGAACATGACCGCTGCCACCGCGAGCAGCCCCGCGGCCAGGAACATCGGTGCCCGGAGGCCGAAGGCGTCGGCGATGTGCGGTGCGGTGAGCGCGGCGAGCACCGTTCCGCCCATGCCCATCCCGTAGACGCCCAGGGCGAACCCACGCCGCTCGGGCGGAAACCAGCCGTTCACGAACGGCACTCCGACGGCGAACGACGCACCGGCAACGCCAAGCAGGAATCCGAGCGCGAGCACCACCCCGAGCGACTCGTGCCACAGCGCCAGGGAGGCGGCCGGAAGGAGGCTGAAGCCCATGAGCGCGGTGAACACGCGCCGTCCGCCGAAGATGTCGGTGAGCAGGCCGAGCGGCACGCGCAGCACCGATCCGAGCAGGACGGGCACCGCAACCATCACGGCCGTCTGGAACTCGGACAGGTCGAGGTCCTTCTGGAGCTTCGGCGACAGCGGGCCGAGCATGCTCCATGCGTAGAAGCACGCGGTGAACGCGAGGGTGGCCAGTACGAGCGCGCGCGTGCGGTCACGCTCCTCATCTGTTCGGGTATTCATCGTGCTGATCCAAGCAGCCGGATCAGCCCCGACCCTCCGCGGACTCCACGGGAAAGGCCCCGTAGAAGCCCGCAGATCAGCGGGCGCTCTGGAAGCGGCGCCGGTACAGGATGTAGGGCCGCCCGATGTACTGGAGCGGGATGCTCCAGGCGTGCACGAGCCGCGTGAACGGGAAGGCCGCCCAGAACGCCCACGCGATGATCGCGTGCAGCTGATAGACGACGGGAGCGCCCTCGACCGCGTTCACGTCGGGCTGGAGGTAGAACAGCGACCGCCACCAGACGCCGATCGAGTCGCGGTAGTTGTACGGCGCGTGCGACAGCAGGTTGTGGGCGAACGTCATCCAACAACCCAGGCCGATCAGCACGGTGAGCAGGAAGTACGTGAAGATGTCGATGCGCGTGGTGCTGCGCCGCACCCGGTCGCTCACCGCTCGGCGGTACACGAGGCCGATGAAGCCGATGAGCGTCACCGCCCCGGCGATCCCGCCGGCTATCGCCGCGATCCAGCGGTAGGCGTTCTCGTGGATCCCGATCGCGTCGGTCAGGCTCTGCGGGATGAGCAGTCCGATGACGTGCCCGCCGACCGCGGCCAGCGCGCCGTAGTGGAACGCGGGGCTCGCCCAGCCCAGCACGCGCCGGTCGAGGAGCTGCGTCGAGCGGCTCGTCCACGCGAACTGGTCGTTGCGGTAGCGCCACCAGTGGCCGACGACGAACACCGCCATCGCCACATACGGGAAGATGATCCACAGGAGGACGTCGCCCGCGCTCATCGCATCGGCTCCATGTTCGGCATCACCTCGGGCGGCGCGAACGGCTCGAGCCCCACCAGCTCCTGCGGCGGGCCCATGGCCGCAAGCCTGCCGACCGTCTCGCGCACCGCCGCGGACGGCTCGCCCAGCGTGTGGCAGATGGTGTCCAGCACGCCGGCGTACGGGGTCCCGAGATCCCGCAGACTTGCGCGCACGAGCTCGATCGCGGGGCGGTGCTCACCGAGCAGCGCCCGTCCGTGCCCGGGCGGCGCGGCGGCGGCGAACTCGAGCATGACCGGCAGATAGTCGGGCAGCTCGCTGCCCTCCTGCGGTAGGCCCGCCGCGCGGTAGAGGCGGCGCAGACGCAGGAGCGCCGTGCCGCGCTCGCGCTTGTCGCCCTCCCCGTAGAAGGTGACGTAGAGGCCCGACCGCTTGTGCAGGTCGAAGGTCTCCACGTAATGCTGCTCCAGCGCGAGGGGCTCGGTCGTGCCCCACCAGTCCATGAAGCGGCCGAGGGCGTCGGCGGCTTCCGACCGCGGCAGCGACGCGACGGCGGCCGCCAGCTCGGCGCGCCCGGCCACCAGCTCGGCGTCGGGGTACAGCAGGAGCAGCGAGCACAGCTTGAACGTCGTGGCCTCGGTGGCGGCCCGGCGGCGGCGCGCCACCGGCATCAGCCCCGTCCTCCGTCGTTGCCCGGCATCTGTACGACGTCGAGACCCGTGCGGTTGGCCTGCGGCAGCATGAACGCCTCGTTCTCGGCCTGCGAGTCGTAGGCGATCGCGCCGCAGTTGCCGGGGCCGCCCTCGAAGTCGAGCCCGCACGTGCCCTGCTGCTCCATCAGCCGGTCGCCCATCTCGCGGTGCGCCTTCGGGATCACGTAGCGGTCGTCGTACTTCGCGATCGCAAGCAGCCGGTACATGTCCTCGACGTCGTCCACGGTCATTCCGACCGAGTGCGCCATCTGCTCGTCGTGCTCGCCCAGCACCTCACGCTTGCGCATGTGCCCGCGCATCGCGGCAAGCCGCCGCAGCACGTCGCGGATCACCTCGCTGTCGCCGGCGGCGAGCAGGTTGGCGAGGTAGTCCACCGGGATCCGCATCTTCTCGATCGCCGGGAACACCTGGTCCGGGTCGGCCTCGTAGCCGTCGGTCTCGAGGCTGTTCACGATCGGCGAGAGCGGCGGCACGTACCAGACCATCGGCAGCGTCCGGTACTCGGGGTGCAGCGGCAGCGCCACCCGATAGCGGTGTGCGAGCGCGTAGACCGGCGAGCGCACGGCAGCCTCGATCCAG
>JAICJV010000099.1 GCA_025928265.1 Thermoleophilaceae bacterium
TAGATGCAGTGCGGCCGGTTGCCGAACCGGCCGTTGGGGATCGCGACCGGGCCCACCCGCGCACCGACGCCGGCCGCATGCGCACCCCGCAGGAAGATGTCGCCGTTGCCGCCGGTCGGATGGGCGTGGTGCGGGTAGGTGTGCGGGTCGCCCCACGGCCAGTCCTGCCCCGCCACCGGCAGCTCGAGCTCGAGCAGCTCGTAGTGGGGCTTGAGGTCCCAGTAGCTGATCGGCCAGTCCGCGCCCACGCCGTCGATCGTCTTGGTCGCGAAGTCGCTCGGGTGGAAGCGCGGTGTGTAGCCGGCGAAGTGCACCATCGAGCCGCCGACGCCGTGGCCCGAGTTGTTCTTGCCGAGCTCGACCGGATCCTTGCCGCCGATGATGCGCTTGTCGGTCCAGTAGAGCTTGTGCGAGCCGGCCTCGTCCGACACCCAGTCGCGATCGGGATCCCAGAAGGGCCCCTTCTCCAGCACGACGACGCGCCAGCCGCGCCGCGCGAGGCGCTGGGCGAGCGTCCCGCCG
The DNA here is from genome assembly GCA_025928265.1 of Thermoleophilaceae bacterium. Lineage (GTDB taxonomy): Bacteria > Actinomycetota > Thermoleophilia > Solirubrobacterales > Thermoleophilaceae > JAICJV01. Next base: position 523 of record JAICJV010000099.1, read on the forward strand.
CCGGCGCCGCAACCCACGATCAGGAGGTCGACCTCCTCATCGTCGGCGTATTGACGCATGCGGGACGTGTCGACGGCGCGCTTGTGCACGTCGAGCAGGAACGCCGAATCGTTGTCCGGCGGCCGCCGCGATCCCATCCAGAAGTTGCCGCGCAAACTCATTCGAGCCCGCGCTCCTGCGTATCGCGCACGGGGTCCTGCTCCCACTCCTCGTGTCCCTCCCAGTCCTCGCGCATCCCGGTGGCGAGGCGGGTGTAGCCGCGCGGGTAGGCGGGACCGCCGAAGCCGATCTCGTTCCACGACCACGGGTGCGAGTAGAACGCCTGGAGCACGTAGCGCATCACGATGCTCCAGGCGGTCGAGCAGTCGAACGGCAGCTCGAGCTCGCCGTTCGAGAAGCGCTCGCACAGTTCGTGCTGCTCGTCGTCGGACACGTCAGCCATGCGGTGGTCGCTGAGCGTGCGCACCACCACCCGCCACACCTCGCGGTCGTCGGGCATGTTCGCGTGCTGGAAGCCGTCGAGGCGCCCGTCGTACAGCTTCTCGTCGATGAAGTTGAGCACCGGGATGCGCGGCTCGCGGTCCTGCGCCATCACCGTGTCGCAGAACGCGCGCGCGGCGCGCTCCTCCTCGGCGTCGAAGAAGCGGATCGGCGGCACCTTCTCGACGCGCGCCATGACCACCTCGCGCGTGACCGCGTCCCAGTGGTCGCGATTCGCGAGGCAGTCGTACTCGGGATAGCGGCCGCGGCCGCCGGGCACCGTGCCACGACGCTGGTTCGGGAGGCCGGCGGGATCGGGCGGCCAGGTCATCAGCGCTCGCGCTTCATCAGGGGCGCGACCACGCCGAGCCCGCCGACCAGGGTCAGCGAGCCGGGCGCCAGCAGTGGCGGCCCCATGATCAGGTTGTACCAGGGCTCCTGGTCGAGCCCGCCGGGCTTCCGAGCCACGCCGCGCAGGTGCAGCACTGTGCCGATCAGGCCGCACGCGGCGAACAGCCCGGACGTGACGGGCAGCGCGGTCTTGGCGACCCGCTCCGAGAACACGCCGCCGATTCCGGCCGCCACGACGGGCGGTGTGAGCCAGATCGGCACCCACTCCCACTTGTCGCCGAACGAGCCCTTGTAGTGCTCGAGGTAGATCTCGAATGCGAGCGGCGCCGCGCTGGCCGCCGTGACGGCCGACAGCGTCTTCTGTACGCGGCCGGCACGGAGATTGCGAACTGCCTTGGCAAGCTTCATGCCGCGAACCGTTCCACATCCGCGTGCTTGAGCTCGATGCCGAGCCCCGGGCGCGCGTCGTCCGGCCGCAAAGCCCCGCCCTCCGGCGACAGGGCGCCGTCGAACAGCATCCCCTCGATTCGCGAGTGGTCGTGGAAGTACTCGAGATGCACCGTGCGCTGGCAGGCGGTCAGCGCGTGCGCGTGGATCTGCGGCGCGCAGTGGCCCGAGAGCGGCCGCTCGTGCGCTGCGCACAGCGCATCCACCCGGAGCAGCCCCGTGATCCCGCCGCAGCGGGTGGCGTCCGCCTGCTGCACGTCCACGCACGGAAGCATCCGCCGGAAGTACGGCAGGCCGTAGCCGTACTCTCCCGCGGCCACCTCCATCGGAGCCGGGACGCGGTCGCGCAGGAGGGCCAGCCCCTCCAGGTCGTCCGAGGTCACCGGCTCCTCGAACCACGTCACGCCGGCATCCACGAACGTCTCGGCGAGCGAGAGCGCCTGCTTGCGCGTATAGGCGCCGTTGGCGTCCACGAACAGCTCGGGCTCGTCACCGATGGCATCGCGCGCCACGCGCACGCGGCCGGGATCGGCGTCCGGGTCGCGTCCCACCTTCATCTTCACGCGCGTGATGCCCTGCTCGACCCAGCCCGACAGCTGCTCGGCGAGGCGCGCGTCCGAATAGGACGTGAAGCCGCCGCTTCCGTAGATCGGCGTCTGCTCGTGCCAGCGGCCGAGCAGCTTGGCGAGCGGCACGTCGAGCAGCCGGGCCTTGAGGTCCCACAGCGCGACGTCGACCGCGGCCACCGCCATGTACGTCATGCCGGTCTCGCCGTTGTTGCGCAGCGCCTCCGTCATCGCCTGCCAGGAGCCCTGCACGTCGAACGGGTCGCGGTCGGCCACTACGCCGGTCAGCTTCGACTCGATCAGCTCACCGATCGCGGCCTCGCCGTACGTGTAGCCGATGCCCGTCTGACCCTGCGCGCTCGCCTGCACCAGCACGATCGTCGTGGAGTTCCATTCGAGCGTCCCATCCGACTCCGGCGAGTCGGTCGGGATCGTGTACGCCGACACGTCGAGGTGCATGGCTACCTCGTCACGAACTCGGCGAGCTTGCCCTTGAGCGACTCCTTCACGATCGAGCCGGTCGCCGGCTCGCCCTTCATCAGCGCCTTCGCGAGCCCGGTCGCCTGCTCGAAGCGGATGTGCGGCGGCAGCGGCGGCACCTCGGGGTCGGTGATCGCCTCGATCAGCGTCAGCCCGTTGTGTGCGAGCGCCTCGTCCCACGCCGGCCCGACCTGGTCCGGGGCGTCAACACGGATGCCCTTCGCGCCGATCAGCTCGGCGTAGCGCGCATACGGGAAGTCGGGCAGCACCTGCGAGACGTCGAGCTTCGGGTCGCCCGACATCACGCGCTGCTCCCACGTGACCTGGTTGAGGTCGTCGTTGTGCAGCACGAGCACGATCGTCTGCTTGTTCTCCCAGCGCTCGCTGTAGCGCTGCACGTCGATCAGCGCGTTGATGCCGAGCATCTGGAAGGCGCCGTCGCCGATGCACGCGATCACCGGCCGGTCCGGGAACGCGAACTTCGCCCCGAGCACGTACGGCACCGCCGGGCACATCGACGCGAGCGTCCCGGAGAGCGCCGACTTCATGCCGCGGCGCATCTTCAGGTGGCGGGCCCACCAGTTGGTGGCAGAGCCGGAGTCGGAGGTGAGGATGGCGTTGTCCGGCAGCCGCGAGGACAGCTCGTGGAAGAGGCGCTGCGGGTTCAGCGGGTTGGCGTCCTGCATCGCCCGCTCGTCGAGGATCCTCCACCAGCGATCGACCTCGCCCTCGATCTCCTCGCGCCAGGAGCGGTCCTCCTTGCGCTCGAGCAGCGGCAGGAGCGCGCGGAGGGTCTCCGCGGAGTCGCCGACGAGGTTCACCTCCATCGGGTAGCGGATGCCGATCATCTTGCCGTCGATGTCGATCTGCACGGCGCGCGCCTGGCCCTCGGGCGGCAGCCACTCGGAGTACGGGAAGCTCGACCCGACCATGAGCAGGGTGTCGCAGTTCTCGATCATGTGGTCGGTCGGCTTGGTGCCGAGGAGGCCGATCGAGCCGGTCACGTACGGGAGGTCGTCGGGCACCACGTAGCGGCCGTTGAGCGCCTTCGCGATGCCGGCGCCGAGCACCTCGGCCACCTGGATCACGTCGTCGGTGGCGCCGCGGGCGCCCTGGCCCACGAGCATCGCCACCTTCTTGCCGGCGTTGAGCACGTCGGCGGCGCGGCGCAGGTCGGGGTCGCGCGGGATCACGCGCGGCGCGCTGTACCCCGTCGACGAGAACATCATCCCGTGCTCGCGCGAGGGCTCCTCCCAGGGCGACTCCTGGATGTCGTTGGGGACGATTACGCAGGTGACGGTCCGCTCCGCCTTGGCGATCCGGACCGCGCGGTCGATCAGCTGGCGGGCCTGCTGCGGCGCCATGCAGACGTGCACGTACTCGTGCGCGACGTCCTTGAACAGCGAGATCAGGTCGACCTCCTGCTGGTAGCTGCCGCCGAGCGCGGTGCGCGCCTGCTGACCCACGATCGCGACCACCGGCTGGTGGTCGAGCTTGGCGTCGTACAGGCCGTTGAGGAGGTGGATGGCGCCGGGGCCCGAGGTGGCCATGCACACCGATACGTCGCCGGTCACCTTTGCCTCGGCGCTGGAGGCGAAGGCCGCGATCTCCTCGTGACGGCACTGGATGAACTCAATGTCGTCCTCGTGCTCGTGCCAGGCGCCCATCAGCCCGTTGATCCCATCACCGGGATAGCCGAAGACGCGCTTCACCCCCCACTCGGACAGGCGGGAGAGCATGTAGGAAGCAACGGTCTGGGACATGGGGGCAGGGCTCCTTGTCGGTTAGTCGCCGGCGTACGCGATCGTGCTCGAAGCGGCGCGACTGTGCTGCACGACAACCGGCACATCCGACTCGATCACCGACGAGTAGTCGGTGTCGCGCGGAATCTGTTCCGGTTCGCTCAGGGCACCGAAGTGCATGTGCAGCGTGCGTCTGGCGGGCACGATCAGCCGGTACGGGCCGGCAGGCTCGCGGTCGGGGAAGAACACGGTGAGCGCGACGTGCGCATCGTCGGCGGAGGCGTTCAGGATGCAGGCGGTCTCATCGCCGTCGTCCGACAGCCGCCCTTCGGCGATGGCCCACCGCCGATATCCGATCGGGTCTGACATATCTGAACTCCTGTCCGCGACGCGCCCTCTCGACGCCCTCGCGTGTTAGGTCGCTGACAAGGGTTCCCGGGTCCGCGCCTCGTTTAGCGCGACGGCCGCGGCGATGTGTGAGAGATGACTCAGCCCCTGCGGGAAGTTCCCGATCGGCTCCCCCGCCTCCGAGGCGTACTCCTCCGCGAACAGGCCCAGGTCGTTCGCCGTGGCCACGGCGCGGTCGAAAACCGCCTGCGCCTCCTCGATCCGGCGCTGGCGGGCGAGACACTCGACGAGCCAGAACGAACACGCGAGGAACGCGCCCTCCTGGCCCTCCATGCCGTCGTCGGCGGCGTAGCGCAGAAGCAGCCCGTGACCGTCGTCGAGCTCCTCCCGCAGCACATCCACCGTGCTCACCATCCGCTCGTCGTCCCACTCGATGAAGTCGAACCCCGGCAGGAGCAGCACCGCCGAGTCGAGTGCATCGGAGCCGAACGCCTGCACGAACGTTCCGCGCTTCTTGTCGAAGCCCTTGCTCTCGACCGCCTCACGCACCTCGTCGCGCGCCTTGCGCCAGCGCCGTTCCGGTGCCTTGCGCATGCACTCCTCGGCCAGGCGCAGCCCCTTGTCGAGTGCCGACCAGCACATCGCCTTCGAGTGCACGAAGTGCTGCTCGTCGGCGCGCCATTCCCAGATGCCCGCATCAGGCTCGGCCCAACGCTCGGCCGCCGTGTCCACGAGCGTGACGAGAAAGCGCCACAGGTCGTCGTCTGGCGAGTGGCCGCGCCGGTGCCAGTTCCACGTCAGGTTCAGGAGCTCGCCGAGCGAGTCGAGCTGGAGCTGCCCGGACGCCGCGTTGCCGATGCGCACGGGGCGCGAGCCACGCCAGCCGTCGAGGTCGAGCTCCGTCTCGGTGAGCCGCCGCTCACCGCCGATGCCGTAGGCGATCCGCAGGTCCTCGGCACTGCCGGCCGAGGAGCGCTGCACGAAGCGGCGGAAGCCCTCGGCCTCGTCCTCGAAGCCGAGGTCGGCGAGCGAGCGGGCGCTGAATACGGAGTCGCGCACCCATGAGTAGCGGTAGTCCCAGTTGCGCTCACCGCCCTCCACCTCGGGGAGCGACGTCGTGGGCGCGGCGACGATGGCGCCCGTGGCGGCGTACTGCATCGCCTTGAGCACCACTGCGGAGCGCCGCGTGCCCGCGGCCTCGGGGCCCGGCAGGTCCTTCGCCTGATCCGACCAGCGCCGCCACCAGGCGATCGTCTCGTCGAGCCGGCCGTCGAGCACGTCCGCGTCGAACGGCTGCGGCGGGTTGTCCTCGAGCACCTCCGGGCGCACGAAGACGAGCGACAGGCGCAGCCGCTCGCCTGCGCGAAGCGTCACGGTGCCGCGCAGGTCGTGGTGGCCGACCATCTCCAGCTCGCGGTCGCAGTAGATCGCGAGCCCGTCGTCACCGCCCACCGCGGAGTACACGTAGGGCGCGTAGCGGCGCAGCCACGGCCGCGCGCCGCCGTAGTCGAAGCGAGGGATGAGCTCGACCTCGAGCTCGAGCAGCCCGCGGTCGCATTCGACCACGCGCAGGAGCTGGTTGTGCGGATCGCGCGCGCCGCCCTCGCGCATCGTCAGGCAGTCGATGATCCGCCCGTCGCCCCCCTCGCCCGCGAGGCTCGTCTCGAGCACCAGCGTGTCGTCCAGGTAGCGGCGTGCGGACGGTGGCGAGCCGTTCGTCAGGGCGATCTGGCAGTACCCGCCGCGGTCGGCGTCGAGCATCCGGCCGAATAGGCTGCCCGCGTCCATGCGAGGCATGCAGCACCAGTCGATCGAGCCGCTCATGCTCACGAGGGCGGCAGAATGGCAATCGCCGATCAGGGCATAGTCGCCGATCGAGGGATAACGCTTACTCATCGAGTTTGTCTTACCCCTCCCGGTGGGGAACCCCCGAAAAACCGGTTAGAAACCTGACTCGTAGATGCCTCCCGAACACCGTGCCCAGAAGATACGCGTAATCGACGCGTTCCCCGAGATGGCCGACTCGCTCGACGCCGAGCAGGAGCGGCTGGCGCGCCAGTACGCCCTCGCCACCTTGCAGATCGTGCCGCCCGGGTTGTGGCACCCGCGCCGCAACCTCCAGCGCGAGCCGGGGCACCTCGGGCTGCTGGTGCTCGACGGCCTCCTGACCCGCGACGTGGTGATGGGCGAGACGCTGGCCACCGAGCTCGTGGGACGCGGCGACGTGCTGCGCCCGGCCGACCACGACGGCGAGGAGGCGCCGGTCCCGTTCGACATCGTCTGGCATGTGCTCGAGCCCACGCGGATCGCCATCCTCGACCGGCAGTTCACGAGGGTCATCGGCCACTGGCCGGAGGCGATGGAGGTACTGATGCGCGGCGCGGTGAGCCGCGCGCAGTCGCTCGCCATCACCCTGGCGGTGTCGCATCTGCGCCGGGTGGACACGCGTCTGTTGATCATCATGTGGTACCTCGCCGACCGCTGGGGGAAGGTCACCCCGGAGGGCGTGAACGTGCCGCTGCGCCTCACCCACCAGACGCTCGGGCGGCTCGTGGGCGCCCAGCGCCCGTCCGTCACCACCGCGCTCAAGCAGCTCGCCGAAGAGGGACGCCTCACGCGCGCACGCGACCAGACGTGGCTCCTGCACGGCGACCCGCCGGAGACGCTCCAGCGGCTGCGCAAGGAACGCGGTGCCGGCGGGCGCCTGCTACAGCGCCCGGACTGACCGCTCCATGTCGTTCAGCGCGCGCCGCAGGATGCGCGAGACCTGCATCTGCGAGATGCCCAGCCGCCGGCCGATCTCGGCCTGCGTCATGTCGCGGTCGAAGCGCAGCCGCAACGTGAGCCGGTCGCGATCGCTCAGCCCGTCGAGCGCGGGCTCGATCGACGCGCGATCTTCCGCCAGCTCGTAGCCGTCGTCCTCGATTCCGATCAGGTCGCCGGCGCTGTCGCTGTTGCCGTCCGCCGCCATCACCGGGGCGTCGAGCGACTGCGCGTCGAACGCGCCGTGCGCACTCTGGGCCTCCAGCACCTGCTCGACATCGATCCCGAGGGAGTCGGCGACCTCGCGCGGCCGCGGCTCGCGGCCGAGCTTCGTCGTGAGCTGCTCGACCTCGCGGTCCACGCTCTGCGCGCGCTCCTGAAGCTCACGCGGGACGTGCAGCGCCCAGCGGGTGTCGCGGAAGTGACGCTTCAGCTCGCCGAGGATCGTGGGGACGGCGAACGACGAGAACGACACCCCGCGGTCGGGATCGAAGCGGTCCACCGCGCGGATCAGACCGAGGGCCGCGACCTGCATCAGATCCTCCGCCATCTGCGGCGAATGCGAATAGCGGCGCGCGAGCTTTCGGGCAAGCGGCAGGTGCTCGAGAACCATCGCGTCGCGGTCCTCTGAAGCGCTCGTCATGGGCGGTGCAGTTGCCATACCTAAGGAGGGAAATCACCAAAAAGGATCAGTGGTTCATAAAGAGGTGTCAGCGCCGTGACGCGGGCCGCGAAAGGCGGTCATCGCCCTTACGGAATCGGCACGCGCGGGCGCGTGCACGGGCAGCGAAACCCACTGACACCTATCTCCAGATGGAGGTGCACAAATGGCAACTCAGACGACCGGACGAAACGGCAGCGGCACGGAGCTCGAGGAGTGGCGCGATCACACGCGCGTCTTCCTCCAGCCCATCGCGGCGCCGTCAATCCTCGGCCTGTACGGCTTCGCGGCCGCGACGTTCATGGTCGCGGCCCACCTTGCCGGCTGGTATGGCGGCAAGGCGACGCCGGAGTACCTGTTCCCGTTCGCCGCGATGTTCGGCGGCGTGGCTCAGTTCGCCGCGGGGATGTGGGCGTTCCGCGCACGTGATGCGCTGGCGAGCGCGATCCACAGCATGTGGGGCGCGTTCTGGATTGCCTTCGGGATCCTGTTCCTGCTCGTGGCGACGGGTGACCTCGCCGTTCCGACGGGAACCTGGCCGGAGTTCGGCTATTGGTTCCTCACGCTCGGCGCGATCACGGGTGCAGGCGCGCTGGCGTCATTGGCGCAAAACCTCGGCATCACGGCTGTGCTGGTGCCGCTCTCGGTGGGGTCGATCTTGCTTGCGGTCTTCTACCTGATCGGCGGAACCGGCTGGGAACACACAGCCGGCTGGGTCCTCATAGCGTCCGCGATCTGCGCGTTCTACGTGGCCACGGCGATGCTGATGAAGTCGACGTACGGGAGGGTGATCCTCCCCCTCGGCGAGCCGAAGCGCGAGGCGAACAAGCCCGGCGCGCAGTTCACCCGCGTGATCGAGTTCGAGCGCGGCGAGCCCGGCGTGAAGCAGGGCCAGTAGTTCCCACCCCCACGGCCCCGCCGCCCACGGGCGGCGGGGCCGTCGGCTCCGTGGCGCGAGAGCGGAACTGGACTCAGACGAGCCCTCGTCACGCGCGCCGGGGGTCCTGTCACCGGACACAAGGCAGCACGCCTGCTCCCTTCGCCACGGCCGCGGTACTGGCGCGAACAGTGGCGCCATGCCGCAGAGCGGCAAGAGGGCGCCGCGTCGGACCGCTCCCTTGGCTGGAGAGCGGAGCCCTGCACCGCACCGAGCCTGCCGGAGCGCCCCGAGCCGGGCGCGCTAGGCGCGCTCCAGCTCTTCGCGGTCCTCGTGCTCGGACCGCAGCCGCCCCAGCAGCGGCACGCTCAGGAAGATGGCCGCGCTGCACACACCCCACATCGCGGCGAATCCCTGCGTCGAGCCGAACACCCCGCGCAGCGCCTCGATAGCCGCGCCGGCGAGA
>JAICJV010000142.1 GCA_025928265.1 Thermoleophilaceae bacterium
CCGCACGCGGTGTGGCTGCTGGCGGCGGGCGCGTGATCGGGCTGGGCGCACTGATCCCCAACACCGCCTCGCGCTGGGATCTGCGCGACTCGCGGGGCCACGAGGATCCCGTCGTGGAGCGCACCGAAAGGTTGTGGCAGACGCTGGCGAGCGGCGTCAACCTCGCGTTCCTCGGCGGCAGGCCCAGGGACATCTCCAAGCCGCTCGACGTCTTCGGCGTACGGGCGGTGGTGCTGGGCCCGCCGGGGAGCGACCTCGCGAGACGCCTGATCCCTGCGCTCCCGAACGCGAGCCCGGTGTACGCCGGTTCGGGCGCGACCGTGCTGGACAATCGCTCGGCGCTGCCGCCGGCGTTCGTGGCCTACCACTGGCGCACGAGCGGCGGGATCGACGACTCGCTGCGCCAGATGCGCGCGGGCAGTTCGCGGCAGGCGCGCGACGACCCGGTGATCGAGACCGGTACGCAGGCGCAGGCCAGCGAGGCCATTCCGGCCACTCCCGCCAGCGTGACGTCCCGCGGCGACACCGAGGTGACGGTGTCGGTGAACGCGCTGAAGCCGGGCCGGCTGGTTCTGCTCGACACCTACTACCCAGGCTGGAAGGCGACCGTGGACGGCAAGTCCGCGCACATCCAAGCCGCCGACGCCGCCTTCCGCTCCGTCGCGGTCGCGGCCGGGCGTCACACGGTGCGCTTCAGCTACAAGCCGGCAAGCGTGCTGTGGGGCGGAATCGTGAGCCTGCTCGCGCTCGCGGCGATCCTGATCTGCATCGGGTTCCGCCGCTCAGAGGAAGGCGCGGACGCGACCGAGTAGCTCGTCGTCGAACGTGCGCTTCCAGTCGCTCGACCAGTTCACGTGGCTGCCCCGCGCGCGGCGCTCGTAGTCGGACACCGCCGCCGTGGCCTCGACCAGCGCCGCGGCCACGCCGTCGACCGTGGGCGCCGCCGCCACGATGTTGGGCGAGATCGCGGCCAGCGCGTCGGCGGTCTTGTTCTCGAAGCTGTTCGTGACCGTGAGCATCCCGGCCGACGCCATCTCGATCGGCACGAGGCTCGGATGCGGCGTGTACATCAGCGATAGCCCGACGTCGTGGTCGCGCAGCACCTGGGCATACGCGTCCTGGCCGGTGCGGGGGAGCAGCCTGACCGACAGGCCGTCGCGCAGCACGAGCCTCCTGCCGGCCTCAACGGAGCCGATCCCGTTCAGCTCCCAGCCGCCGGCGAACGCGCCCTCGTCGGCCGCGCGCGTGAGGGCGAGCACCGCCAGCTCGAACATGTTGCGCGCGGCGTGCGGCTCAGGCCGCGCGTAGAAGAGGAGCCGTCGCGTATCCCGGCCCGCCAGCGTGGCGGCGTCGGGCGGCGGCACGGCGGTGATCGCGTTCTGGAACGAGGCGGACGCGTCGTCGCCGTAAACGCCGATGTCGTGGCGCCGGAAGTACTCGCGCAGCAACTCGCTGGAGTAGAGCGCGCGGTGCGGCAGGTCGTACGACTCGGCCGCAAGCGCGGCGTAGGTCCCCATCGGGAACGTGAACGGCTCGTACTCCTGGATCAGGTAGAGGAAGCGCTCGTCGCCGCCGAGCGAGCGAGCGGCGGCATGTGCGATGTGCGCTGTCCACCAGGTGGTGGCTATGAAGCGGTCCGAGCGGCTCACCTCGATCCCCTGCGACTCGCGCCCGAACTCCACTTCCACGCGCTCGAAGAAGCCGTCGAGCCCGCTGTAGGACTCGAGCGTGTCCTGCCAGGAGCGGGGCAGCGGCGCCACCGGGTCCACGGTCACGAGCCTGACGCGCAGGCCGCGCTCGGCGAGCGCGCTGGCCAGGTTGAACTTGGCGATGTAGCCACCGAAGAAGTGGTCGAGGTCGATCGTGGGGATCAACAGGTTCACGCGCTCGGGCGCGCTGTCGGACGCCGCGAGCGAGAGCGGCGCGATCTTCTCCGCGATCGCACGCGGGCCGGGCAGCACCGGCGTGCGCGCGCCCGGCTTGGGATCGAGCGCGGGCGGCGGCACCGCGTCGAGCCGCAGGCCGCGCACCGGGCGGTCGCGAGCGGTGGCGCTGAGCAGGCGCCGCCAGGTGAAGGCGAAGAACAGCATCCACTCGGCGCCGAGCGTCTCCGGCCGGCCCACCAGCTCGCGCGCGCCGCGCAG
>JAICJV010000007.1 GCA_025928265.1 Thermoleophilaceae bacterium
CGCCAGCACGGCCAGCGGCGCGAGCGCGGTGGGGTCGAACGCGAGCGTCCGCGACGACTCGCCGGCGAGGCCGGTGCCGAGGCGCTCGGGCGGCTCGCCGTGCAGCAGCCATCCTTCCTCGCGCCGCTCGAGCAGGCCCTTGCGGCTGAGATCGCCGAGCGCAGAGGTGACCGACGGGCGATGCGCGCCCACGATCTTGCCGAGCATCTCGTGCGTCAGGCGCACCGGCACAACCACCCCGTCGGGTGTCACGTGACCCCAGCGGTCGGCCAGGTGCCACATGACCGCCACCACGCGCTCGTCGACGCGCGTGAGATTGCTGATGGCGAGCATGATCGTCATCCAGCGCGAGCGCCGCAGCGTGCGGCTCACTATCGACGCCATCAGCTGCGGCCAGCGGCACGCGACCCGCGAGAAGCGGGCGTCGAGCACGGCGACGCGCGTGGGCTCGAGCACGTTCCACGCCGAGTTCGACGCGACGCTCTCGCCTGCTCCGTCGAGGTGGTCCCACGGCCGCAGGAGATCGCCCGGCCCGAGCAGCTCCGAGCACCAGCGCCCGCCGATGCAGAGATCGCGCGCGACCATTCCCTCGATCACGAGCAGGCCGAGCGTGCCCGGCGTCTCCTCATAGCAACCGGCAGGCTCCCAGCGGCCGGCCGGAATCGAGTCGAGCACGGCCACGACGTGGCGTCGTGCCAGGAGGGCCTGCTCCTCGTCGAGGCCCTGCGCCAGGTCCGGCTGCGCCTCGAGGACGCGGATGCCGACGAGCTTGCGGTCTGGATCCGATTGCACGCTCACGCGTAAACAGGGTAGACGCGTGAGGGTTTCCCAGACGCCGGAGGTCGCATCCCTGACCGCCGGCGCCTGAGGCGCTCAGTCGTTACGAAGTGCGGCGCTCGAGGTCGGCGACCTCGTCGGCCTTCGCGTCGGCCCGCTCCTCGGCACGCCCGAGCTCGTCCTTGGCCTCGCCCTTGCGCTCCTCCTGGCGGCCCTCACGACGCATGCTGGCGTCGTCAGCGAGGTCGCCGGCGGCCTGCTTGGCGCGCCCGGTGATCTTGTCCATCAAACCCATTTGCTCACTCTCCTTGTTGGTCCGTCTCTGCAAGCGTTCCCGCAGCCCGGAGGGGGCAAACGACGGCACCTCTTCGAGTGACACGGACGGCGGATCGTGAGCTGCCACCCATGACTGGACGATCCGGATCTCGTCGACCTCCTCGGGCGAGACCAGCGCCGGCGCGCCGCGCGCCGGCCTGGCCGACAGCGCCCGCTCCGTGCGCTCGCGGAGCTCGTCAGGCGGGGGAAGCGCGCCCCAATCGACGATGCGGCCGGCCACTACCCAGAACGCGTCCCAGCGGTCCTTCGACGGGTGGCGCGCCAGCACGAGGCGCGAGCGCGCGTGCGTGGCCTCGAGCAGACCGGACAGGCGGCCCAGCAGCCCCTCGAGCCGCTCGCGCCGGCGCAGCAGCACCGCCGCGCGCTCGTAGCGACGGTCGGCCGCGGCTGCCTGCATCTGCTCGTCGATCCAGTCGAGCAGCCCGTCGCCGCCGTCACCCGCGCACATGAATGGCCCGAGCGCCTCCTCGAGGCGCCGGCGGTACAGGTTCGGGTCGAGGTCGCCCAGGCACGGCGAGAGGCAGCGGCCCATCTGCCCGTACGCCGACGGATGCTCGCGGCGCCGCATCGCGCGGCCGCAGTGCCGCAGCCCGAAGAGCGATTGGAGCTGGTCTACCAGCTCCACGGCGGCGGCCCTGTCGCGCACCGGCCCGACGTTGAACGCGAGCCCGGCCGCCGGCTCGGCGGCCACCTCCAGCACGGGGTACGCGATGTCGAGCCGCGCACGGATGTAGACGTACCCGTCGGCGCGCTTCAGCTTCTTGTTCCCCGGCGGCTTCCAGGCCTTGATCAGCCGGTTCTCGAGCACCAGGGCCCCGAGCTCGGAGCAGGTGGGTTTGTAGTCCACCACGGCGGCGCGCTCCGTCCACCCCGCGGGCGCGCAGAAGTGCGCGCGGGCGCGCGTTCGCAGCGACACCGACTTGCCCACGTACAACGGGCGCCCGCGCTCGTCTCGGAACACGTACACACCCGGGTCGCGCGGCAGCTCCGAGAGATCCGGCCGTTTCTCCTTCGGCACTCGCTTGCCCTCGGGGCGCTTCGAGCGCCGCCGCTTCGGCGCCACCAGCGCGAGCGCGTCGCCCAGCGTGGCGGCCGCCGCGCAGAGCTTCGGGAACAGCGCGCAGAACACGCGTGCGCACGTCTCGGCGTCGACCAGCGCGCGGTGCACGCCTTCGACCTCGATGCCGAGCGACTCCGCGAGCGGCGCGAGCTTGCGCTGGCGCACGAGCGGTGCGAATCGGCGCGCGAGTGCGACCGTGCACAGCGACGGCGGATCGGGCCAGTCGAGCCCCGCGCGCTCGAACGCCTGAGCCAGCACGCGGCGGTCGAACGAGGCGCTGTGCGCGACGAGCACGCGGCCATCGAGCATCGTCGCGAGGCGCGGCAGCACCTCCTCGGGTGGCGGCGCGACGTCGACCATCGCCTGGGTGATCCCGGTGAATCGCTCGATGCCCCGCGAGAGCGGCTTCTCCACGCGCACGAGTGACTCGAAGCGGTCGTGCAACTCGCCGCCACCGACGAGCACAGCGCCGACCTCGGTCACCTCGCAGAGGTCGCCCATCCGGCCGTTGGTCTCGGTGTCGACGCAGACGAACTCCGCGCCCGCGGTGGGTGTGGCCGTCGCATCCATGGGACCGGCCACCCTCTCGCGCCCGCCGGACGGCTCGCAATCTGTGGCCCAAATCACCCAAGACTCGCGCGCACGCGCGTAGCGTCGCCATACAGCTATCTAGGAGCGACCCGATGGAATTTGCAGACGGTTCACTGATCTTCCTGGCATTCCTCGTCATCGCTTTTGTCGGTGTCGTCTTGGGCTACTTCACGCGCGCCGGCAGCGGCATCAACAGCCGCCCGTACGGCAACCGCTACGGCGGCGCGCCGGGCGCGTTTGAGAGCGGCGACTACTCCGGCCGCGACCCGCGCGTGCAGATGGACAACTGGTCGCGCGGGACCAAGTAGAGACGTCTCAGTCGGGGAGCCGTGCGGCTCGCATATCGACGCGCGCCCCGATGAACGGCACACCCTCCCCTTCAAGCAGTCTGCGCTGACGGTCTCCCTTCGCGAGGGAGCCGTCGGCGCGCACGACCCGATGCCACGGCAGCGACGCGTCGTCGGACTGTGAGAGCGCGGTCCCGGCGAAGCGCGGCGCACCCGGTGAGAGGTCGCCGTAGGTCCGCACGAATCCCGGCGGGATCGCGCGCACTCGCTCCAGCACTCGCTCGGCTCGCGTCACGCCACGAGCGTGACACACCTCACACGTTCCCCGGCCGGGTTGAGGGGGTACTTAACTGAACGGTCGGTCAGTTAAGTCCTGGGAGAGATATGCCTTCAGCCTTGAGTTCCGTCATCGCCGCGAGCACGAAGCCCGCCGGCGGCGCCGCCATCGGACAGGTGATCGGCGCCACGCTCGGCGGCCTGCTCGCCACCGCAGTTCTGCTCTGGATCATCTCCGCGCATCGCAGCGGCCGGATCAAGTGGGTGGGCGCGCTCGCGAGGTACTCGGAGCGCGTGAACGGGCTTCCCGGCTGGGCGTCGCTGCCCAGCGGGCTCATCGGCGGCAGCCTGCTGATCGCGGTCTTCGGGATGTACTGGGACATCTCGATCCACATCGACAAGGGCCGCGACCCGGGCCCGCTCGCGAACCCGGCGCACTACTTCATCCTCGTCGGCCTGTTCGGCGTCTTCTTCTGCGGCATCGTGTCGATGGCGCTCACGCGCGAGCGGCCGAGCGACACCGCGTTCAAGCTCACGCGCGACATGTACGCGCCGCTCGGGGCGATGATGATCCTCGTCTGCGGGACCGTGTCGCTGATCGCGTTCCCGCTCGACGACATGTGGCACCGCCTGTTCGGGCAGGACGTGACGCTGTGGGGGCCCACGCACCTCCTGCTGTTCGGCGGCGCGAGCTTCTCGATCCTCGGCATCTGGGTCCTTCAGGTCGAGGGCGGCCGGGCGCGCGGCGGTGACGTGCCGCGGCACACGTTCCTCCAGCGTTTCCGCGACATCTCCCTCGCGGGCGCGCTGCTCATCGGCATGTCGACCTTCCAGGGCGAGTTCGACTTCGGCGTGCCGCAGTTCCGGCTCGTCTGGCAGCCCGTGCTGCTGGCGCTGGCGGCGGGCATCGCGCTGGTGGCGGCGCGCGTGCGCATCGGCCGCGGCGGCGCGCTCTACGGCGCGCTCTTCTTCATCGGCCTGCGCGGGATCCTCGCACTGATCGTGGGCGGCGCGCTCGGCCAGACCACGCCTCACTTCCCGCTGTACATCGCCGAGGCGCTCTGCGTGGAGGTCGTGGCACTGCGCTGGGACGGCCGCCGGCCGATCACCCTCGGCGCGGTCGCGGGCCTCCTGATCGGCAGCGTCGGCTTCTTCGCCGAGTACGCGTGGTCCCACGTGTGGATGGTCAACCCGTGGCCGGCCTCGCTCATCGCGGAGGGCCTGCCGCTGGCGATCATCACGGGTGTCGGCGCCGGCATCGTCGGCGGCGCGATCGGCCGCGCGGTCACGCCGTCCGCGGCGAACGAGCGCGTGCCGCGCTGGGTGCTCCCGGCCGCCGGCGTCGCGATCCTCGCCGTGGTCGTCTGGTGCACGCCGCAGCCGCTGCCATCGAAGCCGCCGAGCGCGACCGTCACGCTCGACCAGGCGAGAGGCGGGCCGCAGCGCGAGGCGTTCGCGACCGTCAAGCTCGACCCGCCCGACGCCGCGAAGAACGCGCGCTGGCTCACCATCACCGCGTGGCAGGGCGGCGGCAAGATCGTGAACCGGCTGAAGCCGATCGGCCCCGGCACCTACCGCAGCACGCAGAAGATCCCGCTCTACGGAGACTGGAAGTCGACGCTGCGGCTGCAGACCGGGAGCTCCGTGCTCGGCGTGCCGATCTACATGCCCCCGGACAGGGCGATCCCGGTGCCGGGCGTCGCTGCTCCGCATCAGTTCACACGCCAGTTCGTGCAGGACAAGAAGCTGCTCCAGCGCGAGCAGAAGAAGGGCGTGTCGACGGTCCTCTGGACGATCGCCTACCTGGCGGTGCTGTCGATCGCGCTGATCGTGGGGGTGCTGCTCGTGCTCGGCCTCCAGCGCATCCGCGCGGCGATCCGGTCCGATGGCAGCGGCCCGCCCCCGGACGAGCGCCGCCGTGAGGCACGGACACCCGCGCGCGTCGCGACGGCCTAGGAAATTCGAGAGCGAGTCCGGCGAGCATGAACCCGCACGGTGCAGGCCGCTCGCTCGAAGGATTTCCTCGTTCTAGGCGAGCAGGGAACCCATTCGCCTGAGCCGCTCGTCGGCGTCGCCGGGCCAGCGGTCGACGTCGGCGGGCCACCAGGCGAACTCGTCGTGCTCGGCGTCGGGCACGGGCTCGGCGTCGCGGGCGACGGTGGCGAGGCCGACGAGCGCAACCAGGCCGCCCGGCAGCCGAGCAAGCGCCTCCACCTTCAGCTCGATCGGGCGCAGCTGCCACTCCTCCTCGAGCTCGCGCGCGAGCGTGAGCGCGGGGTTCTCGCTTACCTCGACCGCACCCCCGGCGCCGAGCGCCCAGCGGTTCGGCCACGAGGCGAGCCAGCCGGCGCGGCGCCCGGCCAGCCAGCGCCCGTCCTCCGAGCGCACGACGCACAGCGCGGTGAGGCTGTTGGCCTCCGGCGCGTCGACCAGGCGCAGCGCCCAGCGCACCGGCTGCAGCTCCATCCGCAGGTCGTCGCCCGTCGCGTCCCAGCCCGCCAGACGAGCCGCCTGACCGTCGTGCGCGGGCGAGCCACGATCACTCAGCGCCTGCACCGCGGCGTCCGCAGCGCGCACCACGTCAGCCCCCGGCTGCCACTCCTCGTGGTGCCAGACGGCTTGCACGTGCTCCGGCGACCACGGTCCGCGTGCTAGAAGTCGTGCCTGTTCGGGCATCGGCAGCCGAGGTTATCCGGCGGCTGCCTGGGTACATCGCGGAGCGGATGACGACGCTCAGACCGGAAAGGACGACCACCGCCGAGCGCTACGCGGCCGGCGACGCCGCCTGGCACAAGGCGGTGGCCGAGTTTCGCACCGCGGCCGAGCGGATCGAGCTCGCCGACGGCCTGATCGAGATGCTCGCGCATGCGCGGCGAGCGATCGCCGTGGCCGTGCCGTTCCGTCGCGACGACGGTTCACTCTGCACGGTCGAGGGCTTCCGGGTCCAGCACAGCCTCACGCGCGGGCCCGGGAAGGGAGGCGTCCGCTACCACCCCGAGGTCTCGCTCAACGAGACGAAGGCGCTGGCCATGG
Organism: Thermoleophilaceae bacterium; assembly: GCA_025928265.1. Classification (GTDB taxonomy): domain Bacteria; phylum Actinomycetota; class Thermoleophilia; order Solirubrobacterales; family Thermoleophilaceae; genus JAICJV01. The sequence continues at coordinate 6,361 of JAICJV010000007.1, forward strand.
GCATGACGTGGAAGTGCGCGCTCGTCGACATCCCGTACGGCGGCGCGAAGGGCGGCATCCAGGTCGACCCGCGCGAGCTGTCGGCCATGGAGGCGGAGCGCATGACGCGCCGCTACGCGAGCGAGATCATGCCGCTGATAGGGCCGGGCCGCGACATCCTCGCCCCCGACATCGGGACCGGCGAGCGCGAGATGGCGTGGATCCTCGACACCTACAACGCCGCGCTCGGCATGACGCTGGGCGCACCGGTCACCGGCAAGCCGGTGGTGGTGGGCGGGTCGTCCGGGCGCAGGCGCTCGACCGGCTACGGCGTGGCGCAGATCGTCAAGCACACCGTCGAGCGGCTCGGGCTGCGCCCGCCGATCCGCGTGGCGGTTGCGGGCTACGGCGAGGTGGGGCGCGCGGCGGCGGAGACACTCGACGAGGACGGAGACGACTTCAGCATCGTGGCGATCGGCGACGTCGGCGGCGGCCCGTATGACCCCGGTGGCCTCGACCTCCACGCCGCGGAGCGCTACCTCCGCGAGGGCGGCTCGCTCGCCGAGCTGGGTGGTGGCGATCGCGTCACGCCCGAGGAGCTCCTCGAGCTGCCCTGCGACGTGCTCATCCCCGCCGCGGTCGGCGGTGTGATCTCGGAGGACAACGCCGAGCGCATCACGGCCCGCGTCGTAGCCGAGGGCGCGAACGCGCCCACCACCCACGAGGCGGACGCGATCCTGGTGGAGCGTGGCGTGACCGTCGTGCCGGACATCCTGGCCAACGCCGGCGGCGTGATCGCGAGCCACCTCGAGTCGGTGCAGGGCGCGCAGGGACTCACGTGGTCGCTCGACCAGACCTTCGCCGGCGTGCTCGATCGCCTGCGCACGGCGTTCGACGCCACGTGGGCGTTCGCCGGCGGCGAGATGCCGCTGCGCGAGGCGGCGCTGTGCCTGGCTGTCGACCGCGTCGCGACCGCGCACCGCACGCTCGGCCTCTACCCGTAGCCTTTCGGCGCGTGAAGCACGAGGAGGGGAAGCTCACCGCCGTCGGTGGGCTCGAGCTGTACTGGCAGCGCTGGGTGCCCGACGCCGTCCGGGCGACGGTGGTCATCGCCCACGGGGCGTCCGAGCACAGCAGCCGCTACGCGTGGACGGCGGAGCAGCTGGGCGCGCGCGGCTACGCGACCTACGCGCTCGACCACCGCGGCCACGGAAACTCGGCCGGGCCGCGCGCCTATGTCGATCGCATGGACAACGTGGTTGCCGACCTCGACACGCTCGTCGACAGCGCGTCACAGACCCGCCAGCTCTTCCTGCTCGGCCACAGCATGGGCGGCTGCGTGGCCCTCGCCTACACGCTGCAGCATCAGGAGAAGCTCGACGGGCTGATCCTGTCGGCGCCGCTCGCCGCCCTCGAAGCCGCCTCGCCCGTCACGCGCCTCGCCGGCCGTGTCCTGTCGCGCGTCGCGCCGCGGCTGGGCGTGTACGGCATCGACTCGTCAGCCGTGAGCCGCGACCCCGACATGGTGCGCGACTACGACGCCGACCCGCTCAACTACCACGGCAAGCTGCCGGCGCGGACGGTGGCCGAGCTGACCGAGGCGGTCGAGTCATTCCCGGAGGCAGTTGCGCGGATCACACTGCCGGTGCTGGTCATGCACGGCACCGCCGACCGTCTGGTGCCGCCGGCGGCGACCGACATGCTCGAGGAGCGGCTGGGGTCGGCTGACAAGACCGTGATCCGCTACGACGGTCTCTACCACGAGATCCTCAACGAGCCGGAGCGCGAGCGCGTCGTGGGCGACATCGCGCACTGGCTCGACTCGCATATGACGGATTGAGCGCAGGCTGCTTTCCTCGGGCGCCATGAATCGACGCTTGATCGCCACGGCGTTCGCACTCGCGGCAGCCGTGCTCGCAGGATGCGGGTCCGGCGACTCCCCAAGTCCGACCACGGCCACCGTGAAGACGCAGACGTCGCCGGCCCCCGCAGCGGCGCCGACCGTGCGCAGCGAGCCGACGACCCCCAGCGCCCCCAAGCCGGAGGCCACCACCGCAGCCCCGGCGCCACCCCCCGCAGCTGCCTCGTCTCCGACGCCTCCTTCGACCGGTGGCACGCCATCCGCGAACAGCCCGGAGGGGCAGCGCGAGTTGCGGAACAGTCCCGATTGCCAGAACGCTCCCCCGCCACCACCCGGGTACACCGGCCCGGTGCAGTGCTGATCTAACGAGCCTCGGCCCCCGCAGCCGCCACCAGCGGCCCGGTCCGCGGCGGCACCTGGCGCGACAGCACGATGTAGCTCGTGCAGCGTCTGATCGCCGGCGTGGCGAGCATCCGGTTGATCAGCTCCTGCAGGTGCTCCGTGTCGTGCGCGACCACGCGGCAGATGAGGTCGTGCGGCCCGCTGGTGGCGTCGGCCTCGAGAACCTCGGGGATCGCATCCAGAGCCGTCACCGCCTCCCCCAGCCGGCCCTGCGCCAGCTCGATCAGCATGAACGCGGCGATCGGGTACCCCATCGCCGCGGGGTCGACCTCGGGACCGTGTCCCGTCACCACCCCGCGCGCCTCGAGCTTCGCCAGACGCGCCTGCACCGTCCCGCGCGCCACGCCGAGCTGGCGCGCGACCTCCAGCAAGCCGATGCGGGGGTTCGCGCGGAGTGTCGAGATAAGGCGGGCGTCAAGCTGATCGATGGTCATATTGACCAGTGTTGCACGCACAGAGGTGCCACGACGTGGTCGATCTGTCCACGTCCGCTGATCACACTTGTAACCGATCGCGCAAAGTGCTTCCGTCAGGAGGGGATGTTCGAGGAGGCCCAGCTCTACTCACCCGTGAGCCGGGGCGATGACGGCGAGGTCACCGTCCACCTGGCCCACGACCACCCGGGCGCGAACGACCCGGTGTACCGCCGCCGCCGCGGGGAGATCGCCGCCGCGGCGCTCGAGTGGAATCCGGGCGACCCCTCGCCGGCGATCACGTACACAGACGACGAGCAGAACGTCTGGCGCACGGTGATGCGCGAGATCGCGCCGAAGCACCACCGGCTGGCAGTGATGGAATTCAGGGAGGCGCTCGAGCGAGTCGACCTCCCGCGCGATCGCGTGCCGGGACTCGACGAGGTGAGTGCGCGCATCGAGCCGATCAGCGGCTGGCGCTACGTGCCCGCCGCGGGGCTCGTGCCGCTGCGCGAGTTCTACGGGTCGCTCGAGCGGCGTGCGTTCCACTCGACGCAGTACGTCCGCCACCCGGACGTCCCGCTCTACACGCCCGAGCCGGACATCATCCACGAGGTGCTCGGCCACGGGCACCTGCTCGCCACGCCCACGTTCGGCGAGCTCCACCGCCTCGCGGGCATCGCCACGAACCGCCTGCGCGACGAGGACAACCTGCGCTTCCTGTCCAAGGTCTTCTGGTTCTCGCTCGAGTTCGGCGTCGTCATCGAGGACGGCGAGCTGCGCGCGTACGGCGCCGGGATCCTCTCGAGCTACGGCGAGATCGACGAGTTCCGCACGATGGAGCACCGCCCGATCGACCTGGTCGAGATGGGCACCGCCGACTACGACATCACCGCCTACCAGCCCGTGCTCCACAGCGCCGAATCGGTGGACGAGATCGTGGAGGTCGTGGGCGGCTTCTTCGCCACGTGCAGCGACGAGTCGATCGCCGAGATGCGGATGGTGCGAGCCTGATGGCCACGGTGGAGCTCGACAGCGGCGTGACGGAGGACTACGAGGACGTACGCGTGATCGAGGGCCCGCGCTCGGGCCTGACGATGGCGGTCGCCATCCACCGCACCGTCGACGGCCGCTCGCTGGGCGGCTGTCGCATGTGGACCTATCCGCAGGCGGCGGACGCCGTAGCCGACGCGGAGCGCCTGGCGCGCTCGATGACCTTCAAGGCCGCCGGAGCCGGCCTTCGCCTGGGCGGCGGCAAGGCCGTGATCGCGCTGCCGCGCGACGGCGTGCTCGCGGGCGAGTACCGGCAGGCCGCGCTGCACGACTTCGGCGATCTGGTGGAGTCGCTCGAGGGCCGCTACGTGACCGCACAGGATGTGGGCGCGACGCTCGACGACATGGTCGAGATCGCCCGCTGGACCGACCATGTGGCGGGCCACCCCATCGAAGAGGGCGGCGCCGGCGATCCCAGTCCGTACACGGCGGAGGGAGTCGAGATCGCAATCCGCGCGTCGCTCGGGCCGCGCGCGCTGGTGGGCGCGCGCGTGGTCGTGATCGGGCTGGGACATGTCGGCGGCGAGCTTGCACGACGGCTCGCCGCCGGCGGCGCGCGGCTGGCCGTGACCGACGTGAACCCCGCGCGGCGCGCGCTCGCCGACGAGCTGGGCGCCGAGTGGATCGACGACTCCAGGACGGCGCTCCTCCTCGACGCGGACCTGATCGCCCCGTGCGCGCTCGGCCGGCTCCTCGACGAGGAGACCGTTCCACTCCTGAAAGCGCCGATCGTGGCCGGCGCCGCCAACAACCAGCTGGCGCACGACGGCATCGGCCAGCTGCTGCACGAGCGCGGCGTCCTGTGGGCGCCGGACTTCGTCGCCAACGCCGGCGGGTTGATCGCCGTGGCCGACGAGCTGTACGGGTTCGATCGCGACCGCGTCGAGCGCAAGATCGCGGCGATCGGATCGACACTCGAGGAGGTCTACGCGCGCACGACCACCAGCACCCTCACCGCCGCTAAGGAGCTCGCGGCCGAACGAGTCGGAGGAGAGAACGCATGACGACCCTGCAGCCCACGACCACGCCCGTTGTCCCGCGCGACCACATGCCGCTGAACGGCATCGATCACGTGGAGCTCTGGGTGGGGAATGCGCGGCAGGCGGCGTTCTACTTCACGCGCGCGTTCGGGTTCACCGAGGTGGCCTACGCGGGTCTCGAGACCGGCGCGCGCGATCGCACCTCCCATGTGCTCGAGCAGGGCCGCATCCGCCTGGTCGTGACCGGAACTCTCCGCTCGGGGAGTGACATCGCCGAGCGCCACCGCGTGCACGGCGACAGCGTGAAGGTGATCGCGCTGTCGGTCCCCGACGTGGACGCCGCGTACCGCGAGGCCACCGCGCGCGGTGCTCGTGGGCTGGCCGAGCCGCACGACCACGAGGACGCGCATGGCAGCGTGCGCATCGCCGACATCGCCACGTACGGCGACACCGTCCACCGCTTTGTCGACCGTGGCGACTACTTCGGCGCGTTCCTTCCCGGCTACGAGGCCATCGAGCATCACGAGAACGAGCCGCTGCTGGTGGGAATCGACCACATCGTCGGCAACGTCGAGCTGGGCGCCATGGAGCAGTGGGTGAAGTACTACGAGGACGTCTTCGGGATGACCGAGATGATCCACTTCTCCGACGAGGCGATCTCGACCGAGTACTCCGCGCTCATGTCGAAGGTCGTGACCACCGGCAACGGCCGGATCAAGTTCCCGATCAACGAACCGGCCGAGGGCAAGCGCAGGTCGCAGATCGACGAGTACCTCGAGTTTCACGAGGGCCCGGGCGCGCAACACATCGCTCTGAGCACGCGGGACATCGTGGCCACCGTGAACGCGCTCGCCGAGCAGGGTGTCGAGTTCCTGCGCACGCCCGACTCCTACTACGAGGAGGTACCCGGCCGCGTCGGCGAGATCGACCAGTCGATCGACGACCTGCGGCGGCTCGGGATCCTGGTGGACCGCGACGACGAGGGCTACCTGCTGCAGATCTTCACGAAGCCGCTCGGCGACCGCCCGACGATCTTCTTCGAGCTGATCGAGCGCCACGGAGCGCGCGGCTTCGGCGAGGGCAACTTCAAAGCGCTGTTCGAGGCGATCGAGCGCGAGCAGGCCGCGCGAGGCAATCTCTGATGCGCTACCACGCGCTGGGGGACCTGCCGCCCAAGCGCCACACCCAGTTCCGCGAGAACGGCACGCTCCTCACCGAGGAGGTCATGGGCTACGAGGGCTTCTCCGGCAACGAGTCGATCCTCTACCACCTGCACTCGCCATGCCGGGTGGCCCAGGTGCTCGACTTCGCGCCGATCGAGCGCGACGAGTGGGTGCCGGACCAGCACGTCCACCGGCTCACGAACACCGCGCCGCTCGAGCGCGGCGGCGACACCGTCTTCGGCCGGCGCGTCCTGATGTTCAACTCCGACGTGGAGATGGGAATCGCCAAGCCGACCGACGAGCTCGACGCCTTCTACCGCAACGGCGAGGGCGACGAGGTGCTGTTCGTGCACGAGGGGTCCGGCGAGCTCGAAACGGTCTTCGGGCGGCTGCCGTTCGGGCGCCACGACTACGTGGTGATCCCGCGCGGCACGACCTACCGGGTGCGCCTGCACGACGGGCCGCACACGTGGCTCACGTTCGCGACGCCCGGCGAGATCGAGACGCCGAACCGCTACCGCAACCGCTACGGCCAGCTGCTCGAGCACGCGCCGTACTCGCAGCGCGACTTCCACCCGCCGGCCGAGCTCGAGACGCACCGCGAGCGCGGCGAGCACGAGCTGATCGTGCGCGTGCGCGGCGGCCACCAGCGCTTCGTGCTGGATTACCACCCGCTCGACGTTGTCGGCTGGGACGGCTACGTCTACCCGTACACGTTCAACATCCACGACTTCGAGCCGAAGGCCGGGCGCCTGCACCAGCCGCCGCCCGCGCATCAGACGTTCCAGGGCCCGAACTTCGTGATCTGCTCGTTCTGCCCGCGGATGCTCGACTGGGACCCGCTGGCCGTGCCGGTCCCCTACCACCACTCGAACCTCCAGTCGGAGGAGGTCATCTACTACGTGGACGGGCGGTTCGGCTCGCGCAGGGGAGTGGACGTGGGCGCGATAACGCTCCACCCGAGCGGCCTTCCCCATGGCCCGCAGCCCGGCGTGGTGGAGAAGGCGCTGGGACAGACGCGGACGGACGAACTGGCGGTCATGTGCGACACGTTCCATCCGCTGAAGCTCACGCCGCTCGCAGCCGACCTCGACGACCCGAGCTATGCCCTCTCATGGGCGCGACTTGAGGAATTCGCGTAGCCGCCGAAGTACATCTACATGAGCACTCACCAAGACACGGATCAGTCGAAGGTGCTTGCTGCTGCCATCCCGAACGTCCTCGATGTGTTTCACGAGACCTGGACGTGCGGGAATTGCGGTCGTGAGTTCACAGACTGCACCAGCTGCGTCGCGCACGAAGAGCAGTGCGGCGAGCTCACGCGCTGCTAACCGCGCCAGCCAGATAACTTCTCGCCGGTGACCTACGTCCCGGCTGACGACCGCTACTCGCAGCTGCCGTATCGCCGCTGCGGGCGCAGTGGGCTCCAGCTGCCCGCGATCTCGTTCGGGCTCTGGAACAACTTCGGCGACGACAAGCCGCTCGCGACCCAGCGCGCAATCCTGCGGCGTGCGTTCGACCGCGGCGTCACCCACTTCGACCTGGCCAACAACTACGGGCCGCCGAATGGGTCCGCGGAGTCGAACTTCGGGCGGCACATGCGTGAGGACCTCCGCCCGTTCCGCGACGAGCTGATCATCTCGACCAAGGCGGGCTACGACATGTGGCCGGGCCCGTACGGCGAGTGGGGCTCGCGCAAATATCTCCTATCCAGTCTCGATGGCAGTTTGAAGCGGATGGGGCTCGACTACGTCGACATCTTCTACTCGCACCGCTTCGACCCGGAGACGCCGCTCGAGGAGACGATGGGCGCCCTCGACACGGCGGTGCGCCAGGGCAAGGCGCTGTACGTGGGGATCTCCTCCTACAGCGGACGCCGGACCGAGGAAGCCGTGCAGATCCTGCGCGACCTCGGCACGCCGATCGTGATCCACCAGCCGTCGTACTCGCTGCTCAACCGCTGGATCGAGGACGACCTGCTCGACGTGCTCGACCGCGAGGGGCTCGGCTCGATCGTCTTCTCGCCGCTCGGCCAGGGCCTCCTGACGAACCGCTACCTGAACGGCGTGCCGCAGGGCTCGCGGCTCGACCAGGGCCGCTTCATGAGCCGCGACATGGTCTCGGAGGAGAACCTTGCGCGCGTGCGTGCGCTCGACGGCATCGCGCAGCGCCGCGGGCAGTCGCTCGCCCAGATGGCGATCGCGTGGGTGCTGCGCGACCCGCGCGTCACGTCGGCGCTGATCGGCGCGAGCAGCGTCGAGCAACTCGACGACAATCTCGACGCGCTCCACCGGCTCGACTTCGCCGACGACGAGCTCGCCGAGATCGACCGGCACGCGGTCGAGTCGGGCATCAACATCTGGGCTCAGTCGAGCAATGCCTGAGACGCGCTTCGCGCGCGTTCCCGGGGGCTTGCGACTGGCGTACGAGGAGTTCGGCGACGAGGCCGCCCCGCCGCTGCTGCTGATCGCGGGCCTCGGCGCGCAGATGATCTCGTGGCACGAGCCGCTGTGTGAGCTGCTCTCCGAGCGCGGTCTGCGCGTGATCCGCTTCGACAACCGCGACTCCGGCCTGTCGACGCACGTGGACGGCCCGTACACGCTCGAGGACATGGCGGGCGACGCCGCCGGCCTGCTCGACGCGCTCGCGATCGACAGCGCGCACGTGGTGGGCGTCTCGATGGGCGGGATGATCGCCCAGGCGCTCGCCTACGAGCACCCGGCGCGCGTGCGCAGCCTGGTGTCGCTCATGTCGACCACGGGGGAGGCCGCCGTCTCGCGCCCGACGCCCGAGGCACAGGAGGTTCTCATGCGCCCGCGCTCGACGACGCCCGACGAGGCCGAGGAGCGGTCGCTCGAGTGGGTGCGCGTGGTGGGGTCGCCCGGGCTCTTCGACGAGCAGCTCGTGGTCGAGCGGGCGCGGACCGCCTTCGAGCGCGACTCGGACCCCGCCGGCTTCCAGCGCCAGCTCGACGCGATCTACTCTGCACGCGACCGCACCGAGCGCGTGCGCGAGATCAGGGCGCCCACGCTCGTGATCCACGGCGCCCTCGACCCGCTGATCCCGCCCGAAGCCGGCCGCGCGACCGCCGCCGCTATCGACGGGGCCGAGCTGGTGGTGATCGACGGGATGGGGCACGACATGCCGCCACCGCTCTGGCCGAGGCTGGCCGAAGCGATGGCGGCACATGTCGAACGAGCTACTTGACCTTGATCGACCCCTGCATCCAGGGGTGGATCACGCACAGGAAGTAGAGCGTGGTCCCCTTCTTGGCGGTCACCTTCAGCTTCTGCGGCTTGCCGTCGAAGAAGGTGCTGTCGCCGGGCTTGTTGAAGCCGTCGCCGCCGTCGATGAACGGCTTCGTCGGCGGAGCCTCGGAGTTGGGGTCGGCCCCGTGCTCCTGGGCGATCTGACCGCAGACCTTGCACTTGTTGATCTGCTTTGCGGTCTTCGGCAGCTGCGACTTCTTTACGAGGGAGAAGCTATGCGGGCCCTCTGACATTCCGCTCTTGGTGGCGCTCAGCGAGATCGTCCCGCCGGACTTCACGCTGCTCCTGTAGGGCGTGAACCGGAGTCCGTCCTGGATGTAGAACCCAGGCTTGACCTTCATGCTCTGCACGACCTTGATCTTGTCCACCTTCGGAGCGCCGTGGCCGCTCGCGGCCACCGCGGTTCCCACGGCCACGCCGGCTACCGCAAGCGCGGTGAGAGGTACGACGACCAGCTTCCTGCTTCGAAGCATGTGAGGGGTTCCTTTCGGGCGATTACGCGGCCGACCCTATGTCGCCCTCTCGGGTGTTGTGTTAGAGCACTCTTAGGCTTGTCGGCCTCATCGGGGTTAGGGTCAACGCGCCACCCCATGAGCAGGATTCTCCTCCCGTTCCTCACCGCGCTTGCCGCGGCGCTCGTCGCTGTGCCCGCCGCATCCGCGCGCACGGTCAACTACTGGATCGCGGCGAAGCCGATGACCTGGAACGAGATCCCCAACCAGCGCGACGCGATCATGGGGACGCATTACTCCCCGTCGCAGACGGTCTTCCCGACGGTCGTCTACAAGCGCTACACGCGAGACTGGAAGCGACCGCTGCGCAACGTCGGTGCGGGCACGAGCAACCAGGACGACATCCCGGGCCCACTGATCCGCGCGCGCGTGGGCGACAGGATCCGCGTGCACTTCAAGAACATGGACACCGTCTTCAAGCGGGTCCACTCGATGCACTTCCACGGGGTGCACTACCGCCCGAGCTCGGACGGCGCCTACCTCCCCGGCTTCTCGGGCCGCGACGCCGCCGTCGAGCCCGGCCACTCCTACATCTACACGCTGCACGCAGGCTCCGACTCCGTCGGCGTCTGGCCCTACCACGACCACTCCCAGTCGATGGAGGAATCGATCGCCGGCGGCATGTACGGGATGCTCTCGATCCTCGGCCCCGGCCAGAAGCGACCCGACCGCGAGTTCGAGGTGGTGTTCGCGCCGATGGGCCAGTTCCAGACGATCGACGGCCGCGCGTTCGTGGGCAACACGCCGGTGTTCACGTCGAAGGTCGGCGAGACCGTGCAGTGGGACGTGATGGCGATGGGCTCCGAGCACCACACGTTCCATGTCCACGGCCACCGCTGGCGTGCGGCCGACGGCACATACAAGGACACGCAGACCGTCGGTCCGGCCGAGACGTTCGTGTTCCGCTGGCACGAGGACGCGCCTGGCACGTGGCTCTACCACTGCCACGTGGAGGCGCACATGATGGCCGGGATGATCGGCATCTACCGGGTGCGCCGGTGAAGCGACTCGCGCTCGTGCCGCTCGTCGCCGCCGTCGCGCTCGCGGCGCCCGCCTCATCGATCGCGATGGACGACAGCGGCCCGATGGTGTCGGCGCAGTTCGCGGCATTCCTGCCGCAGCAGGTCACCGTGCTCGCGGGAAAATCCGTGATGTGGCAGAACGAGAGCGTCCGCGCGCATACCGTCACCGCCGATGACGGATCGTTCAGCGGCGCGCTCCTGGGCAGCGACACGTACTCGCACGCGTTCGACTCGCCGGGAACGTTCCTCTACCACTGCGCGATCCACCCGACGATGCGCGGCGAGGTGGACGTGTACCGACTGCTGCTCGACGCGCCCGGACAGGCGCTCGCGCCCGGCGATGCGTACACGCTGAGCGGGCACGCGGCGCTGCCCGCCGGCACCACGGTGTCGATTGCGGGCGACTCCGGCTCCGGCTTCCAGCCTGTGGGCAGCACGACGGTCGGTGGTGACGGGAGCTTCTCGCTCGGCGTGCATCCGTCGACGAGCACGACGTACCGCGCCGCGGCTGCCGGCGACACGAGCCCGGCGGTTCTCGTGCAGGTGCTCGACCGCAGCGTGCGCGCATCGATCGCTCGCCACCGGGCCAGGGTCGTGATCGGCGCGCGCGTGATGCCGCGCGCCCCGCACGCGAAGGTAGTGCTCCAGCTCCACCTCCGGGAGCGCTTCGGCTGGTGGCCTGTGCGCACGGCGCGACTCGGGCGAGCATCGCGCGCGCGCTTCACGATCCACACGCGCCGTCGCGTCAGCGCGCGTGTCGTCTTCACCCGCGCGGACGGCGTTACACCGGTCGCTTCGAGCCCGGTTGTGCGCGTGCAAGCGATGGCGCGTTGACGCTCGCCCATTGACTGCGGTCATTCCGTTGGTGTAGGAAAGACACTGGCTTACTAAAGCGCCGCACACTGGCCCAAGGACAAGCGGCGCATCCCAGGATCGGGAGGCTCAAGGATGTTTCGCTCGACAGTTGGTCGAGCGCTTTTGACGTGCGTCGTCACGCTCGTCGCTGCGCTCTTCATCGTTACCGCGGCGCAGGCTGCGAACTTCCACGTCGACAGCACGACGGACGCGCCGGACGCGAGCATCAACGGCGTCTGCGATGACGGCACCGGCCACTGCACGCTGCGCGCAGCGATCGACGAGGCGAACAACAGCTCCGAGGCCGACACGATCACGATGGATGCCGGGCGCTACACGATCACGCGGGCCGGCGCCTCCGAGGACTTCAACTCGACCGGCGACTTCGACATCGCGCCGAACGGCGCGCTGACGATCGTCGGCGCATCGAGCGACCCGCGCGACACGGTGATCTCGGCGAACGGCGAGGATCGCGTGTTCCAGGTGATCGACGGTGGCCAGCTCACGCTCCAAAACCTGTCGGTCACGGACGGACACGCGGACAGCTCCGAGGACAACGGGTTCGGCGGCGGCATCCTGCTCGGCGGCCAGAGCCAGCAGGTGGAGAATCTGAAAACGCGCCAGGACAACCTGGCCACGCAACTCCACCTCGACAACACCAAGGTCGTGAACAACGTCGCCGACAGCATCGGCGGCGGCGTGGCCGACGACGCGTCCGGCTGCTCGGAGATCACGCTGGAGAACAACTCGCACGTCGACCGGAACACAGGAGGGGACCTCGGCGGCGGCATCGTGGCGTGTGGTGAGCTGACCGCCACGGACAGCACGATCGACGGCAACAGCAGCACCAGTGGCGACGGCGGCGGCCTCGCGTTCGAGGGCGCGGAGGTCAACCTGACCGACACGAGCGTTTCGAACAACCGCTCCTACCAGGGCAACGGCGGCGGCATCTACGACGGCGGCAACTCGCTCACGATCGACGGCGGTCAGGTGAACGACAACGTCGCGCGCGGCCGCCAGTCCGAGGTCGGCAATGGCGGCGGCGGCATCTACGTCGACAGCGGCACGCTCGACATCACCGGCACCGACATCACCGACAACGCGACGCAGACCAGCAACGGCGGGGGCATCTACTACGACGGCGACGACGACGTGAACATCACCGATGCCACCATCCACAGCAACAACGCCGAGAACGGCAGGGGCGGGGGCATCTACAACGGCCTCGGCAACTTCACGATCGCCGGCACCGACGTCACCAGCAACAGCGCTGGTGCGGGCGGCGGCGGGATCTGGTCGATTGACGGTGATGTCACGATCAGCGGCAGCACCATCGACGACAACGGCGATCACCAGGTCCCCGTCGACTCGGGCGGCGGCATCTGGGGCGAGAACGGCGATCTCACCATCGACGGGTCGAGCGTGAGCGGCAACAGCACGCGGCTCAACGGCGGCGGCATCTGGTGGACCGATGGCGACGTCAAGGTCAGGGACTCGAGCGTGGACCACAACTTCGCCGACGTGGGCGAGGGCGGCGGCCTGTGGGCCGGCAGCGCGGTCGTCGAGGTCACCCGCTCCAGCACGAGTCACAACCACTCGGGCGACATCGGCGGCGGCATCTACGTGGGGGTTGCGCAGTCGCTGACGGTGACCGACTCTGACGTGAACGACAACAACGCCGACGGCGATGGCGGCGGCATCTGGAACGACGCCGCGCTCACCGTCAGCGGCACCAGCATCAGCCGCAACGTGTCGACCTCGCGGGGCGGCGGTCTCTTCAACTCGTCGACGAACACCGCGACGATCTCGAACACGACGATCAGCGGCAACCACTCGGATCTCCTGCAGGACGACAGCGGTGGCGGGATCTACGAGGTCAACCCGTCGAACGAGAACCTGAAGGTTGTCGACGGCAACGACCTCGACCTGATCAACGTCACGATCGCGGAGAACGAGTCCGACTACGGCGAGGGCGGCGGCATCTTCGCCCAGGACAGCTCGGTCGGGCTGACCAACGTCCTCCTGGCCAACAGCACCGTGACCGGCGCCGAGAACAATTGCGCCACCAGCGGCGGGTCGTTCAACTCGGGCGGCCACAACCTGGCCACCGACGACGGCACGGACTGCGGCCTCACCGGAGCCGGCGAGGTGCTGAACGCCAGCCCGAAGCTCGGGGCGATCCAGAACAACTCCGGCCCGAGTGAGACGCAGGCGCTGGGGGACGGCAGCGACGCCATCGACAAGGGCGACGACAGCGTGTGCAGCGCCGATCCGGTGAACAGCGTCGACCAGCGCGGGTTCGCCCGCCCGTTCGGCGCCGCTTGCGACATCGGCGCGTACGAGACCGGCCTCGCGGACGTCGCCGTGATCTCGAACGTGGACAACGTCGACCCGGTCGGCGCCGGCGGCAACGTGACGTACACGATCCGGGTGCGCAACATCGGGCCGTCACCCGACACCGCGACCGGCGTGGTGCTGCACAACGCCATCCCGGCGGGCACGACGTTCGTCTCGGCCAGCTCGAGCCAGGGCAGCTGCTCGCCCACCGCGTGCTCGCTCGGATCGCTCCCGCTCGGCGCGACCGCGACGGTGGCGGTCACGGTCAAGACCGGCTCGCCCGGCGTGATCACCGACACGGCGAACGTGACGGCGACCACCAGCGATCCCGATCACACGAACGACTCGGCGTCGCAGAACACGACGGTCGTCGCCGGCCAGTCGGTCGTGGCGCCCAGCCAGCAGACGTGCACACCATCTCCGCCGCGCACGTCGATCTCGCGCAACGGGCTCGATGCCAAGCGGACGACGGTCAAGCTCGTCGGGCGCACGATCGACTTCCGCTGCGCCGGCCAGAACGCGCTCGGCGGCATCAAGCGGGTGCGGGTGGCGGTCGCGCTGCGGGTCGGCAAGGAGTGCCGCTTCCTGAAGCACAACGGGAAGCTCACGAGTTCGCGGTCCTGCAGCAAGCGCGCCTACTTCCGGGCGCGCCTGGGGCACATCCGCAACGGCAAGGTGCCGTGGACGTTCCGCAAGCGGCACCTTGACCTGCCGACGGGCCGCTACATCGCGGTCGCGCTCGGCACCGACAGCCAGAACAACGACGAGACGACCACGCGTCGCTTCAACCTGAAGCACTTCCGGATCCGCTGAGACGAGGGATGCCGTGGGGGGCGCGCCGCGGGGTGGGCGCGCCCCTTCGTTTTGCCCCAACGGCATTCGCGAAGCGCGCCCGAGAGGATTCGAACCTCTGACCTTCGGTTCCGTAGACCGACGCTCTATCCAGCTGAGCTACGGGCGCTCGCCGCAACAGGGTAGCGGCGGCGATCTCAGGCCGCGAGCAGCTCGCGGAGCTCGTGCAGCATGTCGGTCGGATCCTCGAACACGTCCTCGTACGTGTAGCTGCGGAAGTCGTCGCCGCGCTTGTAGGCCTCGCGGGCGCGGCGGTGATCGCCACCCCACGCATAGCGGGAGTTGTGGAAGATGTAGCCGCAGAGCTCGACCGTGAGTCTGTGCTCGGGCCAGCGGCAGTCGACGCGGCGGCCGCTCGCGACCTTGTTGGTGACGGGCAGCGGCAGGCCGTGCGCCCGGAGCAGCTCGAGGAAGGCACGCTCGAGTGCGCTGAGGGTGACGCGCTCGTCGCCGCTGAGCACGCGATGGAGGTTCCTGGCGCCTTGGGCGTTGGGAGGCAGGATCGCGTAGACCTGTGCGGGCGTCGTGCGATATCGAACGCCGGCTTCGTGGCAGGCGCGGGCGAGCGCCTAGACGGTCAGGATCGGCGCAAGGTCGATGAGCGTGCGCGCCACGTTGGTGGTGCGGATGCGCTTGACGGTGATCACGTGCTCGATCGCGCGGACGCGCTTGGTGCGGATGCCCTTGATGCGGCGCTCGGTGGGACTGACCACGTTAGGCATGGGAGCGGTGCCTTTGGTGAGCGCGAGGAGGTGGGCTGCGGCCGGGCCGTAGAGCGCGGCTTCGTTTCCACACGCGCGCATGGCGGCCATGTAGTGCGCGAGCGTGCTCGGGGCGGCGTGGCCCACGCGGTAGACGCCCGGAAAGACGGCAATCAGGGAGCCGATTCGGAGGCGGACCTCGATCTGCTTGCTCGAAATGCCCGCGGTCAGCAGCTGCACCCGAGTGACGACACCGTGGTTTCGCGAGGCGATCCGTGCGATCACCTGCTCCACTGTCCTGTTCTGTACCCCCATGAGGGGTGTAAAGCAGGACAGTGCGAGATTTCGCCCCCCCTCAGGCGACTGCGCTAGAACGGAGAGGGCGGGATTCGAACCCGCGATGGAGCGTGAACCCCATACTCGCTTAGCAGGCGAGTGCCTTCAGCCACTCGGCCACCTCTCCGGGAAGATGCCGACATTATGCGGCGAATTTCGATCGTAGCCGTCATCGCCCTGTTCGTCCTCGCGATCGCGGGGCAGTTCGTCGTGCCGCGCATAGCGGCGAACAAAGCCGAGAACCAGCTCACCAAGGACGGCGGCACCGCGACCGCGACGGTCGACGCGTTCCCGTGGCCGCGCCTGCTGTTCAAGGAGGGCGACAGCCTCCAGGTGCATGCCGACGGCATCCAGCTCCCGCTGATCACGGCGGACACCAAGGTGCTGAGCGGGATCGACGGGTTCGACGACGTCGACATCCAGGTGACGAACGCCACGGCGGGCCCGTTCAAGATCGCGAAGCTGACCCTCGAGCGACGCGGCGGCGACAACGCGTACCGGACGACGCTCGCGGGCACGACCTCGGGGAGAGCGATCGCCACGTTCGCCGGGAGCCAGGCCGGCGGGGCGCTCGGCGGCTTCCTCACCGGCCTCGCGGGCGGCGCGCTGCCGTTCGGCGACCAGACCGTGCCGTTCGACTTCGAAACGACCCTGCGCAGCGACGGCGGCAAGCCCCACGCTGTGGCGGTCAGCGGGAACGTGGCGGGATTTCCCGCTGGACCGCTCGCCGAGGCCGTCGCACAAGCTCTTGCGGGACGTTTCTGACGGTGTCCCGTACGGTTTGTCCCCCTGCCCCACGGGTACCCGTTCCGTGTATGGATTCGCCCCTTCTTGAACGCCCCGGGCCGCCTCAGCCGGACCCCCAGCCGCCGGCGCAGCCGGGCGCGCCAGACGCGCCGCCGGCGCCGGATCCCGAGCCGCCGATGCCGGCACCCGTGCCGCATCAGCCCGACAATCCAGATGTGATCCCGGACCCCACCCCGGAGCCCGGCGAGCCCCAGCCCCTGATCTGACCCAAGGACGAAACAAATGGCCACGGAACAATCCGTTCTCGACGATCCCCGCATCCAGGCGCTTCTCGAGCATGGCGAGGAGATCGGCTGCGTGAACCTCTCGGACTTCAGCGCGACCGTCGACGAGCTCGACCTCGAGCCGGAGGACCTCGACGCCATCCGCGACGAGATCGACCGCCGCCACCTGGACGTGTCCGACGACTGTGGCCAGGAGAAGGTCCAGCCGACCCGCGTTCGCGGTGACGAGTTCGCCAGCAACACCACGGACGCGATGCAGCTCTTCCTGAACGAGGTGCGCCGCTATCCGCTGCTGACGGCCGAGGACGAGGTGCGCCTCTCGAAGCGGATCGAGCAGGGCGACAAGGCCGCGAAGGACGAGATGATCAACTCGAACCTGCGGCTCGTGGTCTCGCTCGCGAAGAAGTACCAGGGCAACGACCTGCCACTGCTCGACCTGATCCAGGAAGGCATCCTCGGGTTGATCCGCGCGGCGGAGAAATTCGATTGGCGGCGCGGCTACAAGTTCTCCACGTACGCGACCTTCTGGATCCGCCAGGCGATCCAGCGCGGCATCGCCAACAAGGCGCGCACGATCCGCATCCCCGTGCACATCGGCCAGCGCGAACGCAAGGTCGCCCGCATCGAGCGCGAGCTGCACAACAAGCTCGGCCGCACGCCCACCGACGAGGAAGTGGCGAAGGAGGCGGAGATCTCCGTGGACGACATCGAGGAGATTCGCGACGCCGCGCGCGCGGTCACGAGCCTCGACCGCCCGATCGGCAACGAGGGCGACGCGTCGTTCGGCGACATCATGGCCAGCGACGAGCCCGAGCCCGAGGAGGAGGTCGAGGTGAGCCTGCGCGCAGAGGCGCTGCACCGCGCGCTCGACCACCTGCCCGACCGCGAGCGCGAGGTCGTGAAGCTGCGCTTCGGCGTGAACGGCAACGACCCGACGCCGCTGCGAGAGACCGGCCGGCGCATGGGACTCTCGCCGGAACGCGTGCGCCAGATCGAGGCGAAGGCCCTCAAGCGACTTGCAGCGACCCGAGAGATGGAGGGGATGAGCGAAGCGGCATGACTGATCCTCAGACAGAGGAACTCCAGGTCAAGCAGCTCCGGCGCGAGCTCGAGGAGAAGGAGCGCGCCGAGCAGTCCGAGCTCGAGCACGAGACGGACACGCACGAGCGCCGCGCCGGCAAGGCGGAGTACCTGCGCGCGAAGCTCGAGCAGCGCGCGGAGGCCGAGCGGCGCGCCGCCGGCCAGGACACCGACTGAGGAGGCGCCCGTGGACAAGTCACACGAGCAGCAGGCCGACGAGCTCGAGAAGGAGGCCGCCTCCCTCGAGAAGAACAGCGATCGCGTCGGCGACATGATCAAGGACACCCGCGAGGAGTGGGACTCGAACAAGTCGAGCAACCAGGCTCCGGGCGCGGCCGGCCGCGAGGAGGCGGCGCCCGGCGGGCTGGGCGATGAGGACGAAGACGAGAACGTCGCGGAGGACTCCGGCGGGCCAGCCTGACGACGCGCTGCTCGAGGCGCTGTTCGAGGGGGCGCCGATCGGCGCGGCGTTCCTGGACCGCGAGCTGCGCTACCGGCGCGTGAACGAGAAGCTCGCGGAGATCAACGGCGTGCCGGTGGAGGCGCACATCGGCAGGACCGTGACCGAGCTGCTGCCGGACATGGACCCGGGCGTGAGCGAGCAACTGCGCAGCGTGCTCGAGACCGGTGAGCCGGCGGTGGACGTCGAGTTCATCGGCCAGACGCGCGCGCCGGGCGACGCGCGCCACCTCTCCACCGCGATCTACCCGGTGCGTGGAGCCGACGGCTCGTGCGAGGGCGTCGGCGTGGTGGTCCTCGACATCACCGAACGGCGCCGGGCGGAGTTCGAGCGCATGCGCGCGCACGAGAACGAGCGTGTGGCGCGCGAGGAGGCGGAGCTGGCGGCGCGACGCGCGCGTTTCCTCGCCGAGGCGAGCGCGATGCTCGACCAGTCGCTCGACTACGAGGCCACCCTGCGCAGCGTCTCGCGCCTGGCCGTCCCCTGGATCGCCGACTGGTGCGCCGTCGACATGATCGAAACGGACGGCCGGCTGCGGCGCGTGACCACCGCGCACGTGGACCCGGCCAAGGTCGACCTCGCGCGCGAGTGGCACGAGCGCCACCCGCCCAACCTGCGCGCCGCCAGCGGGGCCCCGAACGTGGCCCGCACCGGCAGGTCCGAGATCTACCCGGTCATCACCGACGAGATACTCGCCGCCGGCGCACGCGACGCCGAGCATCTGGCGATGCTTCGCGCGCTGGGCATGCGGTCGGCGATGGTGGTGCCGATGGGCGCGCGCGGGCGGACGCTGGGCGTGATCACCTTCATCGCCGCCGAGACCGACAGAAGCTACGGCGACGACGATCTCCTGCTGGCGGAGGAGCTCGCGCGCCGCGCGGCGATGTCGATCGACAACGCCCGGCTCTACAGCGAGCGCAGCTACGTGGCGCGCACGCTCCAGGACAGCCTGCTGCCGCCGCACCTGCCGGAGATCCCGGGGATCGAGCTGGCCGCCCGCTACCGCCCGGTCGGCGAGGGCAACGAGGTGGGCGGCGACTTCTACGACGCGTTCCAGCTCGGCGACGAGACGTGGGGCGTGGCGATCGGCGACGTGTCCGGGAAGGGTGCGGCGGCAGCCGCGGTCACCGCGCTCGTCCGCTACACGCTGCGCGCGATCGCGGACGCCGGGCGGCCGGGGAGCGAGGTGCTGCGCCTCGTGAACGACGCGATGCTGCGCCAGCGCGCCGACAGCCGCTTCTCCACCGTCGCCTACGCACGTCTGCGCCCTGGCCGCGACGGCGTGAAGGTGTCGATCGCCAACGGCGGCCACCCGCTGCCGATAGTCCTGCGCGCGAACGGCGACGCCGAGTTCGCCGGGCGGCCGGGCACGCTGCTGGGCGTGGTCCCCGAGCCGCGCGTGCACGACGACGACGTCGAGCTGTGGAAGGGCGACGCGCTCGTGCTCTACACGGACGGCGTTCCCGAGGCGGGCGCGCCGGGGCGGCTGCTCGACGACGACGAGCTGCTCGACGCGGTGCGGCGCTGCGAGGCACGCGACGCGAGCGCGATCGCCGAGTACGTCGAGGCGCTCGCGGTGGACCTCGCCGGGGGCGACCCCAACGACGACATAGCCGTCGTCGTCGCGCACGTGCGCGATTAAGGTCCGCCGTCGCCGGGGACCCTACGCACCGTTTCCCCCGGCGATAGGTTGCCCGCATGCAGATCAACGAGCTGAAGGAAAACCGGCTGCGTGAGCTGGCGCGCATCCGCCCCGACGGCGCGCGGGTGCTGAGCATCTTCCTCAACCTCGACCCCACCCAGTTCGCGACGCCGCCCGCGCGCGCGAGCGAGATCTCCTCCGTGATCGACGACGCGCACCGCCGCGTGCGCGACAGCGACGGGCTCTCCCACGAGGAGCGCAAGGGGCTCGAGGAGGACGTGGGTCGTGCCGACTCGTTCCTGCGCGACCTCTCCCCCAAGGGCGCCCACGGCGTGGCGCTGTTCGCGTGCGGCGCCGTCGACCTGTTCGAGGGCATCCGCCTGCCGCGGCCGATCGACACCCGGGCTGTGGTGAACGACTCCCCGTTCGTCGAGCCGCTCGTGGAGCTGCTGGGCTCGGGCGGCGACTGGATGGTGGTGCTGGTGAACCGCCAGACCGGGCGCCTCCTGCGCGGCGACGGCCACCACTTCCAGGAGCTGCCCGCGGTCGAGGACGACGTGCACGGGCAGCACTCGCAGGGTGGCTGGTCGCAGGCGCGCTACCAGCGGTCGGTGGACGAGGACGTGATGGACCACCTGAAGAACGTCGCCGACGCGGTGTTCCTGCGCTTCAAGCGCGCGGCGTTCAACCACCTGCTGCTGGGCGGACCGACCGAGACCCTCACCGAGTTCGAGGGCAAGCTGCACCCGTATCTGCGCGAGCGGCTCGCCGGGCGGATCGAGATCGACGTGGAGAACTCGAGCCCCGACGACGTGGCCACGTGCGTGCGCGAGAAGATCGACCAGTACACGAAGAAGAGCGAGCGCGAGGCGCTCGATCGCCTCCAGGAGGGCGTGGCCACGGGCGGCCGCGGCGTCGCCGGGCTCGACGACACGCTGGGCGCGCTGAACGAGCGGCGCGTCGAGACGCTGCTCCTGAACGAGGGCTTCGACTCGGCGGGCTGCACGTGTCCACAGTGCGGCTCGGTCTACTCGGTCACCGGCGGCACCTGCCCGGCCGACGGCACCGACCTCGAGTGCCGCGACAACGTGATCGAGAACGCGATGCACCTCGCGCTCGAGCAGTCGGCCACGGTGCTCGTGGTGCGCGACGAGGACAACGCGCGCGAGCTCGAGTCGCGCGGCGGGATCGCTGCCATCCTGCGGTTTTAGGTAGTCCTCCGCGAGCCCCTCACTCGCGGAGGACGACGGTCAGTACCTGCCGCCGAACCTGCTCCCCAGTCCGTAGCCGCCGGTGGGCACACCCGCCAGCAGCACGAGAATGGCGGCGACGATTCCGACGATCGCCGGCAGCCCAAGCGCCACGCATATCGCGTAGACGAGGGCGGCGAAGAGCACTGCGATCAAGATGCCGATCACGTGGACTCCTTCCTCGGTTGTCTTCCCAAGGCGCGGCTCCTTGCCGCTCCTGACCGGGGTTGTTCCCACCCTTGCGTGCGCTTAGTCACACATCCAGGGCAGTCTGCTCCGGCGGATAGGTGAGGTGCCCGTCGTGGACGACGGCGAACGGCGTGAGCTCGTGTCGCTCGACGCGGCCGTCGGGCCAGATGTGACGCACCTCGAAGCCCCGGACGACGAGCGCGTCCGAGATCAGGCGCCGATGGCAGCGATACCACTGCGCCTCGGCGCACATGACGCACACCCGCTTTCCGCCTTCCGCTTTCCGAACGAGCTCGTCCAGCGCCTCGCGAAACGCTCCCGCCTCCATGTAGTCCGCGTAGCCCTGGAAGGCCGCCACTCGCCAGCCACCGTTGGGCGAGTCCGGCTGAGGCCGTCGGAAGCCGCCGAGGTCCTTGAAGTGGCGGTACGCGATCCCCGCCTCGGGCAGCGAAGCCGCGAGCTGATCGCCCCAGAACCACGGCATTCGTCGCGACTTGGGAACGGTGCGCACGTCGGCGAGCAACTCGATGCCCTGACCGCGCAACAGCGCCACGAACGCGTCGAGCTCGTGGGTCGAGTGTCCCACCGTCCATGCAATTCCTCTGTCGTTCACGATGAAAAAGGCGAGGTGCGGAAAACTATGTGCTCACCCAAGTCTTCGAGGAGTAACTGAATGCCGCGTTCCATATGGACGGGCGCCATCAGCTTCGGGCTGGTGAACGTGCCGGTGAAGCTCTACAGCGCAGTGAGCAAGAAGAGCGTGCGCTTCCACCAGCTCCACGACAAGGACGGCGTGCGAATCCAGCAGAAGCGCGTGTGCCCCGCGGACGGCGAGGAAGTCGCGTACGAGAACATCGTCAAGGGCTACGAGATCACGCCAGACCAGTACGTCGTGATCGAGCCCGGCGAGCTCGAGGCGCTCGAGCCGCGCAAGACGAAGACGATCGACATCGAGGACTTCGTGGACCTCGACGACATCGACCCGATCTTCTACGACCACCCCTACTACCTGATGCCGGGCACCGGCGCCGCGAAGCCGTACAAGCTGCTCGTGGACGCGATGGAGGAGGCCGGCAAGGTGGGAATCGCGCGCGTCGTGATCCGCCAGAAGGAGCAGCTGGTGGCGCTGCGTCCCGCCGACGGGGCGCTCGCGATGTCCACGATGAACTTCGCCGACGAGGTGGTCGACCCGGACCGCTTCGACGAGAAGCCGGACGCGGAGGTCGAGACGAGCAAGCGCGAGCTCGACATGGCCAAGCAGCTGATCGACTCGCTGTCGTCCGACTGGGAGCCCGACAAGTACCGCGACACCTACCGCGAGCGCGTTCTCGAGCTGATCGAGCAGAAGGCCGAGGGCAAGGAGATCGCGGTGCAGCCGGTGGAGGAGCCGCAGCCCGTCCCCGACCTCATGGCTGCTCTCGAGGCCAGTGTCAAGGCGGCGCGCCAGGACAAGTCGAAGAGCGATGGCGGCGGCGACTCGAAGAAGAAGTCCCCCGCCAAGAAGTCGGGCGCGCGCACGAAGGCGAAGGCCTAGCGCGCAGGGGCCGCCTTGCGGCTCGTGTGGCCGTTCCAGACCGCGCGCCAGTAGGCGGCGCGCCGCTTGATGGTGCGGTAGAGGAAGCCGCGGCCGCTGACCGTGTAGGTGCCGGCGCTGCGCCACTTCCTGCTGCCGCGCGAGAGGTACTGGATCGTGAGCTTCTGCGGGGTGCCGACGCGCGAGGTCGGGCGCACCTGGAGCCAGACCTTGGTGGACCGCCGGCCCTGCACCGGCCAGATCGGCAGCCGGTAGGCACCGAGCGCGGGCTTGGCCCTGCCGCTCAAGAAGCGCAGGCCGGTCTGGAACGCGCCGCTGCTGCGGTCATCGCGCATCTGGTACTGCGCCACCGAGCGGATGCGGGAGTTGCGCCAGGCCATGAAGTCGGCCTGGTTGATCCACTTGGCCTGGTTGCCGAGCGACGTGCCTGCGAAGCGATCCGGCGGGTTGGTCTGCACGCCGAACTCGGTGAGGTAGATCGGCAGCCGGCCGGAGATGCGGCGCTGGTGCGCGGCACGGTTGATCCAGAGCGAGAGGCGGCCGATCTGCGCGAGGGTGATGTCGCCCGAGCCGACCCGGCGCGCGAAGCTCTGCCCGGCGCCGCGCGTGTACGGGTGGTGGGCGACGCCGGTCACGTCGAGTCGCTTGAAGCTTGCGCAGCCGCGCACGCGCGCCGCCGAGCCGCGCAGCCTGCGCCCCTTGCTGTCAAGGCAGAACAGGTCGCGGTAGAAGGCGACGGGCGACAGCGAGCGCGTGGTGTAGCTGCCGCTCGTGCGGCCGATCGGCGCGGTCTCGCCGAGCAGGATCGCGTCGCCCGCGTGGCCGTTCGCGCGCAGCGCGGCCGTCGCAGCGCGCACCAGGTTGCGGTAGATCCACGGCGAGTACGGCACGTGCCTGCGCCCCACCCTGCGCCACTGCGGCGTGAGCCAGCCGCCCTGATTCGGCTCGTTCCAGATCGACCAGCGGTGCACGGACGGGTAGCGCCGCGCCAGCGCGGTCACGAACTGCTTGTACTCGGCCGGCTTGGGCTTGCAGATCCGGCGCGCGGTGGCGGAACCCGAGCATCCGGAGGCCCAGGCCGGGCCCGGGCCCGTGGGTGTGAGCTGCACCTGCATCCCACGCGCGGCGGCGCCCGCCACCAGGTCGTCGACCTCGCCCAGCGGGTATGCGTTCGGGTCGCTCGCGTCGAAGCTCGGCTTCTTCTTGGAGCGCGGGCTGGGTGCGTAGCGGGTCCAGAGGACATTCGCGCGAATCACGTCCACGCCCAGGGCCTGGAGTTCGTCGAGCGTCTGGCTCTGGCGGTCGGGTCCGGAGTAGAGCAGCTGAGTCTCGTCCTCGAAGAGCGACTCCTGGCTGCGACTGGCGTGGGCCGCGGCCGGGGCCGCGAGGAAGGCGGCGAGCATGAGGATGAGGAGGGTGCGTCGCATGGCCAATGCAGAACCACCCCGGGCGCGCAAAGTAGCGGCATAACCTTCGGGTGTGACTGTTAAGCCGCTGCGTTTTGCGGATGGGGCGCTGCTCATGCTCGACCAGACGGCGCTGCCCGCCGAGGAGCGCTGGCTGCGCTGCGAGTGCGCCGCCGACGTGGCCGATGCGATCCGGCGGCTGGCGGTGCGCGGCGCCCCCGCGATCGGGCTGGCTGCGGCTTATGGCATCGCGCTCGAGGCGCGCCGCGGCGGCGACGTCGAGGCGGCGGCCGATCTGCTCGCGGCCACCCGCCCGACCGCGGTGAACCTGCGCTGGGCGCTGGACCGCGCGCTCGCGGCCGCGGACCCGCTCGCGTTCGCCGAGGCGCTGGCGAGCGCGCAGCTGGAGCAGGACCGGGCGATGGCGCGTCACGGCGCCGCGCTGATCCCGCCGGGCAGCAGCGTGCTCACGCACTGCAACACCGGCGCGCTCGCCACCGGCGGCGCCGGCACGGCGCTGGGCGTGATCGTGGAGTCGCGGCCGGCGCACGTCTGGGTCGACGAGACGCGCCCGCTGCTCCAGGGCGGGCGGCTCACGGCGTGGGAGCTCGAGCGCGCGGGCGTGCCGTTCGCGGTGGTGCCCGACGCGAGCGCCGGCACGCTGATGGCGCGCGGCCTGGTGGACGCCGTCGTGGTCGGGGCCGATCGCATCGCGGCGAACGGCGACACCGCCAACAAGATCGGCACCTACACGGTCGCGGCGCTCGCGGCGCGCCATGCGATCCCGTTCTACGTGGCGGCGCCCGCGTCCACCATCGACCCGAGCACGCCGCGCGGCGACGCGATCCCGATCGAGGAGCGCTCACCGGACGAGGTGACCGGAGCCTTCCCCGCGCGCAACTTCGCCTTCGACGTGACTCCCGCCGAGCTGATCACGGCGATCGTGTACGAGGGCGGCGTGCTGCGGCCGCCGTACTCCCTAGAGGGGGCCGAGGTAGCGCATGAAGACCTGGTGCGGCCCTGACGCGCCGGCGAGCGGAGCAGGCGAGTCGAACAGGATGTAGTTCGCGTAGAAGCTCATGCTCGGGTTGAAGCCTCCGCCCGCAAGCGGGACGGCCTTCTCGAACACCGACTGCACCAGCGTGAGCTTGCGGACGTCGGTGTACAGGTAGGCGTCGGTGGTGCTGTTGTAGTCACCGGGCCGCCGCAGCGCGTTCACGCCGAGGTTGTCGGCGTCGCTCTCGAAGCTGATGTAGTAGCCCGAGTTGCCGATCACCGGGTTGCGCGAGTCGCCGTTGCCGAGGCCGCCGTTGCGCTCGCTGGCCGGGTGCTCGCCGTGGCCGAGGTCGCGGAAGTAGACCTGCGTGTGGCCGTTCGAGGACTTCTCGTATGCCACCACGTGGCGCTTGATGTCGTTGTAGGCCGGATTGCGGCCGCCGGGCGCCACGAGGCGCGGCCGCGAGGTGCCGTTCTTCGACAGGTACACGCCTCGCGGGCCACCGTAGACCAGGTCCTGGCGTTCGCCCGTCGAGAACGACGGGTCGGCACCCGGGCCGAGACGCTTGACGCGCCTGCCGGCCTTCACGTACACGCTGCCGTTCGCGACGAAGGCGATGCGCGAGCAGTTCCCGGAGACCGCGACCGCGGTGCTGTCGGCGCTCGCCTGGCGGCGGCGCGGAAGTGAGACGCGGCGGATGCCGGTGCCGTTCAGCCGTGCGACGAACGCGTCGACCTTGCCGTTCGTGTCGCCGCGCACCAGGTTCGACGCCGCCGACAGGAAGGCGACGCACTTCGGCCGGGCGCGGAACGAGCCGTCGAGCGCGGGGCCCCAGGACGGGCCGTTCGCCGGCGCGCCGCCGAGACCACGGGAGACGGCGATCGTGGAGCCCGGGAACCACTGCGTGCCGTCGTTGCCGAACACGCCGTCGCGCCGCACCACGAACACGTCGGTGGTGCCGTTGGTGTCGTTCGGGACGAGGTTCGACGCGTCCGACTGGTACGCGATCACGCGCGCCCAGCGGCGGTCGTTCGAGATCACTGCGTGGGTCGACGCACCGTTCGGGAGGCCGCCTCCCAGCGCGCGCGAGATCAGCACCGTGGCCTGTGCGGACTCGCGGGCGCTGGCGGCGTGGGACACCGCCGCGCCCATGGCGGTCGCGAGGATCACGGCGGCGAATGCCGGGAGTAGACGGCGGCGAGTCAACACTTTGGACAAGTTCGGCCGAGGCGGCGGGCAGCTTTACGGCTCGCGCGTATGAACTGCGTCAGAAACCGTTCGTAGACTCCCGGGAGGTGCCAACGGAAGCCTTTCCCGAACGTCTCGTCCGCCTGATCGACGAGCGTTCGCCGCTGTGCATCGGCATCGATCCCGCCGCGGCGTCGCTCGAGCGCGCGGGGCTGCCCGACACCGCCGGCGGTGCCGAGCGATTCGCCGCCGCGCTGCTCGACGCCGGGCTCGATTCCGCCGCGGCGGTCAAGCCGCAGATGGCGTTCTTCGAGCGCTTCGGCCCGGCCGGGATCGAGGCGCTCGCGCGCGTGTGCGCGCGGACGCGGGACGCGGGCGTGCCCGTGATCGTGGACGCCAAGCGCGGCGACATCGGCTCGACCATGGCCGGCTATGGCGATGCGTACTTCGGCGACGGCGCGCCGGTCCAGGCCGACGCCATCACGCTCACCGCGTACCTCGGCCTCGGCGCGCTCGAGCCGCTGTTCGAGCGGATGGCCGCGGCCGGCGGCGGCGCGTTCGTGGTCACCTGCTCGTCGAATCCCGAAGGTCTGCCGCTTCAGACCGCACACCTGCCCGACGGGCGCCTGGTGGCGGAATGGCTCGCCGACGAGATCGCCGCGCTGAACGACCGGCTCGGAACACCCGCGGTGGGCGCGGTGATCGGCGCCACGTGCGGCGCGTGGGCACGCAGCCCGCTCGAGCGGCTCCGCGGCGCGCCGGTGCTCGCGCCCGGCCTTGGCGCACAGGGCGGCACCTTCGAGCAGGCTGCGCAGCTCTTCTCCGGCGCCGAGCACCGCGTGCTGCTGCCGATGTCGCGCGCGCTCGTGGCCGACCGCCTCGATCCCGGCGAGTTGCGCGAGCGGGCCCAGCGCTACGCCGAACAGGCGCGCCAGTTCCGGGACAAGGGCGCCCGCACGCCGGCGTAGCTACCGCTTCAGCGTGAACCCGGCGCGCCGCGCCGTGCCCGCGACGCGGCTGGCCACGGGCCGCGCCTTCACCCGCCAGCGGCCCGGCGCCAGGCGACGGCGCCCGAGCCAGCCGCCGAAGCGCACGCGCGTGCGCCCCGCGTGCGCGTTCACGTGCAGCGAGCCGCGCACCCTGGGCCAGCGCCAGCAGAGGTTGTGATGGCGGGAACGCCCGTGGCGCGGGCGCGCCCTGCACCTGCCGTGGCGATAGACGCCGACCACTCGGTGCTCGAAGGTGAGCGTCACGCGCGCGCGGGCGGAGAGCGTGAAGCGGATGTGCGTCTTGATGCCGCGCCGTTTGTGCGCGCGATGGAAGCGCCTCGGCGAGACGTGCAGGCCACCCAGCACAGGCTTCGGAGGCGCGGGCGGCGCTTCGGTGGTGAAGGTGGCGTCGGGTCCGGCGCTGGTCCCGTGCACGCTCGTGGCCACGATCCGGTAGTGGTAGGTGGTCGACGGCCGGAGCCCGACGATCGGCTCGGTGACCGTCGCGGTCTGGTCCGTCGCCGCGACCGTTCCGCCCGGCGTGGACGAGCCGTAGAACGGTGTGGGGCCGAAATCGAAGTGGTAGCTCGCGGGCGTGCCAACCGGGTCGACCGTCCCGCTCACCGCCCACGCCCCCGCGGTGCCGGCCTCGCTCGGGCCCGTCGCGACGATCGGCGGCGAGGCGGGCGCCGCCACGGGGCAGCTCGGATCGGGGGCCGCGCTGGGCGGCGGGGTGCTCGTGGGAAGCGCGTGAGCCACCACGCTTCCGCTCGTCATCTGGTGCGTCCAGATCATCCAGCCGTAGATCGGGCAGCTGCCGGCCAGCAGGCGGACGTAGCGCGCGGTCACGCTGCCGTTCACGTTGCCCGCGCGGTCCCAGGAGGGCCGCGTGATCGGCGCCACGTCGCACACGGCCACGAGGTCGTTCGGCTTGAGCAGCGCGCGCACGTGTCCTCCGCCCTGCACGTCGAGGTAGCTCCAGAGCAGGTAGCTGTAGTGGATGTCATGGCGGCTGCCCTGGTCGGCGGCCGGATCGCCGTAGTGCTCGTAGGAGGCGCCCCTGTTGGATCCGCCCGGCACGTCCTGCGGGCGCTTGTAGTGCATCTCGTCGGGAATCGACCGCACGCTGACCTTGTAGGCGAACCCGGGCGCGAGCGGGCATGCCGCGCCGCGACCGCCGCTCGACGGGACAGGCGGCGGAACCACGTCGGCCAGGTCGGCCGTCGCGAGGTCGCCGTACTTCACGTTCCGGTCGTCGGTGTAGCCGTTGCCGCCGCGATGGAAGACGAGCGCCCCGGCCCCCGACGGGATCACCTCGTGGTTGTCGAGGCGCACCGTCCCGTTGGGGCAGTCGCCGTTGTCGAACGTCAGGCTGCCCGTGAGCTGGAACCCGGTGGGGGTGGCGTCGCCGTAGCGGAGCGGGATGCTCGATGCGGCCGGGTGCACGCACACGTTCACGTGCGCCTGGCCGGGAGCGTCGTAGAGGGAGGCCGGGTCAGTGGCGCGGGCGACCGGCGCCACTGCGGCGCTCAGGACGATCGCGATGAGCAGCGCCCTGCCCACGACGGCTCAAAGGTCGGCTCGGCGCGTTAGTTGCGGTGTCGCCCCCTGGCCCTGGCGTGGCGCGAAGAGCGGAGGGGGAGGGATTCGAACCCTCGAGACCGGTCAACCCGGCCTAACGGTTTTCAAGACCGTCGCATTCAACCGCTCTGCCACCCCTCCGGGCCGGGTCGAGGTTAGCCCGCGCGACGAGGCCGATGCCGCTCACTTGTGCCGGCGCCGGTGATGCTTCTTCGCCTTCACCGGCTTCAGCTTCCTCGAGACGACCCTGCTGCGCGTCCCGTCGCCGCCGAGCGCGTCCACAAGCACGCGGCCGCGCTTCGCCGGGTAGGGGTCGCGGAGCTTCGCATGGGTGCGGCGTACGACGCGGAACACCTGGCTGCGGTCGGCGAGCCGCACGAGCACCTCGTAGCGCCTGGCGCCGCGGACGTGCTGCCACTTGACCCGGATCGTGCCGTGCTTGCGTGCCGCGCGCAACCGCTTCGGCCGCGCCGGCGGCCGGTCGCCGGGGGCGCGGTAGGTGGCGGCCTTGACGTTGCGCGCGGGCGTGCCGTTCTGCGAGACCTCGGCGATGATCCTGCGGCTGCCCCTGCGGCCGGGGCCGGGAGTGAACCTGATCTTGCCCGAGCGCTCGCGGCCCACCCCGATCACCTGCGCGGTCTCGGGACCGCGCTCGAGGAAGGTGACCGTGCGGTTGCCGGACGGGTCCATGCGGTAGTGGAGCACCCGCCGGTTGCCCCTGCCGGTCACGCGTGTCTTGAGCGCGAGCGGCGGCAGCCCCTTGGCGGCCGCGACGTTCGTGATCGGCACCGAGCCGTCCTTCGGCTTGATCGTCCAGCGCCCCGGGAGCGGGTTGCGGATCGCCACGAAAGTCGTGTCCGGGTCCGCGCCTCCGAGCGAGACGGCGTCCGGTCCGGCGAATGCGTCGTTCCCCTTCGGGTCCGTGACCGCCACGTCGGGGTCGCCACCCTGGCCGCGAACCCGGAACATGGCCGACGGAAGGCCCTCCGGGAGATCGACCGAGTAGGCCCCGTCCCCCGCGGCCGCCTTGCGCAACGGCGACGCCTGCGAATACGGCGTGTAGTCGCAAGAGAAGAGCATCAGGTCGGGCAGATTGTGGCCCCAGTGGTAGCCGACCCCGAACGGGATCGGGATCGTGCCGAAGATCGGGAACGGCACCGGGAGAATCGTGCAGAAGCCCAGCCCCTTGCTCGACACCACGGCGCCGACGTTGAGGCACGGGCTGACCGTCACCTTCACGAACTTGTAGCCGACCTTGATGTTCCGCGCGCACGCCTTGACGCCACCCTGCACGTTGAACTTGCGGTTCGAGGGGTAGGCGAATCCACCCACGTTGCCGTCGATCGAAAGGAAGCTGATGCCGAAGCTCAGCCCCCCGCCGAACTCGAAGTAGTCGGGGTACTCGTAGAGCCCGTAGGCGTTCAGCAGCGGCAGCTCGTTGCCCAGGAGCGGCACCTTGAGCTTCGCGGTCCCGCCGATCGCCAGCGAGAAGCGCTCGAACGTGCGGCTCGCGAGCGGCGCGAGCTCCGGGTCGACCTCCTCGGGCAGCGTGTACGGGTCGTTCGAGCTGGCGAACACGCCGAATAGCACGCCGTCCTCGTCCACGATGTGAGCCGCGTTCAGCCCGATCGTCCCCGTCAGGCGCAGCGGGTTGATGCCCACAGCTGCCCCGACGTGGCTGAGCAACACGGTGTTGAACGGCGGGAACAGGTCGGGCTGGGTCGGTGGCAGGAAGTCGACGCCGAAGCCGGCATGGTCGAACTTGCCCCTCTTGATCCCGAAGCCGAAGTCCGGCGGCTGCTCGGGCGGCCCCGACGCGTTGAGCGCGATGCTGCTGCCCGGCAGCGTGACCTTCGCCGTGCCGCCCCAGGTGTCCGTGCTCTTCTGGTAATCGAAGCCGAGCGAGTTGACGAACAGCGGCCCGAGCCAGACGTCGGGCACCTTGATCTTCAGTCCGTCGTACTTCAGGCCGTTGAGGTTGTCGGAGACCATCCGCACGTCGCCCTGCGCGGCTCGCTTCGCTCCGAACGACAGCGGCGACGGGAGGCCGAGTCCCGCCGTCACGTAGCTCTTGTGGTAGCCCAGGTCGACCGAGAACGCGCCGCGCACCGGGAGCGAGCCGAGGAACTTCGGCGTGTTGGTGGCCAGATCGACGTTGACCAGGTGGTAGGTGAGGAACTTGTTGGGGACGATCCGCTGGTTGAGGTCGATGTCCTTCGTGAGGAACGGGCCCACGCGGATCGACAGCTTCTCCGCCTTCTCGACGGCCAGCGTCCCCTCCGAGCCGTACGCGGTTCTCAATGTCTTCGGCACCGGTAGGTAGAGGCCGTTGACCGCGACGGGGCCGGCGATCCTGCCGATGTAGACGGTCTTGTCACCGACCGCCCGCGTGACGATGTCGAAGCAGTTGTCCGCCGCGCCGCGACTGTTGATGTCGAGGAGCCCCGCGCCGAACGACTTGACGCAATCGGCCCGGTCCGGCTGGTTTCCCGCGGCCGGGTTCTCGCAGTCGAATACCCCGTTGCCCTTGGTGTGCTTGACGCCCAGCTTGGTGACGGGCACGAAGCGCTGCGACGACGATCTGCGCCCAAGGCTGTCGAGCACCGTGAGCGTGACCCTGGCGGTGCCGGGCTTGCTGAACGGATGCGACAGCACCGGCGATGGGCCACAGTCGGTGTCGAGCTTCGCGTCGATGCCGCTGATCGACCAGTGGAAGTTGATCAGCTTCGCTCCTGGCGACGGCGCCGACCCGAGTGCGCTGAGGCGCAGCGCGCCCTTGAGCTTGGACGACGCCCCGGTGGTGATGAAGCTCGCCGTCGGGCTGGGCGTGGGTGGCGGATTGCTCGACCCGCCGCCGCCACCGACGGGGTCGCCGTTGAGGCGCGCGATCGCGATGTCCCCGCCGTCGCTCAGGTTCGTGGAACCGACGACGACGATCTTCCCGTCGGGCTGGAGCACGACGTCGCCGTCGTACTCGAAGGCGCCGAAGTCGACAGCGAGGCTGCCGCCCGAGCCGAACCCCGAGTCGGGAGTGCCGTCGGAACCGAGGCGCTCCAGCACGAAGTCGTGGCTCGCGTCGCCATTGCCGAGCAGCACGATCCTGCCGTTCTGCTGGATCGCGAGCGCGAGCGCCGCCTCGCCCGGGGCACCGTAGCCGAGGGTGAGCTTGCCGTCGCCGCTGAAGGAGTTGTCGGGATCACCGTCGCCGGTCAGCCGCGCCGCGGCGAAGTCGCCCGACCCGGTGGCGCTCGTGGAGCCGGCGAGCACGATCTTCCCGTCCGGCTGGACGGCGACGCCGTTGGCGACGTCGGTGCCGCCGAAATCGACCGTCTTCTTGCCGGACGTCGCGGGCGCGAACGACGTGTCGACGGACCCGGTGTCGGTCAGCCGCGTCACCGCCATGTCCGATCCCGCCCCGCCGGCGCCGGCGACGACGAGCTTGCCGCCGGACGCGTACGCCACCGACACCGCGGCATCCGCGCCGCCGAAGTCGACGGTCTGCTTGCCGTCGCCCGAGAACCCGTTGTCGGGCGTGCCGTCGGCGTTCAGGCGGACGATGGCGAAGTCTCCGCCGTTCGAGCTGGTCGACCCCACCAGCACGAGCTTGCCGTCCGGCTGGCGGATCATCGCGTTCTCGCTCTCGCTGCCGCCGAAGTCGACCACCGAGATGCCCGTACCGGCGTTGAACGTGCCATCGACGCCGCCGTCCGTGTTCAGCCGCCTGGTCACGAAGTCCTGCGTCGCCTTGCCCTGCCCGGATACGACGATCCGGTTGTCCGGCAGCACCGCCACGCCGGCTCCGATGTCATTCACGCCGGCGTCTGTGCCGACGGTGGCCTTGCCGTCGCCGCTGAAGCTGGAGTCGGGGTCGCCGGCGGTCGTCACGCGGGTGATCGCGAAGTCGCCTCCGTCGACGGCATCCGTCGAGCCGATCACCACGATCTTCCCGTCGGGCCCGACTGCCGCGTGCGTCGCGCGGTCGGTGCCGCCGTAGTTCAGCGTCAGCTTTCCGTCGCCGCTGAATGACCCATCCAGGTCGGACGGCGCTGCGAGCGCGACGGTCGTCGCGACAATCACGGCTGCGGCGGCCGCGAGGCCGGCGCAGGCCCAGCGCCGGCGTGCGCGGCGCGCTAAGAGCCTTCCCAGGAGCGCCATTCGTGGCGATCCTTACATGGTGGGGTCGGCGGCGCCAGGCCTCACCGCATGCCGTTGCGCCAAACGCGGGCGCCCGGGTAGAAGTAGCTCGAATGGCCACCGCCACGACGCCCGGCACCACTGCAGAGCGCCCGCGCATCGCCGTCGTCATGGGGGGCCTGATGCTGGTGATGCTGCTGGCGTCGCTCGACCAGACGATCGTCTCGACGGCGCTACCCACGATCGTCGGCGATCTCGGCGGGCTCGCGCACCTGTCGTGGGTGGTCACGGCGTACCTGCTGGCGGTCACCGTCGTGACGCCGCTGTACGGCAAGCTCGGCGACCTCTACGGGCGCAAGGTCGTGCTCCAGGGCGCGCTGGTGCTGTTCCTCGTCGGCTCGGCGCTGTGCGGCCTGTCGCAGAACATGGCGGAGCTGATCGCGTTCCGCGCGATCCAGGGGCTGGGCGGCGGCGGGCTGATGGTGAGCGCGCAGGCGGCGATCGGCGACGTGGTGCCGCCCAGCCGGCGTGGCCAGTACACGGGCCTGTTCGGCGCCGTATTCGGCGTCTCGAGCGTCGCCGGGCCGCTGCTCGGCGGCTTCTTCACCACGCACATCTCGTGGCGCTTCATCTTCTACGTGAACCTGCCGCTCGGCGTCGCGGCGCTGTTCGTGCTCGCCGCCGTGCTGCCGAGCGTCTCCGAGCGGCGCCGCCACGCGATCGACTACCTCGGCACGCTGCTGCTGGCGGTGGGGCTCAGCTCGCTGATCCTGATGACCACGCTCGGCGGCAACACGTACGCGTGGGACTCGGTCCAGACGATCGGGCTCGGCGTGATCGGCGTGCTGGCGCTCCTCGCGCTGGTGCCCGTCGAGAGCCGCGCGGCCGAGCCGATCCTGCCGCCGTCGCTGTTTCGCAACCGCGTCTTCGTGGTGTGCAGCGCGGTCGGCCTCGTCGTGGGCTTCGCCCTGTTCGGCGCGCTCACCTACCTGCCGCTGTTCCAGCAGGTCGTCCGCGGGCTCAGCCCGACCGCCTCGGGCCTGCAGCTGCTGCCCGTGATGGGAGGTCTGCTGATCACGTCGATCGCGTCCGGGCGCATCATCACGCGCACCGGGCGCTACAAGGTCTTCCCGATCCTCGGTACGGCCGTGGCGGCGCTCGGGATGTACCTGCTGTCGTCGCTCGACGAGACCACCGGGATCTGGGTCGCCGCGCTGCACATGCTCGTGCTGGGGCTCGGTCTCGGCATGGTCATGCAGGTGCTCGTGCTGGCCACGCAGAACGCGGTGTCGTACGAGCAGCTCGGCGTGGCCACGTCCGGCGCCACGCTGTTCCGGTCGATCGGCGGCTCACTCGGAACCGCCATCCTCGGCGCGATCTTCACCGGGCGCCTGACCGCCGAGCTCGCGTCGAAGATCCCGGCCGGCGCGAAAGGCGGCACGGAGGGTGGCGTGAACCCGGCCCAGATCGGTCACCTGCCGGCGCCGCTGCACCAGGCCTACATCTCGTCGTTCTCCGACGCGCTCCAGGTCGTGTTCCTCGTGGCGACGGGCGTCGTGGTGGCCGCATTCGTGCTCACGTGGTTCATCCAGGAGAAGCCGCTGCGGCCGACCGTGGAGACCTCGACGGGGGTGGGCGAGTCGTTCGGCGCGCCCGTCGACAGCGACTCGCTCGACGAGGTCACGCGCGGGCTGGCTCGGCTGGCGGGACGCGAGCGGACGCTCGAGTTCGTGGACGGCGCGGTCCGGCGCGCCGGGGTCGAACTGCCGCGCGGCGCCGCGTGGGTGCTCCTCCACCCGGCGCGCCTCGGGGATCTACGCGCGCGCGAGGACATCGACCAGGAGCGGCTCTCGCTCGCGGTCGAAGACCTGAATGAGCGCGGCTACCTCGCGGACGGGGCCATCACGCCGAGCGGCCACGCGATCCGTGACCGCCTCGTGATAGCCCGCACCGACTGCCTGCGCGAGCTGATCGAGGACTGGGAGCCCGATCGCCACCCCGAGCTCGACCCGCTGCTGCGTCAGTTGGCCGAGGAGCTGGCGGAGCCCGAGCGGGAGGCTTCGCCCGCCTGAGCGAGCACGTCCCGCGCGATCACCCTCGCCCATGCCGCGATCTCGTTCCAATCACGGCGGTCTCGGAACTCCGGCGACGTGTTCTCGAACATCGAACGGGTCATCGGCCCGTCCGGATCGGGAACCCGGCCGCCGAAGACGACGTGCTCGCGGGCCCCCAGCTCCTCGGCCTTTCTGACGACCTTCTGCGGTTCGAGCCACTTGGGGTCGTCCTTGTCCGGCGGGCCGACAGGGCCAGAGCTGAACACCCAGAACGGGCGCTCGGCGAGCTCGCCGGCATGCCGCTTGAGAAAGCGCTTCGCGTCACCGCGCCAGCGCCTCATGTAGACCGCGCTCCCCAGCACGACGCCGTCATAGCCCCCAAGCGCGCCAGCTTTCGCGGTCTCGACGCAGTCCACCTCGACGCCTTCGTCCCGAATCGCCGCTGCGATCGCCTCCGCGATTTCGGCGGTCGCACCGTGCTTCGACGCGTACGTGACGAGGATTCGTGCCATGCGTCAATCGTCCCGCGAAGCCCGTGTAATGACATCCGGATATTCCCGTCGGGGCGGACGGGTAACTACCGATGTGCTGA
Source organism: Thermoleophilaceae bacterium (assembly GCA_025928265.1). Lineage (GTDB taxonomy): Bacteria > Actinomycetota > Thermoleophilia > Solirubrobacterales > Thermoleophilaceae > JAICJV01. The sequence continues at coordinate 42,223 of JAICJV010000007.1, forward strand.
CGAACAGTGAGCAGTGACCTACGATTTGCCTGCGTAGGCGCTTCCTCGGCCCAGCGATGACAACCCTCACCGCCCAGCTAAAGCAACGGACGCTTCGCAGCCCGCTCCGCATCGTGGCGCTCGTGGCTGCGGGCGTGATCGTCGCCGCGATCGTGGCGGCGTACTTCTACGACCACTCGCGCGCCGACCTCATCTCGCCGGGCGTGAAGGCCGCCGGAGTGGACGTCGGCGGCATGCGCGCGAACCAGGCGCGCGCCGTGCTCGAGCGCGAGCTCCCGCGGCGGCTGAACCGGCCGATCGTGGTCTCGGCGGCGGGGCACCACTTCCACTTCGACACGGCGGCCACGCACCCGCGCATCGACATCGACGGGTTGGTGAACCGCGCGGTGGATGACAGCCGCTCAGGCTGGTTCGGCAGCCGCGCGATCGACGGGATCACGGGCGCGCGCAAGGATGCGGATGTGTCGGCACCCGTGAGCTACAGCCACGCGACGCTCGAGTCACTGTCGGCGCGCATCGCCGGGAAGGTCGATCGCGACGCTCGCGACGCGACGGTGAAGCCGTCCGCCACCGGCCTCGAGCAGGTGAAGAGCCAAACGGGCCGGCGCGTGAACAGCGCGGCACTCAACGCGGCACTCGCCTCGGCGATCACGCATCCGGGCGACCCGCGGCGCGTGAAGGCCGTCGTCTCGGTCACGCACCCGAAGGTCACCACGGCGGAGCTCGTGACCAAGTACCCGAACTACATCATCGTCGACCGCGGCGGCTTCACCCTCCGCTACTACCACGACCTCAAGCTCGCGAAGACCTACCCGATCGCGGTCGGCATGCAGGGGCTCGAGACCCCCGCCGGGCTCTACGACATCCAGTGGAAGCAGGTGAATCCGCCCTGGTACGTGCCGAACTCGGCATGGGCCGGTTCGCTCGCCGGCAAGACGATCCCGCCGGGCCCGCAGGATCCGCTGAAGGCCCGCTTCATGGCGTTCAACGGCGGCGCCGGCATTCACGGGATCGACCCATCCGAGTACGGGACGATCGGACACACCGCGTCCCACGGCTGCGTGCGCATGACGATCCCCGACGTGATCGATCTGTACCGGCGCGTGCCGGTGCACACTCCGGTGTTCGTCGGCTGACGCCCCCTCCTATTTCTCACGCGCGTCACAGCGGCCCGTAATCCCAGCTTTACGGCGGCGGGCGACGCTGTGCCGATGCACAGACACGCGACGAACCTTCGCACGACGTGCTCGGGGTGCGGCGCGAGCTACGGCTGGTTTCCGGCCGTGATGCTCGCGACGAGCGGCAGCCGCTGCCCGCGTTGCGCCGGCGAGCTCACGGTCGCCGAGCCTGACGCGGGTGTCTCAGTGAAGACAACGCTCATCCGCCGTGACAGGACCCGGCGCCCTCGCGGGGTATCCGTCGCGGAATGGCCACAGGCGACCTCCCCGAGCAGGTCCGCTACTTCATAAGACGCCACGTCGAGTCCGTTCTCGACCTCGACATACTTCTCGCCATCAGGGCCGCCGACGGGCCGCGTGCCGCCTCCGAGCTCGCCCGTGAGCTGCGCCTGAACGAAACCGCGTCGGCGGCCGCGCTCGACAAGTTCGCGGCCATCGGGCTGCTCGAGCGCGACAAGGACGACTGCTACGTCTACAGGCCACGCGAGCGCGCGCTGGCCGCGGATGCCGATGCACTCGCCGATGCGTACGCTCGCCGCCGCGTGAGCGTCATCCGCTTCATCTACAAGCGACCGAGCGAGGGCGTGTCCGCCTTCGCGGATGCCTTCCGACTCCGAAAGGACCGCTGAGGTGGCCGCAACCGTCTACGTCCTCTGCGCGCTCGCCGCGTTCGTCTGCGCGTGGCTGCTCGGCCGCAGCTATCTCCGGTCGCACCTCCGGCTGCTCCTGTGGAGCTCGATCTGCTTCGCCGGGCTCGCGCTGAACAACGTGATGCTGTTCGTCGACAAGGTGATCATCCCGCACGGTGCGGACCTGTCGGCGTGGCGGCTGGTACCGGCCGCGCTGGGCATCGGAGCGCTGGTGTACGGACTCGTCTGGGAGGCCGACTGATGGCCGACTTCCTGAACGGCGTGATCTGCGCCGGATCGTTCACGGCCGCGCTGTTCTTCCTGCGCTTCTGGCGCCAGACCGCCGACCGGCTGTTCGCGATCTTCTCGCTCGCCTTCACCCTGTTCGCCGTGAACCGCCTGCTCCTCACGATCCTCGACGAGTCCAACGAGGCACGCACGTGGGTCTACGTGATGCGGCTGGCGAGCTTCGTGCTGATCATCCTCGCGGTCGCCGACAAGAACCGCGCGCGCGTCGGCTAGCCAGGGGCGCCGCGCCGGCGTACCGCAATCAGCGTGACCAGCACGCCCAGCGTGCAGCCGCCCACGCCCAGCAGGAGAAACGCGAGCGGGCTGGTCAGGTGCTTGATCATCCAGGCGAAGTTCATTCCGAAGAAGCCGGTGACGAACGTGAGGGGCAGGAACACCGTCGCGACCACTGTGAGCCAGTAGGTCGTCTCGTTCAGGCGCAGGTCCATGAAGCGCGTGACGGCATCCGCGGCGGCGTCGATCGCGTCCACGAGCCGGTTGATCTGGTCCGCGATGCGGTCGAAGTAGCGCTCGCTGTCGGATTCGAGCCCCTCCACTCGGCCGATCTCGTCGGCGACCCGATCGAACGTGCCGCGCTGCGGTGCCACCTCGCGGCGGAGACGCGTGAGCTGCGCGGTGATCCCGCGCAGCGTGTCGTTGCGAATGCGCGCGGTGCGCAGGTCGAGCGCGTCCGCCTGGAGCTTCTCGATCTCGTCCTCGACGTCGGCCAGCTGTGCGAACGCGCTCACCACCATTGCCTCGAGCACCGCGTAGATCAGGTACTGCTCGCTCCGACCCGCCGGCGCCTCGATCTCGAGCAGATCCGGCAGCGAGACCGGGGCCGTGTGCGCGGTGAGGAGGTACTCGCCGCTCACGAGCAGATGCACCTCGATCGCGCCGTGCTCGTCGAAGCAGGTGAACGGGAACACGACATGGTCGGCGTCCACGTGGAACTTGCTCGCCCGGTGCACGCCCGGGCCGAGGGCCATCAGCGGTTCGAGGGCGTGCTCGGGGATCCCGAGCACCTCCCCCAGCTCGCCCGCCGACTGCGGTGCCACGGGGACATCCACCCAGAAGAAGGTGCCCGCGGCGCGCAGCGAGGCGATGCGCTCGCGGTCCAGCCCACGCAGGATCTCGCCCATCCCGGCGAGGCTACGGCCCGGCGAGGACGGCACCTATGCTGTCGCTCGTGAGCCAGGTGGCCGAACAGCAGGCGAACGGACAGGCCGAGGGCGACGAGCTCTACCGCATCCGTCACAGCCTCGCCCACGTGCTCGCGATGGCCGTGCAGGAGATACGCCCCGGCGCCAAGCTCGGCTTCGGCCCGCCGATCGACGACGGCTTCTACTACGACTTCGTGCTGCCGGAGCCGCTCAGCGACAAGGACTTCGCCGAGATCGAGAACCGGATGCGGCGGATCCTCAAGCGCAACATCAAATTCGAGCACGAGGAGCTGCCGCTCGACCAGGCGTACGAGCGACTCGACGAGATGGGCGAGCCGTACAAGCGCGAGTACGCGCAGGAGCTCGCGCAGTCGCAGCACCTCGACACGCTCGGCTTCTATCGCAGCGGCGACTTCGTCGACCTCTGCCGCGGGCCGCACGTGGACAACACCGGCCAGATCCCCAAGAACGCCTTCAAGCTGCGCAGCATCGCGGGCGCGTACTGGCGCGGGGACTCCGACAACATCCAGATGACCCGCATCTACGCGTGGGCGTACCCCACGAAGGAAGAGCTCGACCGGCACGTCGAGGAGTACAAGCGCGCACTCGAGCACGACCACAAGAAGCTCGGGCGCGAGCTCGACATCTTCCAGATCGACACCGAGTACGTCGGGCCCGGCCTGCCGCTGTGGCTGCCGAACGGCACCGTGCTCCGCGAGGAGCTCGAGAAGCTCGCGAAGGAGCTCGAGTTCAGGGCCGGCTACCAGCGCGTGTCGACACCGGTGATCGCGAAGACCGCGCTGTACTTCAAGTCCGGCCATCTCCCCTACTCCGCCGAGCACATGTATCCGTTCATGGAGCTCGTCGAGCGGAACGACGAGGGCGACGAGGAGATCCGCGAGGAGTACGTGCTGCGGCCGATGAACTGCCCGCACCACCATCGCGTCTATGCCGCGCGGCCGCGCTCATACCGCGACCTGCCGCTGCGACTCGCCGAGTACGGGAACGACTACCGCTACGAGGACCACGGGGCGCTGTCGGGTCTGCTGCGAGTGCGCGGCATGACCATGAACGACGCGCACATCTACTGCACCGAGGAGCAGATCAAGGACGAGTTCATCGCCGTGATCCGGATGCACCAGGAGGTGTACGAGGTCCTCGGCCTGAGCGACTTCTACATGCGCTTCTCCACATGGGACCCGGACAGTGACAAGGGGAAGGAGAAGTACATCGACGAGCCCGAGATGTGGGAGAAGACCCAGCAGCTCGTGCGCGAGGCGATGGACGAGAGCGGGGTCCCCTACACCGAGGGCAAGGGCGAGGCTGCCTTCTACGGGCCCAAGATCGACGTGCAGTTCCGCACGGTCACCGGCCGCGAGGAGACCGCCAGCACCAACCAGCTCGACTTCGGGCAGCCGGAGCGGATGGGCCTGACCTACCAGGGCGCCGACAACCAGGAGCACCAGCCGTACGTGATCCACCGAGCACCGCTCGGCACGCACGAGCGCTTCGTCGCATTCCTGATCGAGCACTACGGCGGCGCGTTCCCCACCTGGCTCGCGCCCGTGCAGGTGCGCGTGCTCACCGTGTCGGACCGCTTCGCCGACTACGCGCGGAAGGTGGTCGACGCGCTGCGCTCCGACTACGTGCGCGCCGAGCTGGGATCCGGGCAGGAGACGCTCGGCAAGGCGATCCGCGAGGCCACAACGCACAAGATCCCGAACGTGCTGGTGATCGGCGAGCGCGAGGTGGAGGAACACACCGTGACCCTGCGGCGCCACGGGTCGCGTGAGCAGGAGACGATGCCCGCAGACGAGTTCCGCGCGCGCGTGCGCGAGGCGATCGCCACCCGCGCCCAGTCGCTTCGATGAGTCTGGGCCGCGCCGCCCGTCATAACTGACGATGACGGAGACATCAGCCGCCATACGCATGCGCGGGCTCGTGAAGCGCTTCGGCCCGCTGACCGCCGTGGACGGGCTCGACCTCGACGTGCCGTACGGCAAGTGCGTCGGCCTGCTCGGGCCGAACGGCGCCGGCAAGTCGACGACCATGAAGGCGCTCACCGCGCAGGTGATCGCGACCGAGGGCGAGGTCGAGGTCCTGGGCTACCGGCTGCCCGACGACTCCAAGCAGGCGCGCGCCGAGATGGGCGTGGTGCCGCAGCTCGACAACCTCGACACGACGCTCACGGTGGAGCAGAACCTGCTCGTGTTCGCGCACCTCTACCGCGTGCCGGCCGGTGAGCGCAGCGAAGCGATCGACCGCGCGCTCGGCATCGCGAACCTCGCGGCGCGGCGCGGCGCGAAGGTGGAGGAGCTCTCGGGCGGCATGCGCCGGCGACTTCTGATCGCGCGCTCGCTGCTTCACCGCCCGCGCCTCGTGCTGCTCGACGAGCCCACGGTCGGGCTCGACCCGCAGGTGCGTCAGGAGCTGTGGGCGCTGATCGACCGGCTGCGCTCGGAGGGCGTCTCGATCCTCATGAGCACGCACTACATCGAGGAGGCCGAGCGGCTCTGCGACACCGTCACGATCATGTCGCACGGCAAGGCAGTCGCGGTCGGTCCGCCGCACGAACTGATCCGCGAGCACGCCGGGCCGGAGGCGATCGAGGTGTACGGGTCGCCGACTCGCCTGACCGAGATCGAGGTCGACGCGCGCCAGCGGGGCTGGAGCACGCGCCGGACCGGCACGTCGGTGGCGATCCTGCGTGCGAACGGCGCGCGCGACATCGACGGCGAACGGCGCGTGACCAACCTCGAGGACGTGTTCGTCCTCCTGACCGGAGAGGAGATCACCTGATGGCCGCCATCGCAGCGCCGCGCCGGCGCCGGCTCGGCCGCCTGGAGCCCGCCGCGCTGCGCGGCGTGATCGTGCGCGAGGTCGTGAACTTCTCGTCGTTCTGGCGCTCGTCGACGTTCTCCTCGACCGTCGACCCGACGATCTACCTGCTCGCGTTCGGGTTCGGCTTCGGCTCGCTCGTGAGCCAGGTCGCGGGCTACGACTACATCGACTTCGTCGGGACGGGCATCGTGGCCACCACGGTGCTCTTCTCGGGCTGCTTCCCCGCCATGTACGGAACGTTCGTCAAGTACTCGTTCCAGCACACCTACGACGCGATCCTCGCCGCGCCGGTCGACACAGAGGAGCTCGTCACCGGGGAGGCGCTGTGGATCGGGCTGCGTACGGGGGTTTACGGCTGCGTGCCGATGCTCGTGGCGATGATCTTCGGCCTCAACCCGAGCTGGGGCATGCTGCTCGTGCCGTTCATTGCGGCGCTCGCCGGCTACGGCTGGGCGTGCTTCGGCATCTTCATCGCCGCGAAGTCGCAGAAGATCGAGAGCTTCTCCTACTGGCAGAGCGGGCTGCTCACGCCGATGTTCCTGGTCGCCGGCACGTTCTTCCCGCTCTCGTCACTACCTCACTGGGCCCAGGTGCTCGGCAACTTCAACCCGCTCTTCCACTGCGTGCAACTCGTCCGCCACGCGGTCTTCGGATTCGTCGGCTGGGCGGACGTGGGGCACCTGGCGTTCCTCGTCGGGTTCGCGCTCATCGCGTGGCGGCTCGCGATCCGCTTCATGGAGCGAAAGCTGATCCTCTGACGCTCCCGAGCGACGAGATCGACATCGACGAGCCGCTCGCGGAGTCGGCGCCGCTCGCGCGCAGCCTCGCGCCCCGGCTGTGCCGGCCGGTGGGGCCGGGGACGCCGGACTGCTCGTCGTACCACGGCCTCCTCCAGTACATGCGCATGCTCGGCGTGGTGGCCTCGCCGCTGCGGCAGCGCGGCTTCTACGCCAAAGCGCTGCGCGAGGTGCCGCCGGCACCGCGAACGCGGGTGCTGGTCGCCGGCGCCGCCGACTACTGCATGCTGGCGCTTGTGCTCGGCGCGTACCGCGACCGCTCGGTCGAGGTGACGGTGGTCGACCGCTGCCCGACGCCGCTCGAGCTGTGTCGCTGGTTCGCGGCCCGCGCCGGCGTGACCGTCGCCACCGCCGTTGCGGACCTGGCGCGCTTCGAGGACGCCGACGGCTTCGACGTCATCTGCACCGACTCGCTGCTCACGCTGTTGCGACCCGAGGAGCGCGCACGCGTGCTGAGCCGCTGGCGCTCGCTGCTCGCGCCCGGAGGACGGGTCGTGACGAGCGCGCGGATCTCCTCGTCCGACTACCTGACCGACGTCCCGCGGGAGCAGCGCGTCGCAGGGTTCGCCGAGTTGGTCCGCGAGCGTGCGCGTGAGGCGGCTCTCGACATCGATCCCGACGTGCTCGCGGCCGAGGCGCTCACGTACGGGGCGAGCGTGCCGGTCTATCCGATCCGGTCGGTGGACGAGGTCGAGGCTGCATGCGCCGACGCGGGCCTCGTGGTCGATGTGCTCGACCTCCGCGAGACGCAGGGCCGCGTGCCCGCGGAGAAGGCCGGTCCCGGCGCGTATCTGACGGCCACCTACGCCCGGCTCGTCGCGCGGTCCTGCTGAGCGCGAGCGGCGGCGAGCCGTTCGAGCTCCTCGCGCGCGACCACGCGGTCGTCGAACGGGACGCCGTCCTCGGCGGACACCTGTGTGCTCAGCGTCGCGCGTGCGCCGCGGCCGAGGATCGCGACGAAGTCGTGCTGTCCCGCTGCCTCGAGTACGCGGCGGATCGCCGGCCGGCGGTCCTCCACCACCTCCACCGGCGCCGCTGCGGCCGCCCGTGCTCCCGCGGCCAGGGGCCCGACGATGTCCTCGACGCGCGCCCACCTGCGGCTGCCCGCCGTGACCACCACGAGGTCCGCGAGCCGTCCCGCTGCCGCGCCGATCGACGGTGTGAGCATGGGCGGCCGGTGCCCTGCGGTCGAGACGAGCGCGAGCACGCGGCCGCCGCGACGCGCCGCAATCGTCCGCGCCGCCCCGAGCACCGCCTCGACGGCGTCCGGCGTCTGGGTGAAGTCGACGACCACGTCGAACGGCTGGCCCGCGTCGATCGCCTCGAACCGGCCGGGCACTCCGGCGGTGCGCTCGAGCGCCCGCGCGATCGCGTCCCAGCCGATCCCGCACCCGCGCGCCGCGGCGACGGCGGCCAGCACATTCATCGCGTTGTGCTCGCCGGGGAGGCGATGCTCCAGGTCGACCGCGCCGTCGGGCGTCTCCGCACGCAGCCACGCGGTGCGCGTCGTCCAGTCGCAGGCCGTCAGGCGGAACTCGGCGTCGCGCTCGCGACCGAAGCGCAGCAGCGGCGCGCCCCGGCCTTCGAGCTCCTTCGCGAGAGCGGCGCCGAGGCGGTCGGCCGTGGGCAGGACCGCGAGCCCGGCGGTCTTGCGCCCGCGGATGAACAGGCGCCGTTTGATCGCGCCGTAGCGACGCATCGTGCCGTGCCGGTCGAGGTGGTCGTCGCGGAGGTTGGTGAGGACGGCGACCTCGGGGAGCATCGTGCTCGAGCACTCGAGCTGGAAGCTCGAGACCTCGCAGACCAGGCGGTCCACGCGGATCCCTGTGGCGGCGGACAGCGGAGAGCCGAACTCGCCATTGCCCACGAGCGGAGCTTCCTGTCCGGCCGCCTCGTGCATCGCGGCGATCAGCCGGCAGGTGGTGGACTTGCCGTTGGTGCCGGTGACGCCGATGACCGGCGCGGCCGAGAGCCGCCAGCCGAGCTCGAGCTCGTCGATGACCACGGCTCCGCGTCCGCGCGCGGCCGCGACGATCGGGGCGTCGAGCGGCACACCCGGGCTCTTCACCACGCAGCGCGGAGCGGGGTCGCGAGCTACGAGCGCGAGGCCATCGGTCTCGGTGTGGATCTCGACGCCGCGGGCGCGAAGTGCCTCGAGTTGCGCGGCCGCCCAAGCCGGGTTGTCGGCCGCACACGCGCACACGTCGTCGGCGCCGGCGATGTCGGCAAGCGTCGTGGTGGCGGCCAGCCCGGCGCGACCGAGGCCGACGACGAGGTAGGGCCCACGCGGCACGCGCGGTCGCATGCGCGCATTGTTTCTCACCGTCCCCCAAATGGGTACCTGACGAAGCATCAGAACGAATAGGGAGGCACCAATGGCACAGACCAAGGCAGACCGTCAGGCGGCCGCGAAGAAGGCCGCCGCCACCAGGCAGCGCAACCAGCAACGCTCGCAGTCGTCGAGCTCCGGCAAGAAGGCCGCCGCGACCCGTCAGGGCAACAGCGCAGCGGCCGCGGCCGGTCAGGCGAAGAGCGCCGCGAAGGGCGCCGTGAGCGGCCTCGGGAACGCCGCCAAGCTGGCCGGGAACGCGGCCAAGGAGGCAGGCAAGGCGGCCACGTCGAGGGCTCGCGCGGGCAGCAACAAGAAGTAGTGCCGGTCGGGTCGCCGGCTTTGCAGCGATATCCTTGAACGTTGCAAAGCCGGCCGCGACCGCGAGGCTTGGACCGGCCCGTTGCGGGGCAATATCGCTTCCGCAACCTCCCTTCCCCAGCTTGAACTAGGAGTGCAACCCATGGCTTCGAACGTAAGCGAGCGTGAGGCGAGAGAAGTCGCCGAAGCCGCACGCGAGACCGACTGGAAGCTGCCGAGCTTCGGCAAGGAGCTCTTCCTCGGCAACTTCCGGCTCGACCTGATCCACCCGCAGCCCGAGCTCGACCCGCAGGCGGTCGAGAAGGGCGAGCGTTTCCTGAAGACGCTCACCGACTTCCTGGCGCAGAACGTCGATCCACTGCAGATCGAGCGCGACGCCAAGATCCCGGACAGCGTCGTCCAGGGCCTGAAGGACATCGGCGCGCTCGGCATGAAGGTGCCGGAGCAGTACGGCGGCCTGGGCCTCTCGCAGGTCTACTACAACAAGGCCCTCGCCATCACCGGCAGCTCGCATTCCGCGATCTCCACGCTGCTCTCGGCCCACCAGTCGATCGGCGTCGCCGAGCCGCTGCTCCTGTTCGGCTCGGAGGAGCAGAAGCAGAAGTGGCTCCCGCAGGTCGCGAAGGACAAGATCAGCGCGTTCCTTCTCACCGAACCGGACGTCGGGTCCGACCCGGCGCGCCTCGGCTCGACCGCGACCCTGACCGAGGACGGCTCCGGCTACCTCCTGAACGGCCTCAAGCTGTGGGCCACGAACGGCGCGATCGCCGACATCGTCGTGGTCATGGCTCAGGTGCCGAAGTCTGAGTCGAGCCGCGGCGGCATCTCGGCGTTCGTCCTCGACTACCACTCGGAGGGCGTCGAGGTCCTGCACCGCAACCAGTTCATGGGCCTGCGCGGCATCGAGAACTCGGTGACGCAGCTCACGAACGTCTTCGTGCCGAAGGAGAACCTGATCGGCAAGGAGGGCATGGGTCTCAAGATCGCCCTGAGCACGCTGAACACCGGCCGCCTCGCGCTGCCGGCGATCTGCGTCGGCGGCGCGAAGTGGGCGACCCGCGTCGCGCGCGAGTGGTCGAACGAGCGCGTCCAGTGGGGCAAGCCGGTCGGCAAGCACGACGCGGTCGCGCAGAAGATCGCGTTCATCGCTGCCACCACGTTCGGCCTCGAGGCCGTCGTGGACGTGTCGGGCCGCCTCGCGGACAACAAGCGCAACGACATCCGCATCGAGGCCGCCATCGCGAAGCTCTACGGCTCCGAGATGGCCTGGAAGATCATGGACGAGCTGCTCCAGGTGCGCGGGGGCCGCGGCTTCGAGACCGCCGAGTCGCTGAAGGCGCGCGGCGAGAAGCCGGTCCCCGTCGAGCAGGCGCTGCGCGACATGCGCATCAACCGTGTGTTCGAGGGCTCCACCGAGATCATGCACCTGCTGATCGCGCGCGAGGCCGTGGACAAGCACCTCGAGGTGGCCGGTGAGATCCTCGAGGGCGACGGCGACCTGAAGGAGAAGGCGAAGGTCGCGTTGCAGGCGGGCAAGTTCTACTCGACCTGGCTGCCGCAGCTCGCGATCGGCAAGGGCCAGCGCCCGGGCTCGTTCGACGAGTTCGGACCGCTCGCCAAGCACCTGCGCTTCGTGGAGCGCAATTCGCGCAAGCTCGCGCGCTCGACGTTCTATGCGATGACCCGCTATCAGGCGGGCCTCGAGCAGAAGCAGGCGGTGCTCGGTCGCATCGTCGACATCGGCGCCGAGCTGTTCGCCATCGCGTCGGCGGTCGCGTACGCCGACACGATCAAGCGCGAGAACCCGGCGCGCGGTGAGTCCGCGTACGAGCTGGCCGACCTGTTCGTGAAGCAGGCCCGCCGCCGCGTCGACGCTCTGTTCACCGCGCTGTGGCAGAACGACGACGACGCCGGCTACAAGGGCGCGCAGAAGGTGCTCGCGGGCGAGTTCACCTGGCTGGAGGAGGGCATCCTCGAGCAGTCGGGTGACGCGCCGCAGGTGGCCTCGCCGGAGATCAACGACAACGGCGACGGCAGGGCCCACGCCGAGGGCAACGGCAACGGCAACGTCCCGGTGGCCGCCAAGGTTCAGTAGTGCCGGTAGACCCGCAGCTCGTCGACGTGCTCCGGCAGGTCGACGACGCACCCGCTATCTCGACCCTCCCGCTGGCGGAGGGTCGCGAGCGGTTTCGCCGCCTGAGCCTGCTGGCGGCGAGCGCTGCGGATGACATCGAGGTCGGCGCCGTCGAGGACACCGAGGTCCCCGGCGGCGCCGGACCTCTACGCGCGCGGATCTACCGCCCGAAGGCCGACAGCCCGTGCGCGACGATCGCGTTCTTCCACGGCGGCGGCTTCACGATCGGCGACCTCGACACGCACGACCGCGACTGCCGCACCTTCTGCGATCGCGTCGGCGCGACCGTCGTGAGCACGGAGTACCGGCTCGCGCCGGAGAACCCGTTCCCCGCTGCCGCCGAGGACGCGATCGCGGCGACGCGCTGGATCGGCGAGAGCTTCCCGCACCCGCTCGTGGTGGCGGGTGACAGCGCCGGCGGCAACCTGGCGGCCGTCGCGGCTCAGCACGTGGAGGGGCTCGCCGCCCAGGTCCTCATCTACCCCGCCACCGATCTCGTGAGCGAGCGGCCGTCGCACCAGGAGAACGGGCACGGCTACTTCCTGACGATCGAGGAGATGGAGTGGTTCCACTCCAACTACCTCCCCGACCACGACGCGGGCAACGACCCGCTCGCCTCCCCTCTCCACGCTCCCGACCTCACAGGGCTGCCGCCCGCGATCGTGGTCACGGCCGAGTTCGACCCGCTGCGCGACGACGGCGACGCCTACGCCGCGGCGCTCCAGGAGGCCGGCGTGAAGGTGGTCCACCGCCGCTTCGAGGGCCTCGTGCACGGCTTCTTCGGCTTCGCTCCGCTCAGCGCCATGGCGCGCGACGCCGTCGACGAGGTCTGCAAGGACCTGCGCGAGCTGCTCGGCTGCTAGGTTGCTCGCCGAATGGCAGTCCACGATGAATGGCTCCAGGTCAACCTGGACTCGAGCAACCGCCGCGGGCTCGCGGATACGGTCGAGACGAACTCCCCCGCGGGCAACGAGCAGGTCACGCGCCTCCTGCGCGTCCTGCGCTCGAGCCGCGACGAGCTGCTGTTCGACCACGACCAGGCCGAGATCGTCCTGGGCGCACTGAACGTGGACAGGCAGATGTCGGCGCTGCGCGCCCGCCTCGAGGCGTTCCTCGGGCGCCGCTAGCGACGGATCTTCAGCGAGCGCTTGAGCGTCCGGTGCCCGCCGGCCGCGTCCGTGACGACCACGCGCAGCGTCAGCTTCAGCGATCGCGCGCGCCCGAGCCGCTTGCGCGCCTTCCCGGAGAGGTGGAGCCGGACGCTGATGCTGCCCTTCTTTCGCAGCTTCCTTGACGCACGCCCGACGACGACGCTGCGCGGCTGCTCCCTCGCGCGCGCCAGATGCAACTGCCGCGCGTGCTTGCCGTCGAGGACCAGCGTCGCCTTCACCCCGCACGCCGCGGCGCATGCCACCTTGAAGTGGAGTCCCTTCCGCAGCAGCGTGCGAAGGCGCATGCTGCGCGTAAGGCCCGCGATGCGGGCGGCCGTCGGCGGCGAGCCCGGCGTGATCGACCCGGACGTCCAGGCCACGCTGGACGCCTGCGTCGTCTTGTCGGAGCCGCCGTCATAGAGCTTCGTCGCGTCGGCCGGGAAAGAGCACGAGCTGCAGTCGGCCGGGATGCTCCAGACACTGCCGCCGGTGGCGAACACGATCCTGTCGGCGCCCATGAAACGCGGCGAGCTGAAGGTCGTACTGCCGTCGGGCGCGGCGATCAGGAGGCGGCCGGGGGTCGTGTGCGAGAGGTCGCTGTACAGGTACAGCCCCCGCGTCACGGTTGCCTGATAGCCGGTGTCGAGATCGTCGATCCCCCCGCCGTCGGCCATCGCCACGATCTTCGTGCCATCGGACGAGAACGAGGGGTCGTGGAAGCCGGAGTTGTCGGCGCCGGTCGCGACCACCTGGTCAGCCCCCGGCTGGGTCACGATCAGCTCGCCCTTGGGGGACTCGAGCGGGTTCGGCGGTGTGGACAGGCAGCCCACGTACGCCACGCGCAGCGTCGGACTCGACGGATCCGGAGCCGGGTCGGCCACGCCACTGCCCGTTCCGTCGCACTCGCTCGGCAGCTGCGTCGCCGCAGCGGTGCCCTGGCTGAGGGGCGCGGAGTCGAGCTGGTGGTCGCAGTCGACGGCCCAGACGAGGAAGCCGGAGTTGTAGTACTCGGTGCACTGGGCGGCCTGGTAGACGTAGCGCGCTCCCGGCGCCGGCTCCGGCGTCTCGGAGCCGGTCATGTAGGCGAGCGGACGACCCTGCGGGTCACGCGCGGGCGCCGGCGCAGCGTCGAGCCGCCGGGCCTGGCCGCCCGCGAGCTCATACGTGCCATCGACGTTCAGGCCGTAGACCGTGTTTCCGTGCGGCGTCACATACTTGTTGCGGAACGTGGTTCCGCGGAACAGCAGCGTGCTGTCGTTCGGAGCGACCGCGGGCGTTCCCAGGCCGTCCATTCCCACCCAGTTGGCTGCGTACAGCAGATGCAGCCCGGAGCCGTCGTCGTTCGTCGCGTAGATGTCGTTGCCGCGGTCGAACACGACTTCGGCCGACGCCGGCGACGACATTGCAGCCAGCACCACGAGAATCGCGGCGAGAGGAAGGAGGACACTGCGCACTTCGGTCTGCTTGAACATGCCGCCAACCTGCGACTGGCCCGGGCGGCTGTCAAGCGGGGGGCGTCAGGCCTCTGACCGGAGGCCGCGCGAGCGCTGCCCGGTGCAGCCGGCGGCCGCGCTTGGTGAGGCGGATGGCGCGAGCGCGGCTGTCGTCCGGATCGGGCTCACGGGTGCGGTTGCCAGGTCGGTGGGGCGCATCCCGTCAGGGCCGGGCCAGCGGAACAGCGTCACGTGCACCGGCCGCACATCGGTGAGGCCCGCGGCCACCACCCCCTCGTAGATTCGCTCGCGCACATCGTCGAGCGCGAAGCGCAGGAGCGCACGTCCCCGCTGACGGCGGCGCGCGTTCTCTCACCTCGGCAGCGCTCTTCTGTTCGAGGACGAGCCGCGGGAGAACGGCGACGCGCTGTATCGCCTCGGCCGCGGCGACTTCCTCAGCATCCGCCCCGGAACGGTGCACGCTCTCCACAACCCGGGCCCCGACTGGCTGCGCGCGCTGATGTGGACGGCGCCGGGCAGCCAGCACGTGCGCTTCTTCGAGACGCTGGGCGAGGCGCTCGACGACCCGTCCCGCCCGCCGCAGCCGGACGGGCCGCCGGACGTCGACGAGCTCGTACGCGTGGCCCGCAAGTGCGGGATGGAGTTCCTTCCGCCGCAGCATTAGATGGCGCGCGGCCGCGCGCTTTCTGAAATCGTGCCCGCCCGTGATGGTGCTGAGGGGAGCCGTCGTCGCGTTCGCCGCCGCGCTTGCCTGCGCGGGGCCCGCCGCCGCGCAGATTCCCGTCCTCCCAGGCCAGGGGCAGCCGTCGCCGCCCGCCCTCGGCGTCGCGCAGTTCGGGACGTTCCGCTCGGTGCTGGCGCAGGGCGAGGGCCAGTCGATCAGCGCCACCGATCTGGCCGCCTACGAGGCCGCGGGCACCGTCCCGGACACGTTCGTGAACCAGCAGCCGCTGTACGTCGGCGTCATGCCGGCCGCCGCCGGGCTCTCGAACAGCGACCTCGACCGCTTCTACAAGAACACCAACTTCGGCTCGATGCCGGGTGGGATCGCATCGGTCGACACGCCGCGGCCGGGCGTTCAGATCTTCCGCGACAAGACCTACGGGATGGCGCACGTCTACGGCGACACCCGCGCGGACCTGATGTTCGGCGCGGGCTACGCCGCCGCGCAGGAGCGGCTGTTCATGATGGATGCGCTGCGGCGCACCGCCGAGGGCACGCTCGCCGGGCTCGTGGGCCCGAGCGCTGCGTCGGGCGACGCGAGTCAGCTCACCGACCAGGACTTCTCGCCGGAGGAGCTCACGAAGCAGTTCGATTCGATGCCGCAGCGCCTCGGCCCGCTGGGCCAGCGAGCGCACGACGACATCCAGAGCTACGTCGACGGCATCAACGCGCGCATCGACGAGGTGAACTCGAACCCGTCGCTGATGCCCGCCGAGTACCCGGCGCTCGGCACCCGTCCGGCGCGCTGGACGGTGGCCGACAGCGCCGCCGAGGCCACGCTGCTCGTCACGCAGTTCACCGTGTCGAACGGCTCCGAGGAGATCAACGCGATCATGCAGGAGGCGTTCCGCGACCGCTTCGGCAGGCACTGGCGCAAGCCGTACAACGACTTCCGCGAGGCGCAGGACCCGGAGGCGTTCACCGTCGCGAAGAAGCGGTTCGTCTCAGACCGGCCCGGCAAGGTCAAGCGCGGGCTGAATGCGATGCCCGACGGCGGCTCGCTCAAGCCGCGCAACGCGATCGCGGAGGGCCCCGGCGCGGACCAGCAGGCAGCCGCCAAGGCGAACATGCCGGGCTGGGCGCAGCGGCTGCTCGGGCTGCGCGCCTCGTTGCCGCCCGTCGAATCAAACGCGGTGATGGTGGCGCCGAAGATGTCGCGCGACGGCAGGCCACTCGCTGCGATGGGACCGCAGGTGAGCTACTACTCGCCGCAGATCTTCCAGGAGTACGAGCTGCACGGCGGCGGCATCGACGTGGAGGGCGTGGCATTCCCGGGTGCGGCACCGTACCCGCTCATCGGCCACGGCATCGACTTCGCCTGGAGCGGCACGAGCGCGAACGGCGACAACGAGGACACGTTCGTCGAGCGGCTGTGCAACGCGGACGGCTCACCGCCGACCGAGAAGAGCACGAGCTACGTCTACAAGGGCAGGTGCATCCCGTTCACGATGCGCGACCAGAGCGTCCAGACGCCGCTCTCGCCCACCGACCCGACCACGCCGCCGCAGACGATCACCTACCGCACGATGCGCTCGGTGCACGGGCCGGTGTTCAAGTTCGGCACCGTCGGCGGCAGGCCGGTGGCGCTCACGAAGGCCAAGGCGGTCGACTTCCACGAGCTCGACGCGGCCGTCCCCTTCATGCAGATGGCCGAGAACGGGATAAGCGACGCGCGCGGGTTCATGGCCGCGTTCGGCAACTTCCCCGGCACCGAGAACTGGTTCTACGTGGACAACAAGAGCGTCGCGTTCCAGCAGTCGGGCCGCTACCCGAAGCACGCGCGCGGCTCGGACGTCGATCGCCCGTACTGGGGCACCGGCCGCGCCGACTGGCAGGGCTTCGACCCGTCCACCTACACCTTCAAGCAGATCCCGGCGTCGCACCGCCCGCACGCGCTGAACCCGCGGCAGGGCTTCTTCATGTCGTGGAACAACAAGGAGGCGCCCGGCTGGCGCAAGGGGCCGGCCGAGTGGAGCGACGGACCCGTGCACCGAGCGCTCATCCTCCAGCGCAAGCTGCTGATCCAGCGCAAGCGCCAGGGCGGGAAGGTCGACCTCACCGGCCTCACGCGTGCCGTGAACCTGGCAGCCACCACGGACCTGCGCGGCGAGGACGTGTACCCGTGGATGCGCCGCGTGATCGGCAACGTGGGCGGCAAGCGCGGCAGGCTGCTCGCGCTGCTCGACCAGTGGCGGCGCTCGGGAGCGCAGCGTCTCGACGCGAACGGCGACAACGTCTACGACCACAGCGCCGCCGTCGCCCTGTTCGACGCCTGGTGGCCGCGCGCGGTGAGCGCCGAGTTCCGGCCCGCCCTCGGCAAGCGCCTGTTCGACGTGATCCTGAAGAACGTCCTGTCGCTCGACACGCCGCTCGACTGGGACTGGGCGAGCCAGGTGCAGAAGGACCTGCGCAACGTGCTCGGTCGCCGCGAGCGCGGCCGCCACTCGCGAATCTACTGCGGTGGCAGCGTGGCGCTGCCCGCGAAGAAGCGCGCGCTGAGAAGGGCCCGCAGCCGCTGCCGGACGCGGCTGTTGAGGGCGCTCGATGCCGCGGCGAGCGAGGTGGCGAAGAAGCAGGGCACGAGCGACCCGTCGGGCTGGAAGGTCTTGGCCACCTGCAAGAAGACCGACCCGCCGTCATGTGATCAGGAGGTGCCGACGAGCGCCGGCGCCATCGACACGCCGCCGTTCCCGTGGCAGAACCGCGGCACCTACCACCAGGTCATAGAACTGACCGGCCACCGCTAGCCCGGGCTTACAGGGCGACTTGGCGCGCCTACGTTGGCCGCCATGCCTACACGACCCGGGCGGTTCGCTCAAGCGCGGTGTATACGACTGCGAGGCGTACAACGCCGCCACGGGATTCCTGGACTACCGCGGATCGGTCAAGCTACCGGGGGGCGGCCGCTACCAGCAGTCGTACGGCCGCCACCACGGCAAGCTGACGAAGCCGCACAACTACGTCGCGAAGCCGTAGCGGTCAGCCGGCGGGCCCGATCGTCGTGGCGTTCAGCGTCAGGCCGGGGATCACGCCGGTCACCTGAGTGCCCAGCGCGGCGCTCACTCGCTGGACGAAGTCGCCGGTGAGGTCCAGCTGCTGAGTGTCGGGGACGCCCGTCGCAATCGTGATCGGCGTACCGTCGAGCACCCCGGTGACCGTGTACTGGAAGTTCGCGGGTGGCTTGCCGCCGATCGCTATCGCAAGTCCGGTGACCGACGTCCGGCGGGCCCCGAGGACGAGGTCGAAACCACCCGCGAGGCCGACCGTGCCACCGCTCACCCGACAGCCCTCGCCGGCGAAGCAGAAGACGGGCAGCGGTAGACCGGACGCGAACTGAGCTACTACGCGCGCGCCACCCTTGAGCGTCGCACCGCCCGTCGGGTCCACGGTGACTGGGTCGCCCCTGCTGTCGTCCGTGCTGAGCTCGATCGGCAACTCCGCGTTGCCGGCGAGACCGCTCGCGACGTTCGGCCGGTAGCTCACCGTCAGCCGCCCCAGCAGGTACCGCGGCTTCAGGCGCCTCGACTGCCGGTTGCGGCTCCCCTTGCAGCGCAACCGCTCGATCGGCCGGGCCATCGCCGAGAGCATCCTCAGCTTTCCGCGAATGAGCACGTGGTAGGTGGCCGGCAGCGGGCGGCGGCGCTGGTCGAGCAGCGGTCCGGGGGTGATCCGCGCGTGCCGCGCCACCGCCAGCTTCTTCCGGCCGGCCCGCGCGGTGAAGGAACGTCCGTGCGTCAGCCGACCCGTGAGGAAGAGGTTGCTCCCGCGCAGCGCGAATCCCAGCTCGCTGAACGTGACCGGGCGCGCGCGCGACGGCGCGAGCGCCTCGACCTGCCACTGGCTGTGTCGCGCGAAGGCCTCGCCGCGCCGGGTGCGCGGGTTCAGCGTGCCGGTTGCGGGCCCGCTGACGGCGGCGATCGGGGGATTCCCCTGCAGCGCCAGGCCACCGGAGAAGAACAGCTCGCAGTTGCGCAGCAGATCCTGGTCGACGTTGGGGCCGTGACCGAAGCGCGCGTGCGACGCCTCCAGGGTCGCGATCAGCCGCGTGTTGTTCGGCGCGGCGTCAGCAGCCGGCGCGAAGCATCCGACGACGATGGCCAGAACCGCCGTACCAACTAAGAGCGCCCTCATGGCGCAACACTACGTCTCGACCAACAGCGCGAACCCGCCACGACTCCATGGCGCCTGGACGATCGTTCGAGCTTCGACCGCCGCCCGGCACGGGTAAAAGCACCGCAACCCAAGGACGGAGGCAAACGATGTACGGAAACTACGGCGGGGCGATCGTCCTGATGGCGGTCGGCGCCATCCTCAAGTGGGCGGTGACGGGCAGCGTGAGCGGCCTCTCGATCAGCACGATCGGCGTGATCCTGCTGCTCGCCGGCCTGGCCTGGCTGATCCTGGCGATCGTCCTCGACATGAGCGCGCGACGCCGCGCCGGTGTGCCCGTCGAGCGCGAGCGCGTCGTGGAGCGCGAGCCGCGCGCCTGGTAGCTCGATGTTCGGCAACGGCCTGATCCTGCTCGTTGCGAACCTCGCGTGGCTCGTGCTCGTGTTGTGCGGCTACCGGACGACCGAAAGGTGGTCGCGCAACACCGCGCGGATTTGTAGCATCCGCCCTCCTAGCCCCGGAGGAGCGAGCAATGGCAACGACGACGGAGAGCGGTCGCGTACCCGTCCCGCGCGACCGCGAGAACGACTACACGCGTGAGGCGGCCGATGCCCGCCGCGAGTTCGTCGAGCAGCGCAGCGGCACTTCGCTCGAGCACGTGTCGAGCTACTCCTTCGACCCCGGGGTCCTCACCGGGAACGTCGAGCAGTTCGTAGGGGTCGCGCAGGTTCCGATCGGCCTCGCGGGCCCGCTGCTCGTGAACGGCGAGCATGCGCAGGGCGAGTTCTACGTGCCGCTCGCCACCGCAGAGGGCACGCTCGTGGCCAGCTACAACCGCGGCATGCGGCTGCTCTACGAGGCGGGTGGGGTGACCACCACGATCATGGACGACCGGATGCAGCGTGCGCCGGCGTTCCTGTTCGAGAGCGCGCGCGAGGCACGCACGTTCGGCGAGTGGCTGCGGGACAACTTCGCCGACATCAAGGCCGCCGCCGAGACCACCACCAGGTCGGGCAAGCTCATCGAGATCGAGCAGTACACGGCCGGGCGCATGGTGTACACGCGCTTCGACTACACGACGGGCGACGCCGCCGGGCAGAACCTGACCGGCAAGGCGACCGCGGCGGCGTGCGCGTGGATCGCGGGGCAGCGGCCCGAGATCGACCACTTCTTCCTCGAGTCGAACTTCGCGACCGACAAGAAGAGCTCGCAGGTGAACATGCTGCACACCCGCGGCAAGCGCGTGATCGCGGAGGCCACGATCCCCAACGAGCTGTTCGAGCGGGTCATGCGCTCGAACACGGACCTGATGTATCGCGCCCGCCAGGTCTCGAACCTTGGCGGCTTCATGTCGGGCGTGAACAACAACGGCGCGCACTCGGCCAACGGCATCACCGCGATGTTCATCGCCACCGGGCAGGACGCGGCCAATGTGGCCGAGTCGTCGGCGGCGCTCATATACGCCGAGCGGCGCGAGAACGGCGACTACTACTACTCGGTCACGATCCCGTCGCTGATCGTCGCGACCTACGGCGGCGGCACCGGGCTGGCCACGCAGCGCGAGTGCCTCGAGATGCTCGGCTGCTACGGCAAGGGCAACGTCCGCAAGTTCACCGAGATCGTGGCGGCCACGGTGCTGTGCGGCGAGCTGTCGCTGGGCTCGGCGATCGTCGCCGAGGAATGGGTGGAGGCTCACGACCTGTACGGGAGGAACCGGCCATGAAGCGCGAGGAAGCGCGGGCGCTGGGAGCGCTGGGCGGTACGGCGCTCGCCCATTTCGGCGGGGTGGCGAAGGGCGTGCACGTGGCCGCGTCGCGGCGGGTATTCCGCGCGCTCGGCCCGATCGGCGTGCCCACGCGCATGATGCACGACGGCATCTCGGCGATGGCGTACGGGGCCGTCGATCGCGGCTTGCGTGCGGTGCCGGTCGTGGCGGGCCGCGTCGCGCCGGCCGACTCGCGCCACGTGGCCGACTCGGCCATCGGCGGCATGGCGATGGCGGCGCTCAACGGCGTGTGGGGCGACTCGCTGGCGCGCGACGCGGCCCACGTCGCCCTCGAGCTCACGGTGCGCGAGCGCGGCATCGAGGTGGAGACCGACTCCGTCGGCCTGGCCAACGCGTTCCCGCACGCCACGCCGCGGCTCGTGGTGTTCGTCCACGGGCTGTGCGAGGACGAGCACGCGTGGCGTATCGGCGGCCGCCCCTCCTACGGCAGGCGCCTGCGCGACGAGCACGGCTACACGCCTGTGTACGTTCGCTACAACACCGGTCTGCACGTGTCCGACAACGGCCGCCGTCTGGCCGAGGTGCTCGACCACGTGGTGCGCGGCTGGCCGACCGAGGTCCACGAGCTGGTGCTGATCGGCCACTCGATGGGCGGGCTCGTGGCGCGCAGCGCGTGCCACTACGGCGCGAAGGACGGCCGCGCCTGGGTCGACCCGGTCCGGCACGTGTTCTGCCTCGGCACGCCGCACCTGGGCGCGCCGCTCGAGCGGGCCGCCAACCGCGCCGGCTGGGTGCTCGGGCGACTGCCCGAGACGCGGCCGTTCGCGGACGTGCTCAACCGGCGCTCCGCCGGGATCAAGGACCTGCGCTACGGGTCGTGCATCGAGGAGGACTGGTGCGACTGCGACCCGGACGAGTACCTGGGCGACCGCTGCAACGAGGTCCCGTTCCTGCCGGCCGCCAACTACTACTTCATCGGCGCCACGCTCTCGCGCAACCCCGACAGCGCGATCGGCGACCTGTTGGTGCAGTACGTGAGCGCGTCCGGCAACGGCCCGAAGAGGCGGATCCCGTTCGAGGCCGACAACGGCCGCCACCTGCCGGGCCTGAGCCACTTCCACCTGCTCAACCACCCGGCGGTGTACGACCAGATCGCGGCGTGGCTCACGCGGCCGCCGCGAGCGCTCGTCGCAGGCTGAAGCTAAGCCGACTGAGCGTCGAAACGACAGGCCGGATCTTCTTACCGGGTGTCGATTCACGACCGCCGCGGGCCGGGGCATCATCGTGCTCCTGAGCGTTTGGGGCAGAGCACACACGGCCGACGAGACAGGGCGCCGGGCTTCCTGCGGCCATACGTCTCACTCGCCAACCCGGGGCTCCCATGAGGGGAACCGCTTCGCTGGGACCTCCCTTTCGCTCGAGAGGGGCCATCGGGCTTGTGCACCGGCCACCCCGGCTTGCGCCATCACGGAAAGCGGGAGCCTGCTTCAAAGCAGAGAAGCGGGGACGACGTTCAGAGCACTGCCACGCCAGCGCGGCTTCTTCTTGGCCGCGCACGCGCGACCCTGGGCCAAGGTAGCGCGCAGGTCAGTTCCCGGACACGTTGGCACAAGACACCCCCGAATGGGGGGCTTGCGCATTCATACGCACGTGCAGACGCGTACGTCACGCCACAGGCGCCCGAGGTTGCGCAGCACGCCGTTGACGTAACGCGTGGTCTTGCGAACACCTATCCCGGGACGAATGTCGTGCCGGCTAATACGCAGGTCGGCGATCAGGTGACGGCGGACATCCGCGTACTCCCGACGTCCGGCACGGGCGCCGCCGAGGGTGATGCGGTTCGAGCTGACGCCGGCGCTGTTGCTGAGCGGGTGGGTGGGCCTCATGCCGCGGATTGCGACGTTCATCGGGACCCGTGCGCTCCCTGCGATAGGGGCGTTCGGTGCGGGCTTCTTCATCGGCACCGAGCTCAACAGACACTTCTTCCATGTCGGGGGTGCGGGGATCGAGGATCCAACCACGCAGCCGGCGATCACGACGCCGATCTACTGGCAGGCGATCCGTTCGAACGGCTACGATGTGCCGCTTTCCGATTGGGGCTTCTCGGAGGGCGCTATCCGCCTCGTTAGAAGACGATCGCCTGGCGCACGGCCTCGCCGCGTGCGAGCCGGTCGAAGCCCTCGTTCACCTCGTCGAGCGCGAGGCGGTGGGTGAGCAGCTTGTCCACCGGCAGCAGCCCCGCCGTATAGAGCTCCACCAGTCGCGGGATCTCGAGCGCCGGAACGGCCGAGCCGAGGTAGGAGCCGCACAGCGTCCGCTCCTCGGCCACCAGGCTCACTGCCGGGATCTCGAGCATCTTCGAGGGATGCGGCAGGCCGACGGTGACGGTGGTTCCGCCGCGGCGCGTGGCGGCGTACGCCTGGCCGAGCACGGCCGCATTGCCCACTGTCTCGATCGCCTTGTGCGCGCCTCCCCCGGTCGCGGCTCGCACGTCCTCCACGGCCGCGTCGCCCGCGAGCACCACGTCGGTCGCTCCCAACTCGCGTGCGAACTCGAGCTTGGACTCGAGCACGTCGACCGCCACGATCCGCACCGCGCCCGCGGCCCGCGCTCCCAGCAGGGCAGCCGCTCCCACGCCGCCCATCCCGAAGACGGCCACCGTCTCGCCCGGCATGACCTCCGCGGCGTGCACCGCCGCCCCCACGCCGGTCAGGACCGCGCAGCCGAACAGAGCCGCGATCTCGAACGGCAGCGAGTCGTCCACCCGCACCGCCGACCGCGCCGACACCACGATGTGGTCGGCGAACGCGGAGACCCCCAGGTGGTGATGCAGCCCGCCGTGCCAGCGATGGTCACCCGACAGGAGCGAGCCGGCCGTGTTCGTGGCGGCGCCGTTGTCGCAGAGTGCCGCGCGGCCGCTGCGGCAGGGCTCGCACGTGCCGCACGCCGGCACGAACGCCAGCACCACGTGATCGCCCACGTCGAAGTCGTCGACACCCGCGCCCAGCTCCACCACCTCGCCGGCCGCCTCGTGGCCCAGCACCATCGGCATCACGCGCGGGCGCGAGCCGTCGATCACCGACAGGTCGGAGTGGCACAGCCCCGCGGCGCCGACGCGCACGAGCAGCTCGCCCGGCCCGGGCCCGTCCAGCTCGAGCTCCTCGACCGCGAGCGGCCGGGACTCCGCGTATGGTGCCGCCAGCCCCATCTCGCGCAGAACCGCGCCGCGCACCTTCATCCCTCGCTCACCACCAGTCGCTCGAGCGCGCCGCGCAGCGGCTCGGGGATCGGGGCCGGACGGCGGCTGTCGCGGTCGACGAACACGTGCACGAACCATCCCACCGCCACCGCATCCTCCTCCCCCTCGCGAAACAGCGCGATCTCGTAGCGCGAGCTCGACCGGCCCAGCCTGCCCACGCGCAGGCACGCATCGATCGACTCCGGGAACGCGATCGGGCCGCGGTACTCGCAGTGCGACTCGGCGCAGACGCCGATCACCTGCCCCGCGTGGATGTCGAGGCCGCCCTCACGGATCAGGTACTCGTTGATCACGGTGTCGAAGTACGAGTAGTACTCGACGTTGTTGACATGGCCGTAGACGTCGTTGTCCTTCCAGCGCGTCGTGATGGCGAGCGCGTGCGGGTACTCGTCGCGGGCGGCCACGGCGCGGCACTGTAGCGGAGATGCAACGCAGACCGGGTTGCGTTGCGAACGTGCAAGACTGCCCGGCGTGACACCGCCGTCCGCCATGCCCACCCGGCTTCAGCGCGCGCTCACGGGCGAGGCGGCTCCGCGCCGGCCCACGCCGCTCGACGCGTTCCTGCTCGCGCGCCGCAAGTTCCTCGCCGCCGAGCGCATCGACATGAGCGCGCTTGCCGACGAGCTGGGCGTGAACCGCGTCACGCTCTACCGCTGGGTGGGATCGCGCGAGCAGCTGCTCGTGGAGGTCGTCTGGTCGCTCGCCACGCGCACACTCGAGAAGATCGATGCGCGCGTGCGCGCGCGAGGCGCCGAGCGCATCGTCCGCGTGGTCACGCGCTTCCTCGAGGCGGTGATCTCGAACGAGGGGATGCGCCGCTGGCTGGCGGAGGAGGGTGAGCTGGCGATGCGACTGCTGACCCGTCACGACACGGACTTCCAGCCGCGGCTGATCGACGCGATCCAGCGCCTGCTCGCCGAGGAGACCGACGCCGGCCGGCTCGACCTGCCGGTCGAACTGCGCGAGGTGGCGTACGTGACCGTGCGCCTGATCGAGTCCTACACCTACCTCGACCTCATCACCGGCGAGCAGCCCGACGCGCGCCGCGCCGAGCCCGTCCTGCGGCTGTTGCTGCGCTAGGGGCGTGACCCACGTCACATCGCCGCGCTGAACGCGGCCGTACTACCCGTCGTGCGGTTCACGACGCCGATAGCGCTCGCGGTGGCAGTGTCGCTCCTGGCGCCGGCCGCGAGCCTCGGCGCGGTCACGATAGGCAGCAACCTGTTCGCCGGGGAGCGCGCGAGGATGGCGGGCACGTTTGCGAACGTCAGCTCGTGCTTTGCAGGCACCCCCTGCACCTATGCGCAGATACCGCCGCTCCCGGCGGCGGACACCGCGCCCGACGGGCTCACCTCGCCGATCGACGGTGTCATCACCCACTGGATCGTCACAGGCGGCAGCGCGGGCGCGGTCGTGAAGCTGCGCGTGTTGCGGCCGAGCGGGGCCAGCACATTCACCGCCGTGGGGACCAGCCCGCCGTACACGACCGGCGCGCCCTTGACCCCGATCAGCCTGCCGATCGAGAAGGGCGATCTGCTCGGCGTCGATAACGCCTCGAACGCGCTGCTGTTCGCACAGACGCCGCAGTCCAGCAGCTACATCTGGAACCCGCCGCTCGCCGACGGAACGAACCGGATCGCAAACGCGACTCAGGCTCCACTCGAGCTGCTCGTGCAGGCCAACGTCGAGCCGGACGCCGACTGCGATGGGCTGGGCGACGAGACGCAGGATCCCAACACGGCCGACGGCCCGTGCGCGCCGCACCCCGGCGGCGCCAGCCCCGTCGGCGGCCCGATAGCGAGGGTCGCCGAC
>JAICJV010000039.1 GCA_025928265.1 Thermoleophilaceae bacterium
ACCACATCGCACCGGCGACGATGAGCAGGCGCGCGAAGCGATCAGCGGGCTCGCGCGCGAGGCGATACAGCCCGAAGGCGACCGGCAGCGCGACGCCGGAGAGCCGTAGGACGGCGTCGCCGCCGTCGCGTGGGAGCGCCATGATCGTGACAACGAGCGCAGCAAGCCCGACCGCGCTCGCACCGGCGCTCCGCGTCAGTGCGCGGGAGGGCTCGCGCAAGGCGCCGCCGGTCGTCCTGTAGGCGTACGTCGGCATCGAGAATGGCCTGCTGGCGACGCTAAAGAGAATTATTCAGGTGCGCAAGAGCGCGAGCCCGCCAACCGCGGCGCGTGTCTACCCGGCGCGCCTGCCGTGCGCGCGCCAGAGGCGCCGCAGGAGTGCAGGCCGGAAGTCCTGCTTTCGCACGAGGTCCGCCGCTCCGCAGAACGCGACGTCGGCCGGCAGGTTGAGTGGGTCCTCGATCGTCACGAGCACGACGACGGCCTCGGGGTGCGCCTCCGTCAGCCGTTTGCTCGTTTCGATCCCGTCCATCCCGGTCATCCGCACGTCGACGAGAATGAGGTCGGGGTAGAGGTCGTCCGCGGCCGAGATCGCGTGAGGGCCCGACACCGCTTCGCCGAGCAGCACGAACTCGGGCCCGGCTGCCTCGATCACCTCGCGTGCGGCGTGCCGGAACACCAGCTGGTCGTCGACGACCATGACTCCGACCGGCGCGACGGCTCCTTTGACGGCGTGACGCATAGCCCGGTATCTGGCGGGCCGCCGCGTGTGTGCGCCGGCCCACCAGCCTCCGGCTTCTTCGGCTACAGCGCCGGCTCGTGACTGCCGTATGCGACGAGGCCGTAGATGATCAGCGTGTCCACGGCGATGATCGCGAGCGACCAGAGCGGCTGTGCGGGGAGGAAAAACAGCTGCGCCAGCATGTTCAGACTGGCGAAGCCGACTCCCAGCCAGCGCGCGAACTGGTTGCGGGCGAAGATCCCGAGACCCGCGAGCACCTGGACGCCGCCGGTGATCAGGATGATCCATCCCCACGTGTTCAGGTCGCTGAACACGTAGTTCGCGTTGGCGACGTAGAAGTGTGCGTCGTCGATGGCCGCGATCCCGCCGATGAAGTTCATCGTGCCGATGATCAGCATCATCACGCCGGCGAATGTGACCCAACCGCCGCCGTGGCCTGCGTCGTCCACGTACGTACCGCTCGAGTAGCGCTCCGGCGCCCCCCTCGGGGTCTCTACGCTCATGGCCGCTCCTTTCGTCGATTTCTCGCGCTGCCCGCGTTCAACGCTCGCTCCGCGCAGAGCGGCACTCAAGGGTGCGCCCACCACGCCTCGGGTGTGGCGCGCACCGCACAAGCGGCTGGTGTCGAGGACGTCCGGGGCAGGTATCAACCTTCGCGCGGAATGGAGCCCAGGCTGCCGCCCCCCGATCCTCACGAGCCGGTGGACCTCGGCCGCGAGCTGAACATCCCCGCGCCGATCGCCGTCTTCGTCGGCAGCCCCACGCCTGCCGACGACCGCGTCTCCGACGCGCTGCTCGACCTGCGCCCGGGCCTGCTCATCGTCTGCGGACACGCCTGATCCCGGCCGACGGGGGCCAGCCTCCCCGCCAGACGCCTGCTCGCACGATTGGCAGCGCGGATGCCCCCTGCGAGCGTCGCCGCACACGGCCTGAAGTCCAGACCCAGGAGGGCGCAGCATGAGCAACCTCGTAGCGATCGCGTACCCGGACCGCGAGTCCGCCGAGCAGGTCAGGCGCACGCTGATCGAGCTCCAGAAGGAACACATCATCGAGCTCGACGACATGGTGGTCGTGACTCGGAAGGCGGACGGCAAGGTCAAGCTCCACCAGGCGACGAGCGTGGCCGGGGCCGGCGCGGCCGGAGGCGCGCTCTGGGGCGGCCTGATCGGCCTGTTGTTCCTCGCCCCGCTGCTCGGCATGGCGGTCGGCGCGGCCGCGGGCGGCGCAGCGGGCAAGCTCACCGACGTCGGCGTGGACGACAGCTTCATGAAGGAGCTCGGAGCGAAGCTCGGCGAGGGCGGCGCCGCGGTCGTCGTGCTCGTGCGCCGCAGCACACCTGACAAGGTCCTGCCGCGGATCAAGGAGTACGGCGGCCACGTCGTGCAGACCTCGCTGACCGAGGAGGCCGAGGAAAGCCTCCGCACGGCGCTCGGCGAGCAGGTCACCGCCTGAGGGGCCGGCGATGAGCCAGCCCGCCACGACACTTCGCCCGTCGAGCCACCGCGTCGCCGCGATCTCGCTCGTCGTGGCGGGCACCATCGCCGCACTCCTGGCGATCCCGGCGCTGTGGATCAACCGCCAGGTGATGGACACCGACAACTGGGCGAACACGAGCAGCCAGCTGCTCGAGGACACCGCGGTGAGGACTGCGCTGTCCGCTTACCTCGTCGATCAGCTGTATGCGAACGTCGACGTCGCCGGCCAGCTCCGCACCGCGCTCCCACCGCGCGCGCAGCCGTTGGCGGGCCCGGCGGCGGGGGCACTTCGCGACCTCGCGCAGAAGCTCGCGAACGAGGCGCTTCAGCGGCCACGGGTCCAGGCTGCCTGGGAACAGGCCAACCGCAGCGCGCACGAGGTCTTCTTGAAGATCGTGAAGGGCGGCGGGCCCGCGGTCTCGACCAACAACGGCGTTGTGACGCTCGACGTCGGCGGGCTCCTCCAGCAGCTCGAGAACCGCGTGGGCGTCGGTGGCCGGCTCGCATCGAAGATCCAGCCGGGATCGGCGCAGATCACGATCATGCGCTCCGACCAGCTCTCCTTCGCCCAGGACGTCGCCAACGTTCTGCGCCCGCTCGCGATCCTGTTGCTCGTCCTCATGTTCGCGTTCTACGGCGCCGCGATCGCAGTCGCGCGCGGCAGGCGTCGCGAGACACTCCGAGCAGTGGGTTTCGGCTTCGTGGTGGCCGGGACGCTCGCGCTCGTGCTTCGCTCGGTCGGCGGCGACGCAGTCGTCGGCGCCCTGGCCACGACTGAGGCTGCCCGTCCTGCCGCCGAGTCGGTCTGGCGCATCGGCACGTCGCTGCTGGTGGAGGCGGCCACCGCCTCGCTCGTGTACGGCCTGGCGATCATCTTCGGTACCTGGTTGGCCGGGCACACACGCGCTGCGGTGCGCTCGCGCGCGGGGCTCGCGCCATTCCTGCGCGAGCCGGTCTACGCGTGGGGCGGTGCCGCGGTAGTCGTGCTGCTGGTTCTGGCGTGGGGGCCGACGCCCGCCACACGCAAGGTCCTGCCGGCGCTCATACTGATCGGGCTCTTCGCGATCGGTGTCGAGGCGCTGCGCCGCCAGACGGCGCGCGAGTTCCCCGGCGCGACGCGCACCGAGCTCGGCATCGCACTCCGCAGCGCGCTCGGGCGCCTGCGCTCATCAATGCCGCGCCGTGCGCACGTGGCTGGCAACGGACACGAGGCGACGGTGACCCCTGCGGCACCGGTGACCAACGGCGATCAGCTCAGCCGGCTCGAGCGGCTGGCGGACCTGCACGACCGCGGCGCGCTCACCGACGCCGAGTTCGAGAATCAGAAGCGCGCGCTGTTGGTGGCACACTGACGCGCGTCACGAGCACTTCGAGTCGGTCGCCTTCACGAAGCCCTGGACTGAGTTGACGACCGCCTTGGCATTGGTTGCGACTGCGGCGACCTGAGCCGTGGCCGGGGAAGACCCGAGCTGCTGGATCGAGGTCTTGAGGTTGTCGACCGATGCGTCGATGGCGCTCGTCTCGCTCGGGAAGTCGCCCTTCGCCGAGCTCACGACCTTGTTCGCGTTCGCCTCGACCGTTTGCAGCCGCGACTGGAGGTCTTTCAGGCCGCCGCTCTCTGTGAGCTTCACGTTGCCGATGTCCTTGACCGACTGCTCGAGGTTGCTTCGATCCGAGCAGTAGCTGGGCTTGCTGCTCCCACCGCACGCGCCGAGCACGACAGCCGCGGCTAGCGGGAGGGCAGCGAGCTTGGCCTTGTCGCTGAGAGGTGACCGCATGATGCTCCTTTGACTGGACTTCCCAGGGCACCGTCGCGTTCGCGCGGAGCCCGGGCAAGGGCGCATGCCGGTGCGTGCGCACGCAGGCGCGCACGACACGCCGTGTCAGCGGTCGAGCGGGTGGTCGGTCTCGGGGAGGCGCGCGAGCTGGCCGCGCAGCGTGGCGAGCAGCTTCTCGTCATCGGCGGGCCGGGCTCGCATGCGGCGGAGCGCCGCGATGGCGGGCGGAAGCTGGAGCCCAACCCCGACCGGGCAGCCGATGCAGACGAGCACCGCCAGCGGGACGGCACCGAGCGGGGCGCGCTCGATCACGGCCGCAGCCATGAGCGCGGCGCACGAGGCGAATGTCAGGCCGGCCAGCGTGCAGGCCGCGTAGATCTGCCGGCGCGTCGTGAATGCGTGCTTCGCCGAACCCATCGCCGGACATTGTGCCCGACGGTGACGCGTGTCAATCGCCGTCTTCGCGGCGGGTGATGCGTTCCACGAGCACACGCGGGGTGCAGGCACCCTGGAACGCGCCCCCCGAGCAACGGACCATCGCAGGATGGAAGCGGCTCGCTCGGCGTCATATCGCGATCCGGCCGTCGAGCGCGCGCAACGCCGCTCGTTCCGCCGCGCGATCCGCCGGCTGCTGGGCGACCTGCGCGGCGATCCGGCCCACGCGCCTGTGATCTTCGCCATCGAGGCGGTGAACATCCTCGGCCGCCAGACGGCCGCCGAGCTCGAGGAGGTGCGAGCGCGGCGTCCCGACGCCGATCCCGGCGAGCTGAGCGCCGAGGCGGTCGCGGACGGCGTCCGGCTGGCCGCCGTGGAGGGCGGGATCGCCGGCACGCCCCTCTACATCGCGCTCGTGCCCGCCTACGTGTCGCTGCTGCTGGCGCAGGCCCGCGTGGTATTGCGCGTGGCCGCACTGCACGGTCGCCGCCCTGACGACCGCGACGCCGTGGCGGACCTGCTCATGCTCCGGGGAGTTCACACGTCGCCGGACGAGGCGCGGCGCGCGGTCGACGAACGGCTGGCCGGCGGCGGAGGAGGGGAACGGCCGCACGGCCTGCACGGCTGGTACGAGCTCGGCAAGGCGATGCTCATCCTCGCCGGGTTCGTCGAGCCGAAGGAGCTGCAGACCCAGCGTGGGCGGCTCAAGGGCGGGCTGCTGGCGATCCTCGCCGGGCTCATCTGGGCGCTTACGTGGGTGGTGCCGGTCACGTTCATCCTGGTGATGGCGTGGTCGGGTCAGACGTCGACCGAGAGGCTCGGCGAGCGTGCCCTGCGCCACTACGGGGAGGCAGCAGCCGCCAGCGCATACGCAAGCGCCCGCCGCGCGGGCCTTCGGTCGCTTGTCGTGCTGGCGTCGGCCGCGCTCCCGGCCGTTCTGCTGTTTGTAACAGCGCGCTGGGCGCCGGCGGGCGTCCGTGTCGGCCACGTGCTCGCCGCGCTGGCAGCGCTCGCCCTGGCGCTGGCGCTCTTCGCCCGCGCAGGCCGTTTCGGCGCAGCGGACTGAGCCGACCGCGCGGATACATATTTCGCCCCATATCGGGAGCCGGGCACCTCATCGCATTGTGCGAATGCGCCAGCCGCCAGGACGACGGCGGCGTCCCAGGCAATCTCAACGAACGGCTGGAGCGTGACGAACCCGTCCGTGGCGTTCACGCCGAACGGCGCGACCTTCGGCCCGTACGCGGACAGCGACAGCGGCGGCTCCGTGAAGTTCACAGGGCTGCCCGCGGGCACGACGCTCGCGGACATCGCCGAGCTGACATATACGGCGAGCTACACGCACGCCGGTGCGACTCCGGACAACGGCGACGCGCCGTATTTCCGGATCTTCATGGACAACGACGACGACGGCCAGTTCGACGACCACGTCACGTTCACACCGTCGCTCCAGGCCGGCGCCTGCCACGGCGCGGGCGGCGGCGCGAGCTCCGCGCAGTGCAAGTCGTCGGATCGCCTGATCAAGTACGACGTGACCCGCTAGACGACTGACGCAATCGCCGCGAGCCGGGGCCAGACGGTCCCGGCTCCCGCGCGATCGTGGCAGCGGCCGACGCTCACGGTTAGGGTGCGCATAAGAGGGCGCTCATCCCACGGGGGCGGCGGTGACGCAAGACGAAATCGTGATCGGCGAGACGCGGCTGCTCGAGCGCGAGCGGGAGCTCGCGGCTTTCGACGAGATTCTCGGCCAGGCTGCGTCCGGGCTCGTCGTGATCGAGGGACCCGCCGGCATCGGCAAGAGCCGCCTCGTGGACGAGCTCGCGCGCCGCGCGGGCGGGGCGGACGTCCGGGTGCTCGCGGCGCGCGGCGCGCACCTCGAGCGCGACTTCCCGTTCGGCGTCGTGCGGCAGCTCTTCGAGCCGCCGCTGGCCGACGGCGGTGAGCGGGAGCGGCTGCTGGCGGGGGCGGCCGCGTCCGCAGCGCCGATCTTCGACACCGCCGTGCCGGCGGCAGCGGGACCGGGGGACGGCTCGTTCGCTGCCCTCCACGGCCTCTACTGGCTCACGTCGAACATCGCGGAGGACGGCCCGCTGCTGCTCGTCGTCGACGACATGCACTGGTGTGACCCGCCGTCGCTGCGCTACCTCGCCTACATCGCGCGCCGCCTCGCGGGCTCGGGGATCCTGGTGGCACTGAGCGTGCGCAGCGGCGAGGCCGGCACCGACCCCGTGCTGGTCGCCGAGCTCGCGACGAGCGCGGACGCGCTTCGCGTCGCTCCGCGACCGCTGAGCGAGGACGGCGTGGCGGGACTGATCGCGGACCGCCTGGGCGCAGCGCCGGAAGCGGAGTTCGCCGCGGCGTGCGTCGAGGCGACCGGCGGCAACCCGCTCCTGCTCCGCCAGCTGCTTTCGTCGCTCGCGGAGGAAGACGTGCGACCGGTGGCGGGCGACGTGGCCGCCGTGCAGCGGATCGGCCCGCGCGCGATCTCGCGGACCGTCCTCGTCCGGCTGCACCGGCTCGGTGCGGACGCGATCGCCGTGGCAGAAGCGCTCGCGGTGCTGGGCACCGCGGAGCAGCGGGTGGTGGCGGCGCTCGCCGGCGTGACGGAGGACGAGGCCGCGACGGCCGCCGCCGCGCTCGCGCGAGCGGAGATAATCGGGCTGGAGGCGCCCGCCGCATTCGTGCACCCGCTCGTGCGCGACGCGATCTATTACGCGATCCCGTTCAGCGAGCGCGTCATGCGTCATGCGCGTGCGGCGGCACTGCTGGCCGAGCGCGACGCTCCTGCCGAGCAGATCGCCACGCACCTCCTCGCCGCGCCGCCCCGCGATGACCCGTGGGTGGTCGACGTGCTGGCCGCGGCCGCGGAGTCCGCGCGCGCGAAGGGGGCGGCTGACGCGGCGGTCTCGCTCCTCGCGCGGGCGCTCGAGGAGCCGCCGCCGCCCGAGCGCCGGGCCGAGCTGCTGCTCCGGCTCGGGCTGGCCGAGACGCTCACGTCGGGCCCGGCCGCCACCGCGCACCTGCGCGAGGCATGGGAGCGGCTCGACGACCCGCGCAGGCGCGCGTACGCAGCGGCGATCCTCGCACGCACGCTCTTCTTCACCGCACCCGCTCGCGAGGCGGCCGCGGTCGCGTGGCAGGCCGCCGCCGAGACGCCGCCCGAGCTCGTGGACGAGCGCCAGGCGCTGCACGCGACCGAGCTCGCCGCCGCCCGTTACGGGATGGGCGGCGAGCCGAGCGCGGAGGACCTGGATGCGATCGAGATCGAGGGGGACGGGCCGGGCGCCAAGATGCTCGCGGCGATGGTCTCGTTCGACCTGGCCACCGCCGGCGCAAGCGCGGAGCGCTGCGTGCCGCTGGCCGAGCGCGCCCTCGCAGACGACGTCCTGATCGCGGCCGACCTCGGGCTGTTCCCGGTGCCCGCGCTGATGGTGCTGACGATGGCCGACCGCGAAGAGGCGGTCGCGGGCTGGGAGAAGCTGCGCGCGCTCGCCCACCGCCGCGGGTCGCTGCTCGGCGTGCTCAGCGTGAACCTGTGGAGCGGCCGGACGCTTCTGTGGCGTGGTGAGTTGCGCGACGCGCAGGAACGCCTCGAGGCCGCGAGCGAGCACTTCGCGGAGTGGGGGAGGACGCGTTCGGGCGTGACGTACGGCCCGGCGTTCCTCGGAGCCACGCTGCTGCGCCGCGGCGATATCGCACGCGCGCGCGAGGTGCTCGCGAGCGGGCAGGACGAGGACGACGGGACCGACGGCTTCGCGGAGCTGCTCTGCAGCCGCGTTGAGCTCCTGCTGGAGGAGGGCCGGTTCGCCGATGCACTCGACGGAACGACGCACCTGGAGGAGCATGACGCCCAGGTGGCGTCCTTTCCCGGATGGGTGCCGTGGCGCTCGCTGCGCGCATGCGCGCTCGCGGGTCTCGGGCGAACAGACGAGGCGCTGGTGGCCGCGCGCGACGAGCTCGAGCTCGCGCGTAACTTCGGCGCGCCGGGCGTGGTGGGCCGGTCGCTGCGCGTGCTCGGGGCGATCGATCCCGAGAACGGCGTCGGCTGTCTGCGGGAGGCGGTCGAGACGCTCGAGCGCTCGACGGCGCGCTATGAGCTCGCCGTGGCGTACGCGGCCCTCGGCACCGCGCTCCGCCTCGATCGGCAGCCGACCGATGCGCGCGAACCGCTCCGCTGCGCGCTCGATCTGGCCGACCGCTGCGGCGCCGACGGCCTGGTCGAGCGCGTGCGCACCGAGCTGTACGCGACCGGGTCACGGCCGCGAACCACCGAGCGGTCCGGCCCGGGCGCGCTGACGGCGAGCGAGCGGCGCGTGGCCGACCTGGCCGCCGCCGGGCGCAGCAACAAGGAGATCGCCCAGGCGCTCTACGTCACGCTCAAGACCGTCGAGGTCCACCTGTCGAACTGCTACCGCAAGCTGGGCATCCGCTCGCGGAAGGACCTCCCCGTAGTCCTGGAGGCGTAGGGGGCGAAAGATTGGGGGGCGCCCTCGATGTGCGGGGCGCCGCGGAGCCCGACGCTGGGCTCCATGAATACCTCCGCCCCCACAGACACCACTGAACAACTCATCCCGGGCGTGGCCCGCGAGCGCGTCGCGCTGCCGGGATCCGAGCGCTGGGACGACGCCAGGCAGGCGTTCAACCTGCGCGTCGACCAGCAGCCCGTAGCCGTCGTCCTCGCCGCGAACGAGCTCGACGTGATCGCCACCGTGCGCTACGCGCGCCGGCGCGGTCTCCGCGTGGCCGGGCAGGCGACCGGCCACAACGCCGGTCCGCTCGGCGCCCTCGACGGCACGATCATCGTGAACGTCGCCGGCTTCGACGAGATCTCGATCGATGCCGAGACGCGGCGGGTGCGCGTCGGCGCCGGCGTCCGCTGGGAGCAGGTGGTCCCGCAGCTCTCCGAGCTCGG
This sequence comes from Thermoleophilaceae bacterium, assembly GCA_025928265.1. Taxonomy (GTDB): domain Bacteria; phylum Actinomycetota; class Thermoleophilia; order Solirubrobacterales; family Thermoleophilaceae; genus JAICJV01. The sequence goes on from JAICJV010000039.1 coordinate 9,343, forward strand.
CCTGGCGGCGCTGCATGGCTCGTCACCGGACGTCGGGATCGCCGGCTACTCGCTCGGCGGTGGCATGGGCTGGCTCGCCCGCAAGCACGGCCTCCAGACCAACAGCGTCACCGCCTTCGAGCTGGTCACGGCGGACGGCCACCTCGTCCGGACCGACGCGATCCACGAGCCCGAGCTGTTCTGGGCGCTGCGCGGCGGCGGCGGCAACTTCGGCGTCATCACGTCGATCGAGTTCGCCGTCTACCCGTACGCCGAGCTCTACGCGGGCGCGCTCTTCTTCCCGTTCGAGCGCACGCGCGAGGTACTGCACGCGTGGCGGGACCTGCTGCCCACGCTGCCCGACGAGCTCATGACGTGGGCCGGCATCCTGCACTTCCCGCCGGACCCCGCTCTCCCGGAGGAGCTGCGCGGCGGGTCCTACACGATCGTGTGGGCGGTCTTCACGGGCAGCGAGGACGGGGGCCGCAGGCTGATGGCCCCGATCCGCGAGCTCGGCGCCGAGATGGACACGTTCGCGATGGTCCCGCCCGCGGAGCTCGGCGACCTGGCCATGGATCCGCGCGAGCCGCTGCCGTTCCTGAGCGGCCACGACCTGCTCGACCACGTTCCGGCCGAGGGCATCGACGCGCTCGTCGACGCCGCGGGCCCCGGCTCGGGCGCCGCGATCACGATGGTCCAGCTCCGCCACATGGGCGGCGCGCTCGGCCGGACGGCACCCGGCGCGGGCGCGCGGGCGACGCTTCCGGGCGCGATCTGCGTCTTCTCGCTCGGCGTCACGCCGGACGATGAGATCGCGCGTGCGACCGAGGCGACGCTGGCGGCCATCAGGGCGGCCACCGCGCCGTACCGCGCCGGCTTCTACCCGAACTTCGTCGAGGACGCCGCCGAGGCGAGCGACTTCTACGAACCGGCGACGCTGCGGCGCCTCCGCGACATCAAGGCGCTCTACGACCCCGCTGACCTGTTCAAGGCCAATCACCCGATCGGAGCCACGAAATGAGGACTCGAACAATCGCGGCGCTCGCCGTCGCGGCATCCCTGGTCGCCGCCGCACCGGCCGCGGCCGACTCGATCGCATACATCAAGGACGGCAACGTCTGGCTCACAACGAGCGACGGCGGCCGCCAGTTCCAGGTGACCGCGAGCGGCGGCTACTCGGACGTGACGCAGGCCGACGACGGCACGATGGTCGCCCTCGCCGGCGTCCGGCTGCACAGGCTCGACCGCCAGGGCAACGTGCTCGCCGACTTCGACACGCCCGTGAGCGACACGCGCCCGAACGGCGCCAAGGCGTTCTACGGGCCGTACGACCCGGCGATCTCGCCCGACGGCACCAAGCTCGCCTACTCGTACTACTACCGGGGCGTCTCGCAGGACACCACGTGCTTCCCGCCGGAGTGCGCCACGGTCGGATTCGAGGGCGGCACCGGCTACTCGCACTCAGACCGGCAGACCGCGTGGGACGAGTCCGGGCTCGGCAAGCACAGCGGCTGGCTGTTCCCGTCGTGGATCGACAACGAGAACACGATGCTCACCCACGCGACGCACGCGCCCAACAAGGAGGTCGTGCTGGACGTCGTGGGCGACGGCCCGTCGCTGCTTCGCGACTGGTTCACCGACACGACGAACGGCAACGACGGCGGCCAGATGGCCTACGGCGAGATGACCCGCCAGCGCACCAAGATGGCGTTCCTGGCCGGCGCCGGTGACGACCAGCTGCGCATCTACAAGGTCGCTCAGTTCCCCCACGGCGGCCCGCACGGCGACTGGGGCAGCAGCCTGACCGACGACGAGTACCCGTTCATCTGCGCGTTCTACGACAAGCCCGCGGGCGGCAGGTTCGGCCCGCCGTCGTGGTCGCCGGACGGCACCCGTCTCGCCTACAGCGACGGCGAGGGAGTCAAGACCGTGAACATCCCCGACTGGCCCGGTGATGGGTGCAACACCGACGGGATGAGCCCGAACGGCCAGCTGCTCGTGGCCGGCGCGAGCCAGCCCGACTGGGGCCCCGCGGACGTTCCCGCCGCCCGGCCGGAGGTACCGCGCAACAACGTGAGCACGCTCAAGCTGAAGGTGGGCAAGGCGAGCCTCCGCAAGGCGCTGCGGCGCGGCCTGAAGATCAAGGTCGCCGTGCCCGCGGCGGGCAAGCTCACCGCAACGGCGAAGCGCGGCCACAGGCGCGTGGGCGCCGGCCGCGGACGCGCGAAGCGCGCCGGCTCCGCGACGCTCACGCTGCGCTTCAGCAAGAAGGCGAAGCGCAGCCTCGCGCACAGCCGCCGAGCGAAGCTCACCGTGCGGGTCGGCTTCACCGCCGACGGCGCGGGGAAGGCCGAGTACGCGACCAGGTCGATCAGCCTCCGCTGAGCCGATGGCCGAGCGGATGGCGAGCGCGCTGCTCGCCATCCCCTCGGCGTCCGATCAAGAACCTGTAAGAGCACTCTCAGTGGCGGTCGCGTTCGCGCCTCCTTTACGTTCGACGCGACGGAACGAGGGGCTCACGGGTGACCAGGAGGCAGCGAAGGAACGCGATGCGCCGCCGCCGGATGGCGGCGGCCGCGAGTGCGGCGGTTGGCGCCTCGCTACTGGTTCCCGCGGTAGGACACGCGCACGACTTCACGGTCACGAACCTGGACGACAGCGGCACCGGAAGCCTGCGCGACGCGGTCACTCAGGCGAACGCCGACACGACGCCGGACCGGATCCTCTTCCAGGCGGGGTTGAGCGGCGCGATCGACGTGAGCAGCGGGACGATCCAGATCGGGAACCCGGTCGAGATCGACGGGCCGGCCGACGACCCGATCCTGCTGGAAGGCGACGGCAACGACTCCCTCTTCACGATCAGCACGTACTACGAGGGCGCGGCGGTGACGATCAAGGGGCTCGAGATGCGCCACGGCGGCGACTCGGCCCGCGTCACCGGCGCCATCGGCGGCGCCATCGACAACAGCAACGCGAACCTGACCGTCGCCGACTCAAAGCTGGTCGGCAACCGCGCATACCTCGGCGGCGCGATCTTCTCCAGCGGCCCCCTGACGGTGGAGCACACCACCATCCGCGGCAATTACGCGCATGGCCAAAACTTCGGAGGCGGCGGGATCGACACGACCTACGGCCTGACGATCTCGGACTCCACGGTCGCGGACAACGGAAGCGAGCACGGCGCCGGGGGAGGTATCGCTGCCTCTGGCAACAGCTCGCTGCACGTCACCGACAGCACCGTGACAGGCAACTTCACGGGGTCCGGGAACATGTACGGGCCCGCCCGGGGCGCGGGCATCGCCGCCTTCGTCCCGGCCACCATCACCGACTCCACCATCAGCGGGAACCGCGCGGTGGTCAGCGGGATCGGCGCCTCCGGGGGCGGCGTCATCGCGCACGGCGATCTCACCGTCACCGGTTCCACCGTCGCGAACAACACCGCCGCCGTCGGCGCCGGCATCGACGTGTACGGGGGCTCGATCTCCCTGACCCGGTCGACCGTCGCGGGCAACTCGGGGCGCCAGGGGGCCGGCCTCGCGGTCAAGGGCAGTGACGCCACCGTCGACGGCACGACGATCTCCGGCAACAGGGCGTCGGGCGGGGCCGGCGGTGGTGTGCTGTTCAGCGACTACAGCCACAAGACGCTCTCGTTGTCGAACAGCACCGTGTCCGGCAATACGGCGGATTTCGACGGCGGTGGGATCTACGACACCAACTATCTGACCTCGAGCGATTCGGCGAGCCGGCTGCGCCTCGACAGCGTGACCGTCGCGAACAACCAGGCGGGGGGACAGGGCGGCGGGATCGCATACCTGATGGGTGCGCTCTCGCCCTCGTACACGGCTCCGCCGCCCACGCTGCGAAACACGATCGTGGCCGGCAACACGGCTGCCAGCGGGGGCCGCGACATCGACACGCCGACGCCGTTCGACGCGTCGTTCAGCCTGATCCAGGACGCCCCGGCTTCGGCGTTCACGAGCTCGCCGTCGAACATCGTCGGCCAGGACCCGCAGCTCGGCGCGCTCGCCGACAACGGCGGCCCGACCCCGACGATGGCGCTTGGACCGGGCAGCCCCGCCGTCGACAGGGGATCGACCTCGCTCACGACCGACCAGCGTGGCCTCGCCCGCCCCGGCGGACCCGCTGCGGACATCGGGGCGTTCGAGCTGCAGCCGTCGCCGCAACCACCTGGCGCGCCACCGGCGCCGCCGGGGCCGCCGGGGCAGCCGTCGCCGGCGGGCCCGGGCGTGCAGCGGTCGCCGGCGCCGCCACTACCCAAGATCCGCCTGCGCGGCCGGATTCATCGGCGCAAGCACGGCGTCACGCTCACGATCAGCTGCGCGCAGGCGCTGTGCCATGGCTCGGTGCGGCTGGTCACGACCGAGCGCGTGAGGACCAGCGTCGTTTCCCTCGCCCGCGCGCACCGCAACTCGGTGAAGCTCGGCTCCAGGAGCTATTCGATCGCGGCCGGCAAGAGGCGCAAGCTGACGGTGAACCTCAACCGGACCGGACGCTCGTTGCTGCGGCGTTTCCACCGGCTTCCACTGAGGGTGGCCATCGTGGTGAGCTCGAATGGCCACAGCGCCGTTGCGACGACCAAGCGTGTGGTGCTCAAGCGGCGCTGAAGCTACAAAGTTCCGAACACTGGTTTAGCCGCCGTCGCTGAAGGGAACGGACACCCCGGCAGGGGAGTCTGGGATCAGGGGTACGAGGGGAACCTGGGAAGTTCTCGTCGCGCTGTGCGCGATCGTTTCGTGCGCGCTCGCGGCGCCGTCCGCGCACGCCGCGGAACAGCACGCGTATGCCGCCGCGGACAACTACGCGACGCCGGTCGTGTCGGTCGGCAAGGGCGACACGCTCACCTTCGACAACCTCGACACGACGGCGAAGCACGACTTCGTCTCCGACGACGGCCTCTTCTCGAGCCCGCTCGTTGCCGGCGGGGACTCGGCGCCGGTGAACGGGGTGCAGAACCTCGCCCCGGGCACCTACAAGTTCCACTGCTCGCTGCACTCGTGGATGCACGGCGCGCTTCAGGTCGGGGCGGCGGGCGGCGGACCGGGCCTGCCGAACGCCGACAGCGCACACGTCCCCACGGACTCGAACCCGGACCCGGCCGACATCTTCCCGCCCGCCGACGCACAGCCGCTCGGCCGCGGGACGTGGCGCGGGTACAGCGGCAACCTCGCAAACACGCGGAACGGCGGCAAGAACGGACCGGCGCCCGCGCAGCTCGCGAACCTCGGCGTGGTCTGGAGCTTCTGGTCGCACGAGGGCGACTTCACCGGCACGCCCGTAGTGGCGGGGGGCAAGGTGTTCGCGGCCTCGAACGGCGGCTGGGTCTACGCGCTCAACGCGGTCACCGGCAAGCCGATCTGGGCGCACAGGATCGGCCAGCCGGTCAACGGCTCGGTCGCGGTCAACGGACAGAAGGTGTTCGTGCCGGTCGCGCAGGTGAACAGCCCGCGCGTGGTCGCGCTGAACGTGAAGACCGGCAAGCCGGTCTGGGACCGGGTCATCGACACCCAGAAGGACGCCGACGTCTACGGCAGCCCGGCGGTGTGGAACCGCACCGTTTACATCGGGCAGTCAGCCGAGTACGGCGAGACGAGCGATCCGAACGTGAACACGCGCGGGAGCGTCGTGGCCCTCGACGTGCGCACCGGCAGGATCCGCTGGAAGACCTACGCGGTGCCGCCGGGCACGGACGGCGGCGCCGTCTGGACGACGCCGGCGATCGACCGGAAGACCGGCCGCGTCTTCGTCGGCACAGGCAACGCCTACCACGCGCCGGCGGCGAACACGACCGACTCGGTGCTCGCGCTCGACGGCCGCAGCGGCAACGTGCTCGCCCACTTCCAGGCGACGCCCAACGACGTCTGGAACGGCACGCAGAACCAGGTCGGCGTGGACTACGACTTCGGCTCCTCGCCCAACCTGTTCAACGGCCCGACGGGTCAGAAGCTGCTGGGCATCGGGCAGAAGTCCGGTGAGTACTGGGCGCTCGACCGCACGACGCTCCTCCCGGTGTGGCACACGAAGGTCGCGTTCGGCGCACCGTCGCTCGGCGGGATCGTCGGCTCGACCGCGACCGACGGCAAGCAGATCTACGGGCCGAACACGGTCGGCGGCGAGTCGTGGGCCATCGACAACGCCGGGATGCTCAAGTGGGCATCGGCCGACGGTGGCCCGCTGCACTTCAACCCGACCACCGTCGCCAACGGCGTCGTCTATACGAGCGACATGTCCGGCTTCCTGACCGCGCGCGACGCGAACAGCGGCATCCCGCTCCTGAAGATCCCGCTCGGCGCGCCCGCGTGGGGCGGCGTGTCGGTCGCCGGCGGCGCGATCTTCGCCGACACGGGCTCGCAGGGCAGCGCGGGCTACATCGTCAGCTACCGGCCGAAGAAGGGCGACGAGCTCCAGCAGCCGGCGCACCACTGGGACGAGGCCGAGATGCCGTGGTACCGCGACAAGGTCAAGAAGAAGAAGCACCACAGGGCGAGGAAACGGCACGCGCACAAGAAGCACGCGCGCGGACACAAGACGCACAAGAAGAAGCACAAGCACAGGAAGCACCCGCGCAAGCCGCACGGCACGATGCCGATGGACCCGTACGACCCGATGGTCGGCCCGGGCGGCGGCCCCACCAAGGCGCTGCGCCAGATGGCCGACCGCTGGGTGCCCAAGCCGGCGGGCACGACGCAGCACCTGTCGCTCTACTACGGGCCGTTCACCGTCCCGCCGGGCCAGGACTTCAACCGCGTGGATCTCGACCTGCCGATGTACGACGGCTACCTCGAGTACGTCGCCCCGTACATGCGCCGCGTGCAGGACCTCTCGGAGCCGAGCCACCAGGAGGCGCACATCCACCACGCGCACTGGTACCGCGCCAACCCGGGCGACCCGACCGACAACTACTTCCACGGCAACGCCGAGTGGATCTTCGGCCAGGGCGACGAGCAGACGCACGCGGATTTCCGCCAGCGCAGCGCCGCCGACAAGCACGGTCCGGAGTACGGGGAGTTCATCCCCAGAGGCGACCCGCAGGTCCTGATCTACATGCTGCACAACAAGACGAGCCAGCCGCTGAACGTCTACATCGTGCTCGACGTGGTCTTCCGCAACGGCACTCAGGAAGAGCTGCAGAAGATCACCGGCCGGCCGTGGCACGACCTCCAGGGCATGCTCACGGGGACGACGTACAACGTCCCGCGCAACCCGAACGGCGACGGCCACTACCTGCTCTCGCGCGACAGGCACAAGCCGGTCGAGTGGACGTCGCCGGTGAACGGCACGCTCGTCGGGATGGGAGGTCACGTACACCCGGGCGGCCAGTGGGTGAACGTCACGAACCAGGGTCCCGCGGACAACCCGTGTCCCACGACTCGGGGCAACACCGTGCCGGGCACGCTGATGGTCCACGAGGGCGTGATCCCGCACGTGAAGGCGGCGGGCGATTTCTCGGAGGACTACCAGACCAAGACCACCCACCCGGCATGGCGCGCGCCGATCCACAAGGGCGACCGGATCGTGCTCGACTCGAGCTACGAGAACAAGGACCACGGCTGGTACGAGGTGATGACCCACGAGGGCTTCTACTTCGACCCCGCTCAGCCGCCGAAGGGCCGCTGCAAGCCGTACATGGTCGGCGGCTGGGCGAAGAAGTGGAAGCATCCGACGAAGGGCGTGCCCAACCGCCACTGGCGCATGCACGAGCAGATGTGCGGGATCAAGGGCTACGGGCCGTGCGACCTGCCGGAGCAGGGACCGGCGCCGACGCCCATCCACGCGAACGAGGTGAACATCGCGAACTTCACCTACCAGCCGGGCGACCGCGCGGCCTCGGGTGTGCTGAACACGATGCCCTGGATCAGACAGGGGGAACAGCTGACGTTCGTGAACCTCGACTGGGCGATGGGGATCCGCCACTCCGCCACGACCTGCGCGTGGCCGTGCAACGGCAAATACGTGTCCAACTACCCGCTTGCGGACGGGCGCTGGGACTCCGGGACGCTCGGCTACGACCCGATCTCCGAGGGCAATCCCACCGGCGTGTCGCGAACGCCGCCCGACCTCGCGCCCGGCACCTACTCATACTTCTGCCGGATCCACCCCTGGATGCGCGGCGCATTCGAGGTGGTCCCGAAGAACGCGCCGGCGCCCGCGGGCAACGCACCGCTGCTGAGCGACGCACCGTTCGTCGCGCCGTTCGGCGCCGGCCCGCCGTAGCTCTTGGAACTGCCGCAACCCGTACGCGCGCGAAGGGCGGCGCTGCCCGCGGCCGTCGCGCTGGGTTGTGTCGCGCTCGCCGTACTGCCGGTTCAGGCGCTCGGGGACGCAGCGCGCGCGGTCACGTTCGCCGGAACGCTCTGCGCTGTCGGCGCGGCCGTCTTCATGCTGGTCGTGCACGACGGAGCGGGAGCGGCGGGGGAGGAGCTGTGGCTGCGTCGCGTCCTGCTCGCCGGCGCACTGGCCGGCATCGCCGGAGGCTTCGCGGGCCTCGTCTTCCAGGCGGCTGAGGCCTCCGGGCGCGGGCTGGCCGGCGCCGCCGACCCGCTGAGCTGGCACATAGTCATGACCGACGGCGGCTACGCCGCGGCGGTGATCCGCGGGCTGGGCCTGTCGGTCATCGCGTACGCGGCGAGCTCGCGGCCGCGGTCCCGCCCGCTGCTGGCAACGGGCGCCGCGCTGGGCTGCGCATGGTGCCTCGTGACGGGGCACACCGTGACCAAGGGACCGCACCTGCTCGTCCACGCGACGATGCTCGTGCACGTCGTATGCGCGGCCACCTGGTTCGGCGGCCTGGTCGCGCTCGCTGTGGTCATTCGCCGGCGGCGGGCCGAGGACGACCTGGGCGGGGCCGCGGCGGTCGTCAAGCGGTTCTCCGTGCTGATGACGGCCGTCGTCGGTGCGCTCGTGGCGTGCGGAGTTGTGCTGACGATCGCGTTCCTCGGATCGCCCGGCGAGCTCTTCTCGACGAGCTACGGACTGGTGCTCACGGCGAAGATCGCGACGGCGCTGACGATCATCGGGATCGCGGGCTACAACCACCGGCGGCTCGTCCCGGCAGTGATGGACGGCGCGCGCGACGGCTGGGCGACACTCGGGCGCACCGTGCTGCTCGAGCAGGCTGGCCTCGCGTGGATCGTCGTGATCACGGCCGTGCTCGTGAACCTCGACCCGGGGAGCTGAGCGTGCGCCGGGTCCTCGCCGCGTTCGCGCTCACTCTCGCGGCCGGGGGCGTTCTCACCACCGATGCGAGCGCGCATGCGCGGCTCGTGGGGGCGTCACCCGCCGCCGGAAGCACGGTGACCGGCCCGCGTGCCGTCACGCTGCGGTTCGACGACGTCATCCAGGCGCCGCCCGGCGCACTGCAGGTGCTCGACCCGACCGACAGGAACGCGGCGGGTGTTCCAAGCGTGCCGAACGACCGCACTCTGCAGGCGCCGCTTCCCGCGGGATTGCCGGGCGGGACGTACACGGTCAGGTGGCGCATCGTGGCGGACGACGGCCACGTCGAGGCCGCGGCGTTCACCTTCGACGTACGCGGCCCGCGCGGACACACGAGCGTCGGCATCGCACCCGCCGCGCCGACGGACGGCGGCGCCGGCAACGGCGCGATCATGGCGATCGTGGCCCTGTCGATCCTCGCGACGGCGGCGATCGGGGTGGCCCTGGCCGGTACGTTCACGCCGCGGCGCCTGGGGATCCCGCACCCCGGAGCGCTCGCCATCGGCGCCTTCGCTGCGATGGCCGTTGTCGGGCTGACCGGCTCCGGCGGCGGAGGCACTCACGCAGCGCCGCGGCCGACGCTCGCCGCCGTTCCACACCATGCCGCCACGCCGGCGCCTCCCACGCCGCATGCCATGCCGGATCGCTCCGCGGCGGTTCCGGTTCCGCCTGCCCCGAGCGTGCCTCCGGTCGCGAACACTCCGGTCTCCCTGCCCGCGCCCACCGCGCCCGCGCCGAGTCGGCCCTCCCATCCGCGCGCGCACCGGCATCGACACCGGACGCACCGGCACCGGCACCGCCATCACCACCATCAGCATCACAACCCGCCGGCCCAGACGCCGTCACAGGCGGCGACCTCGCGAAATCCCTGCGGCCGACCCGGCACCACCAGGGTCGTCGATTTCGGCGGGACGTCGTTCGTCTATCAGCCGCCCGACGCGGGGCACTCTGCCGCGATCCGATCGTGCTCGGCGCAGAGCGACCAGCGGTCGGCGCCGATGCCGCGGTGCCCGCCGACGGACGCGCAAACGCAGTACGGGCGCGACCTGGCCGAACGAACCCAGCAGGCGCTCCAGCGCTACGTGAACCGCCCGGACCTGGCGGCGCACGACGGCTTCACGATGCTGCCGATGCCCGACAGCAAGTGGGCCTACTGGGTGAACGGCGCGCGAATCGACGACGGCCACCTGCTCGACCCCGACCGGATCGAGGCGTTCATGGCCGCGCTGACGGACAGGGGCTGGTACCCGGTCGGCGGCATGTACATGGCGCCCGACAAGTCGCAGGCGCCGCCGAACCCGACCGGCTGCCTGCTCGACTGGCACCGCCACGTGAAGCTGGACGGCTACCGGATGAACGCCGAGTCCGCGCTTCCGTCATTGCTTGCGGCGCGGCCGCCCGACACGAGCGACCAGACGGTCTGGATGGCGCACGTCTGGACCTACGGCGGCCTCGACCCGTGGGGCCGCGACTACACCGGCGCTGAGCCGCACAGCTGGTTCGGCCCGTTCCGCCCGCTGCCGGTGGTGTGTGGCGACAGCGGGTGCGTCTGACAGCGCTTCTCGCTGCCCTACGGCGTCGCCACCGCGCAGCGGATGCCGGGCGCGCGGCCAATGTGTCGGTCGAGTGTCACCAGCGTCGCGTTGATTAGCTCAGCCAGCGCGACGCAGGCCGCGTCGTAGATCGAGAGGTTTCGCTCGAAGCTGCCAGGACGTGGCCGCCAGCGGCTCGTACGGCCATCGCTCGATCGAAAGGTCGAGCAGGTCAGCATGCGCCTGAGCGGCCTGATCGGCGCTGATGAGTCCGGCGAGCTCGTGCCGCCGGATGATGTTGGCGCACTCGAAGGTGACGAGCTCGGGCGCCGCCAGGTCCGCGCCGTTGAGCGCTTGCGCCGCCCACGTCCCGTCAGAACCGCTGTCCACCAGCATTGCGACGAGTACCGACGCGTCGCAGACGACGAGTGGTCTCACCGCCGGTCGGCGTCGCGTGCGGCCAGGATCGACCTCGCGTCGACTCGCACCCCGGTGGCGTCGACGCGCGCGCGGGCCCGCGCGGCCACCGAACGCGAGCGGCACGCCGTGACACAACCCGTCAGCCGGAGCGCCCGATGCAAACGCGCCAGACCTCCGGGCCCTGCTCGAGGTAGTCCCAGCTGAAGCGGCCGGGCTGCTCGGCTTCGAACTGGTAGTAGAGCGGCTTGGGGTCGTGGTCGTTCACGAGCACGAACGCCTCGCCTGGTTGCAGTCCCTCATAGGTCTCGAAGATGAGCGCGTGGCGGCGGGCCGGCGGCTCGCTCCGCACGTCGAGGTCGAGGTGCTCTGTAGCCATGCTGTCCTCCTGATCGGTCGTGGTGGTGGCATCCTGCTGGCGAGCCAGGCGGTGCATCAGCCCGTTGATGCGCTGCGCGGCGGCTGGCCGTGTGCGACGGAGCGCGGCGTATGTCCGGCCCGCCAGGCGATTGGCCGCCTCGGGCTGTCCGGCGTCGCCGAGCGCGCGCAGTGCGGCCGCCAGCAGGGCGGCCAGCTCGTCCGCGAGCGCCGCGTCCGGGACGGAGGAGGGGGTGTTCGGCGTCGCGTTGCGCATCCGCTACTTCCCTTTTTACCACCGTGACTGTAAAAATGGTCTGGCGATGAAGCGGAGCCTCGTTTCGAATTCAGTGCGCGACGCCGACCCGGGCGAGATCCCGGGCGGTGCGCTGGGGATGCTGTCGGCCCCGCTGACGCCGGAGCTGGTAGCCGCGCTGCTGCATGAGGTGATCGACCCCGAGCTGGGCGTGAACATCGTCGACCTGGGACTCGTCCGCGAGCTCACCGTCGACGACGGGGGTGCTGTTCGGGTCGCGATGACGCTGACCACGCCCGGCTGCCCACTCGGCGGCTTTCTCGAGGACGAGATCGACGGCTGCCTGAGCCAGCTCCCGCAGGTTCGTGACGTCTGCGTGGAACTGGTGTGGGAGCCGCCCTGGCACCCCGATCAGATGAGCGACGCCGCCCGTGCGGACCTGGGGTGGATGGGGTGAGCCTCCCGCTCGCGGCCCGTCGCGCGCCGCTGCTCGCGCTGGCGCTCGTGGCGCTGTTCGCCGGGCTGTGGGGTGGCCTCGCGCGCCTCGGCCTCGACGTCCACGCCGATTCGGCCTCACTGGTCGAGGCGCACGGTCCGCTGATGGCACTCGGGTTTCTCGGAACGCTCATCAGCCTCGAGCGCGCGGTCGCGCTGGCGCGCCCGTGGGCGTATTGCGCGCCGATCGCCGCTGCGGCCGGCACGCTGCTCACGCTCAGCCACGCGCCCGCCGGCCTGGGACCGGCGCTCCTGCTGTTCGGGGGCGCGGTGCTGATGGCCGCGCACGTCGCAATCGACCGCCTCGCGCGTTCGCTGCACAACGCGATCATGGGCCTGGGCGCACTGGCCTGGTGCGCGGCGGCACTGTGGTGGCTCACCGGCGCCGACGTCGCGCGCTTCGTGCCGCTGCTCGCCGCGTTCCTCGTGCTGACGATCGTGGGGGAGCGGCTCGAGCTGGCGCGCATGGGCGGTCTCGGGGCGGTTCTGCCGCGCGTGTGGCTGGGCGCCGCTGTCGCCACGCTGCTCGCGGGGCTCGCTCTGTCGGTGTCCGCGCCGCGCCTCGGCGTGGGCATCGCGGGCGCCGGACTGCTCGGGCAGGCGCTGTGGCTGGCGCGCTACGACATCGCGCGCCGCACCGTGCGCATGGGCGGAGTCACGCGGTTCATGGCGGTCGCGCTGCTGGCCGGCTACCTGTGGCTCGCCGTCGCCGGCGCCCTGTGGATCGCCGGAGATGCCGCGCAGGGCGGCGGTCCTGGCTACGACGCGGCACTGCACGCCGTCTTCCTGGGCTTTGTGTTCTCGATGGTGTTCGCGCACGCCCCGGTGATCGTTCCGGCCGTGCTGCGCGTGCGGCTGCCCTACCACAGGCGCTTCTACGTCCACCTCGCGCTGCTGCACATCTCGCTTGTGTTGCGCGTGGTCGGCGGCGACCTCGCGGGGAACCTCGGCGCGTGGCAGTGGGGCGGCGCGCTCAACGAGCTGGCGATCCTGCTGTTCCTCGGCTCCAGCGCGTACGCCGTCGTTCGCTCGCGGCGCAGGTCCGCGCACCGAGCCCGCTCGCCCGTGGCCGGCGTGCCATCCCCAGGCGTGCGCGCGCTCGCCGGGAGTTCACGGGAGACACGATCCTGAGCGCCGTGCTCGCGTTCTTTGCCCTGCTGGGAGCCTGCGTCTGGGTCGGCGGGTTCGTGGCGGTGGCTGTGGTCGCGCGGGTCGTGCGCAGGCAACTCGACCGGCCGGCGCAGGTGGCGTTCTTCCGGTCGCTCGGCCGGGCCTACGGCCGCGTCGGCGGGACCGCGCTGGTGGTCGCGCTCGGCTGCGGCGCGGCGCTGCTCGCCCGCCACGGCTGGGACGCGCTGGCATGGGTGGCGACGGGCGTCGCGGTCGCGCTCGTGGCCGTGACAGCCGCCGGCGTGATCCAGGCCCGCGGCATGACGCGTCTGCGCGCGGAGGCGCTGCGTCAGGCGGGCGACGCGGCGCTGGCCGAGCGGATCCAGCAGCGGTCGCGCCGGGCGACGGCGCTGCGGGCGTCGATCGGCCTCTGCAGCCTGGCGCTCGTCGCGCTCGCCGCCGTGCTGGCGACGTAGGGGACATCGTCGTGACGATGCGAGCGGCCCGGCTACTCGCTCGTGCTGAACTCCCAGATGGCGATCCCGAGCAGTGCCATGCCGAGCAGGAACACCATCGCCACCTCGAGCAGAGCCGGCACGTGCCAGCCCCACCACGTCACGCCGGGGGCCAGCGTCTCGCGGGCCGCGGCGCTGACGCCGTCGAGGTGGCTGAACACGAGTCGACGCATGGGGTCGACCGCGTAGGTCAGCGGGTCGAGCCGGGTCAGCACCGCGAGCCAGCCGGGCAGGTTCGTGACCGGGAAGAGCGCACCCGAGATGAAGAACATCGGCATCACGACCAGCTGCATCAGGCCCATGAATGACTGCATCTGCTTGATGCGCGCCGCCACCATCACCCCGAATGCCGTGATGCTGAAGGCGAGCAGCAGCTGCAGGGCGAAGATCCCGAGGATCAGCGCCGGGTCGTAGGGCACGTCGACTGCGCCGGCGAGCACGATCAGGATCACGCCCTGGAAGCTCGCCACGGTCGCGCCGCCCAGAACCTTGCCGATGACGATCGAGCTTCGCCGCACCGGCGCCACGAGCATCTCGCGCAGGAAGCCGAACTCGCGGTCCCAGACGATCGAGGCGGCCGAGAACATCGCCGTGAACATCACCGCTATGCAGAGGACGCCCGGGTAGATGAACGTCTTCAGGTCGATCCCGTGGGTGCTCGCGCTCGACAGCTGGTCGAGCCCGGCACCGAGCACGAAGAGGAAGAGGAGCGGCTGGACGAGCGAGGTGATCATCCGCATCCGGTCCGCGCGGAAGCGGATCAGCTCGCGCTTCCAGACGATCCAGATGGCGCGCAGCTCGCTGCGGACGCTGCGCTCCGGGACGCGGACGCGGACGACCTCCGCCGGTGCGGCGGCGGTGGTGGTGGTCATCGGCGGCCCGCCGCCATCGCGCGCATCATGGCGCGGCTCTGGTTGGCCGGGCCGGACTCCTCCGCGTCCCTGATCGTGGAGCCGGTGAACGTCATGAACACGTCGTCGAGCGTCGGCCGCGACACGTTCACCGACTTGATCGGCACGCCCAGCTCGGCGAACAGGCGCGGTACGAATGCCTCGCCCGAGGTCACGTAGAACGTCACCACTCCGTCGGCCACGCTCGCGTCGATCTCGAAGCGCCGCGCGAGCACGGCCATCGCGGTCGCGTCGTCGGCGGTCTCCACGCGGATCCGGTCGGCGCCGACGCCGGCCTTCAGAGCCTCGGGCGTATCCATCGCCACGATCTGGCCCTGGTCCATGATCGCGATGCGGTCGCAGAACTCGGCCTCGTCCATGTAGTGCGTGGTCATGAAGATCGTGATCTCCTCGCGCTCCTTCAGCTCGCCGATGTAGCGCCAGATCGAGCGGCGCGTCTGCGGGTCGAGCCCGATCGTCGGCTCGTCGAGGAACAGGACGCGCGGCGAGTGCATCAGCCCGCGCGCGATCTCGAGCCGCCGCCGCATGCCGCCGGAGAAGGTCATGACGGTGGCCGAGCGGCGCTCCCAGAGCCCGACCATCTCGAGCACCTGCCGCATCCGCGGCGCCACGAGGGCGGACTCCACGCCGTACAGCTCGGCATGCATCTTGAGGTTCTGCTCGGCGGTGAGGTAGCCGTCGAGCGTGGGGTCCTGGAAGACGAGTCCGATGTTGCGCCGGACCGCGTCGCGCTCGCGCACGACATCGTGGCCGGCCACCGTCGCGCTGCCCGCGGACGGCTTCAGGAGCGTGCACAGCATGTTGATCGTGGTCGACTTGCCCGCGCCGTTCGGCCCGAGGAAGCCGAAGACCTCACCGGTGTGAACCTCGAAGTCGACGCCGCGTACCGCCTCGATCTCGTCGAACGTCTTTGTCAGCCCGGAGACGAGGATGGCCGCGGAGGAGATGCCGTCCGGCTCGTCCAACCCACGAGACTGTAGAGGGACTCGATACAGGGAGGTGCTGGGATGAAGGCGATCGTTGTGACGGATCAGGCTGCGGGTAGGGCCGGGATGGAGCTGGCGGAGCGGCCCGAGCCGCTGCCGGCGATCAACGACGTCGTCGTCCGGGTTCATGCGTCGGGGTTCGTCCCGACCGAGATGGAGTGGCCCTCGACCTGGGCCGATCGCGCCGGTCGCGGCCGCACACCGTCGATTCCCGGGCACGAGCTGGCCGGAGTGGTCACCTCACTCGGCTACGGCACGACCGGGGTGTCGGTCGGACAGCGGGTGCTCGGCCTCGCCGACTGGCATCGCGAC
>JAICJV010000138.1 GCA_025928265.1 Thermoleophilaceae bacterium
GCCTGCTGCTGCGTGAGCGCGCCGAGCAGCCGCGCCGGCTCCTGAGCCTTGAGCCCGAACCGCTCGTCGAACCAGATGCGCAGGTAGCCGACCTTCCACTTGAGCACCTTCACGCGGTTTTTGATCGCGTCTAGCTGCTCGGGAGTGGCTGCCTCGCCGGTGTCACCCGACGCGGCCGGTGCCGTTGCAGCGTCGGCATGGCGGGTAGGTTCCGGGGTAGTTGATGCCGGTGAATCTGCCGGCGCCGCCGCAGGCGAGACACCGGCGCGCGCCGCGGGCCACGCTGCCTTCGCTCGGTCTTGCCTGTGCGTCCCCTTGTAGTTCCGCTCCCAGGCCGCCCGCCACGCCGGATCGTACAGCTCCATGAAGATATTCAGGCGCTTGCAGCACTTGGTCAGGCAGTCGGACTCTGCCCCCTCGGCCGCGTTTCCCGCTCCCAGACGGCTGTTGCATTCGCCCTTTGCCTCCTTGATGAAATGAAATTTGGTCGTGCCGGGAATGCGCACGAACAGCGCGCCAACCCACGTGACCACGTTGCCCTCGGTGCGCGCCACCGAGCGCGGAACCAATTTGAATCCGCCGACGCCGAACGCCTTAACCAAGACCTGCTGGTAGTGGATCCACGGCACGTACAGCAACTCCCGGTCGCTGTCCTCCTTCACCTTGCGCAGTTCGCACCATGCGGGGTCGACCGGCGTCGCCAGCGCCCCCAGCACGGGCGCCGGGAACTCGGGCATGTCGGAGGTGAAGGTGAGCGGGTCCACCGGCGCGATCGCCACCGGCGCGATCGCCGCCGGCGCGGGCGGCGTGACCGGCGAGGGGGCTCCGTTCGGCGCGGCGGTCACGGCCGCTCTCCAGCGAGCCCGGCGATGATGTTGCGCGCGCGGTCGCTCGCCCACGCGTGCAGGTCCGCTCCGGAGGTCATCGGGATCGGGCGCGCCAGGAGCTGCGCCGTCACCTGCGTCACCAGGATTTCGAGCCGCAACCGCTCCGCCTCGGCCGCGAGACGGTTCCGCTCGGCGTCGCCGGCCTTCGCCCGCGCCAGCTGCGCGTCGAACGGCTGCGTCGCCCCCTCGTAATCGCGATTGTTGTTCATGTGCCGATTATAGGCAATCGGCACATGCGGTCAAGCTAATTGTGCCGATTATTTTTTCGGCACTCTTTCGGTGATGCCGTTGGGCCACGCGTACAGCGGGACGCCGTACCTTTTGCGGATGGCCACGGCGTGCGCGCGGGGGATTTTGCGTCCGTGCGGCGGCGGCAGGATCCAGCTCTTGGCCGCCGCCCTGGTCACGCCGAGCGCGTCGGCGGCCTCGGTGATCGTAATGCCGCGCTCACGTAGCGCCCGGGTCCACTCGTGGTCAGTGGGACGCGGCCCGGAAAAGAGATGCGGCGCGGATTGTGTTTGCATGACTGTGCCGATTGTGGCATCGTTCGGCACAGATGTCGAGCCCTCGATCGCAAAGTCGGTCAGTCGCAGGCCGGGGTCGTACGCTTCTACGAGGGCCGCAGCGACGTCCGCCGGTATCGGCCTCCCCTCGACGGCGTCCCACAGGACTCTGGGCTCGACGGAGAATTGCCTGGCGAGGGCGTCCACCGTCAGGCGGATCAGCGGGTGGTAGCTCGCTCGGCTCACCGGCGCAGGGTACCACGTGAGGCTCGTTCGCCGAGACCGGAACCACGGCGCCGTCGTCGAGGCCCTGCGCGCCGCCGGCTGCTCCGTCTGGGACGCATCCCACGTGGGCGGCGGGTTCCCCGACCTGGTGGTGGGTCGGGTCGTCGGCCGCCAGCGCCGCACGTACCTGCTCGAGGTGAAGGACGGCACGCTCCCGCCGTGGCGGCGCGTGCTGAACGACGCCGAGCGCGCGTGGCACGACGCGCACCTGGGGCAGCGTGCCGTCGTGCTGTCCGTCGAGGACGCGCTACGGGCGTGCGAACTGCTGTAGCTCCGCGGTCACGATCCTCTTGGCCTCCTGGTCGGCGCTCAGGCCTGCCGCCTCCCCGCGCCGCCCGAGCTCGGCCCGCGCTGCAGCGGGTAGACCAGCTCCCCGAGGCCACGGAGCGCGATGAGCCCGTCCCCGGCGTACTGCGCGTGAATCGGCGCCGGGTCGGCCGCCAGCGAGCGCATGATGGCCTCGCGGTACGCCCAGCTGACGAGCGCGTGGCCCGCGTCGTCCGTGGCGCTGTCGTCGTCCCTCACGCGCCGAGCTCCAGGTAGCCGAGCAGGCGCCCGCGCGCGCCGGCGGCCGGCGTCCAGGTGTGGCGCCCCATCGCGTCCCCGGTCGACGAGCCGGCGGCGTCGGTGTCGCCCTCCACGCTCGTGATGGTGCGCCCGTCGGGCGAGACGCTCTCCACGATTCCGCAGTGGCCGTGGATGCCGTCCGCGTGGACCAGGACGAACACGTCGCCGGGCGCGGGCCGTGCGCGGCGACACCCCGCAGGCGCGCGCGCGAACAGGTGCACGGCGCTCGCCGTGCGCGGACACGGATTGGCGATGTCGGCTTGAAACGCCGCCGCCTCGAAGCAGTGCACGACCTCGGCCGCGCACCAGGGCTCGGGCCGGTAGATGAAGACGCCGGCCAAGCGCGCCGCCACCTCCGGCGACTCGAAGCGCCCCGGCTGGCCCCCGCGCACGCCCGCGGCGAGGTCCGCTTGCGCGACGGCGAGCGCGGCCAGCCCGAGCGAGCTCACGCCGCCCGATTTCCGCGCAGTCGCCGCAGGACGCGCGAGCCGGGGTCCGCCAGCTTCCGGTGCACCGACGCGGCGCCGGCCAGCGAGGCGTAGCGCAGGCGCGCGTAGACTTCGTGCTCGTTGCCGCTCGGGTCGATGACGGCCTCGTACCCGCCCGGAGCCATTCCGAACGGACGCGTGGGCCCGTCCTGGCGAGAGAACGGGGCTTTGCCCAGCTCGTCAAACAGCGACGGCAGTGCGTAGTCGGATAGCCTGATCTGCCGCGTCTCGCCGAGCACGGTCACCGCGACGGCGTACTCGCTCGCGTCCCCCTGCACCGGGTCGCACACCTCGACGGCCAGCTCGGTACCGTCGGGCATCTTGACCCACCTGTCGCACGTCGGGTCTCCGCGGGTCTCGAGCGCTTCGTGCGACAGGTCGGAGGCGTCGAGCGGATCGGACGGCGGGAGCATCCGCGCGTAGGGGCGCCCCAGCGCGTCCACCGAGTGGTACGCGAGCGCGCCCGGCTGGTCGAGCTTGTCGATGTACTCGAAAATGTAGATGTCGTCCGCGGGGAGGCCGGCGGCGCTGGCGTAGAGGACGACAGGCCACGCGTCGAGGTGCCACGCCTTGCAGAATTCGATCATCTGATTGTTGACGGCCTCGGCCAGGAACGCGGCGTCGATGTTCTCGAGCACCGAGCCGCCGTTGAGCACCGCGATCTGAGTCATCGCCC
>JAICJV010000073.1 GCA_025928265.1 Thermoleophilaceae bacterium
CGGTCCTCGTGCTCGGACCGCAGCCGCCCCAGCAGCGGCACGCTCAGGAAGATGGCCGCGCTGCACACACCCCACATCGCGGCGAATCCCTGCGTCGAGCCGAACACCCCGCGCAGCGCCTCGATAGCCGCGCCGGCGAGAACCGGGCCGAGCGCGATCCCGATGCCGCGGCTCAGGCTGTAGAAGCCGGTGAGCGCGCCGTGCTCGTCCTCGGGCATCATCGGCACGAGCAGCGCGTACGGCAGCGTCATGATCACGGCGCCGCCGAGTGCAACCACCGGGATGATCACGGCGATCCCGACCGGGTTCGTGACCAGGAGCGGCACGAGCAGACCCGTGCCGTAGACGAGCAGCGCGACGCGCATCACCCGGGCGCGCCCGAAGCGGTCGGCGAGCTTCCCGGCGGTGGGCGCGCCCGCGAGGATGAACACGGCGGCCGCGGCGATCGCGGCGACCGCGACCGGCAGGCTCTTGCCGAGGCCGATCGTTATGAAGAGGACGACGAACGTCTTGAGCGCCGCGAGCGAGAGTTCCCACAGCGCGTTCGCGAACAGGTACGAGCGAAGCGCGGGATGCTCGCGCACGAGCCGCTTCAGCCGCCGGACCCGCTCGCGCACGTCCTCGCCCTCCGCCTCGTTGCGAACGCCTTCGCGCCTCAGCACCAGGACGGTGAACGTGCCGATGCTCGCCACCAGGATGCAGGCGGCCGCGACGAACGGGATGCCCTGCGCAACGGCCAGCAGCAGTCCGCCGCCCACGAGCGCGAGTCCGGTGCCGGCCCCGCGCCATAGCGCCTGCGTGCTCTGCGCGCGGCCCTGGATCTCATCGGAGGTCAGGTCGGGGTACAGCGCGCGGTACGGCTCGTACGCGGTGAAGTAGCCGATGAAGAACACGAAGGTGGCGATGGCGAGCGGCCCGAGCGAGTTGAGCAGCCCCATCACCGCGAGCGCCACGACCATGATCGGCATGCCGGCCAGCAGGAACGGGAGACGGCCGCCGATGCGCGTGCGGAGCTTGTCCGACCAGCTCCCGGCGATCAGCGGGACGCCGAGTGCGACGACGCCCTCGAGGCCGAGGATCAGACCGATCAACAGCGTCGATGTCGTGAACTTCTCGGCGACCTTTGAGAGATAGGTCGAGACCGTCGTGATCGCGAGGGCCATGCCGAACGTCGGCAGGCCGAGCAGCGCGAGCGTGCGCTTCTCCTCGCTTCGAAGCGCGCGGTCGTCGGTGGTAGTCGCAGAACTCATCAGCCCTGCTTTCCCGCGTCCGGGTGTGACCGCGCAGTTCGAGTAATCGGCATGACACGGCCGCGATACCCGCCCCTGCCAACGGGCAACCGTGCCACAGATGGATAACGAGAAAGGAGCCGCCATGCCGACCCCCAGCTACCAGACCACCCGACTCACCGGCGGCCGCCACGCGAGCGCACGCGAGGGAGCCTGCGTGATGGAGCTTGCGTCGATGCTCGCGGGCGAGCGCTTCAGCGACCACCCGCGCTCGGTCTGCCCGGTCATCGCGATGGTGCTGCGCGCCTACAACGACGGCATCGACGACGACCGCCGGCAGGACCTGTACACGTACGCGTCGGTCGTCGTGGGAAGCCGCGACCGCCGCTCACGCCGCACCCGCGCCGCCCGCTTCGCCGAGTTCTTCGGCTGCGAGCAGCGCCGGCCCTACGGACGCGGCCTGCGATCGCTTGGCGTGGCGGCGCTCGGGTTCGCGCACAAGGCCGACGACGACGCCCACCAGAGCTTCCTGAAGCTGCTCGACGAGATGACCGGCCGGAAGGCCGACGCCCTCACGCCGCGCGGAGTCGCGATCTGAGCAGCAGCACCGCCCCCGCGAGCGCCGGCAGCGCGATGAGCGCGATCCCCGCGATCGCCAGCGGCGAGTCCATCTGGCCGCCGCTGCCGCCGAGCGCGGTGTATGCGAACGCTCGCGGCGCACCGCCGATCGCGATGGCCGCAGCGAAGTCCCGCAGCCGCACGCGCGATAGGCCCGCGGCGTAATTCAGGAGCGTGACCGGCACCCCCGGCGCGAGCCGCGCACCCAGGACCGCCAGGAAGCCGCGCCGCTCGATACGGGCCTGAAGACGCTCTACGCGCGGCCCCGAGACCTCCTCGGCGGCGCGCGCACCGAAGCGCCGCGACAGCGCGAACGCGAGCACGCTGCCCGCGGTCGCGCCCACGATCGACACGGCCGTCCCCTCCGCGGCGCCGAACAGGAGCCCGCTGGCCGCGGCCAGCACGGTGCCAGGGAAGAGCGCCGGGGTGAGCAGCGCCCACAGGAGCGCGAACGCGAACGGCGCGACCAGGCCGAGCGGCTCGATGACCGAGCGCAGCCCGTCGGGCGTGTGCGGCACTCCGAGCGCAGCGGTGGCAAACAGCGCGGCCACCGCGAGGGCCAGCGCGAGCAGTCGTCTGCGGGGCATCTGGTCACGCTAGCGGCACCATGCTCCCGCGTCAGGTGCCTGTCACAGGCCTGACCCGCTTCACCGGACGCTGAGGTGGCGGGGTACTCGCCAGGCATGCACGACCTCGCGTGTGTGGTGCACGTCCACTCCACCTACTCCGACGGCACGGCCAGCGTGCCCGAGATCCTCGACGCCGCGCGGTCCGCGGGCGCCGATGCGGTTCTGCTCACCGACCACGACACGCTCGGCGCGAAGCGCGACGGCTGGGAGGGGCGCCACGACGGCGTGCTGCTCGCGGTGGGGATGGAGGTGTCGCCGAAGGGCGGCCACCTGCTGGCGTTCGGGGTCGACGACGAGATCGGCCACGAAGGCCGCAGCGCCGAGGAGATCTGCGCCGCCGTGCGTGCCGCGGGCGGCCTCGCGTTCCCCGCGCACCCGTTCTCGACGGGCTCGGCGATAGCCAAGTCGATCGGCAGGCCACACCCATGGCCCGCGCTCGAGACATGCGACATCACCGGCCTCGAGCTGTGGAGCCTGATGACCGAGACCGCCGAGCAGCAGAGCTCGCTGCGCGATCTGGCGCGCTTCGTGCGCCGCCCCGAGGGATCCATCGGCAACCTCCCGAAGGCCAACCTCGCGCGCTGGGACGAGCTCTGCCGCACGCGGCGCGTGGTGGCCATCGGCGGCCTCGACGCCCACCAGACCGGCCTCCGCATCCGCGGCCGGGCGCTGTCGCCGCACCCCCACACGCGGATCTTCCGCACACTGCGCACGCACGTGCTGACGGATGACGACCCGGCGCCGCGCGACATCTACGCGGCGCTCGAGCGCGGTCGCTGCTACGTGGCGATGGACTCGCTCGCGCCGGCGTCCGGCTTCGAGTTCCGCGCCGAGGGATCAGGTGGCACGGCGGAGATGGGCGACGAGGTGCAGGCCGGGCGCTGGACGCTGCGCGCGCGGCTGCCGCGGGTGGCGGACGTGGCGGTCGTTCGGGACGGACGCGCCATCAGCTGGTCGGAATCTGACAGCGTCGAGCACGTTGCAGAGGGACCCGGGGTATTCCGGATTCAGGCCGCACTCGGCGGCCGGACCTGGATCGTGTCCAACCCCATCTACATCCGATGAACTGGCAAAGGCTCCTGCTCGGCGACTGGAACCGGGTCATCCGCGACCCGATCGACGTGCTGCGCGCGATCAACGTGCTCGGCGCGGTGGCGTTCGGCGTGGCCGGCAACCTCGAGGCGGCGTTGCGGCTGGCGGTGACCGCGGGCGTCATGATCCTCGCACGGGTCATCTCCGTGCCGCGCCCGTTCGACCTCGGCTTCGTGATCGGGATGGCCCTGCAGGGCTGGGGCAACGCCGCCGGGCTCTTCGATCGCTACGACTGGTACGACTCGGTCGTCCATTTTGTCCTGTCGGCGATGGTGGCCCCGCTGTTCTACATCGGCCTCGCGCGGCTCGAGGTGGTGCCCGACCTCCAGGAGGACTTCGACGATCGGCACAACTTCGGCATCTTCATCATCTCCCTCGCGCTCGGGGGCGCGTTCGGCGCGTTCTACGAGATCTACGAGTACGTGGCGGTGCACCAGTTCGGCGCGTCGCTGCACATCGGCTACGCGGACACGATCCTCGACATGACGCTCGACCTCGCCGGGTCCGCGCTCGGCGGCCTCGGGCTCATGTTCTGGGCGTTGAAGGGATGGGGAACCAGCCGGCGGGTGCCCGCCGAGCGCATCAGGGTCTGACGATCACCGGCCGTCGGAGGTGGCGGGCGTCGCCAGGTCGCGCCTCGGCGCCGAGACCTTCGCATCGCGCCGCGTCGCGCCGCGCGACTCACCGCGCTCGATCCGCTCACGCTGGGGCGCCACCACGTACTTCGGGTCGGCGGCCGAGCCGAAGCCCGCCTTGTACACGCTCCAGCGCGCCGCCAGCGCACCGGCGCCGAGGAGCGCCCCGCCCGCGATGGCCGCCGCGCGCGACTGCCTGCCGCGCGCCGCGATCAGCGCCGCACCCGACGCCACGCACGCTCGCGAGATGTTGTCGAAGACGTGCGACGGGCCGGCCTTGTAGACCTCGGCGTGCATGCCGAGCCCCCGCCGCATCACCTCGTTCGTCACGGCCTCCGATACCGCGCCACCGATCGCGAGGCGGCGTGCCGCCGCGGCGTACTTCGGAGGCGTCAGCGCCACCGCCGCCGCGCCTGCGCTCGATGCGGCGCCCGACGCGAAGAAGAACGCGAGCGAGCCGCGCGCCTCGTGCCATACGGGCACCGCCGTGTTGGTGAGCAGCGCAGCCGTGTAGGTGGAGAGCGGCAGGCCGAGCACCGCCGCGGCCGGTCTGGCCACGCGCGAGGTCCTGGGAAACATGCCGGTCCATGCGTTGGCCGCGGCCACACCGGTCGCCAGTCCGCTGCCGCTGAGGATCCAGGAGCCGACGCTCATCGGCGAGGTGACCTTGAACACCCGCAGCATGTTGAAGAAGCGTGACGGCTTGCCGAGGTCGGAGATCAGGAACAGCGGGCTGATCGCGAGGCCCCCGAGCGCGCTGGCCCAGGCGCGGCGCGCGAGCTCGTCATCGCCACGCAGCTCCGAGAGCCACGCGAGGCCCGCGGACGCTCCGGCCAGGCCGCCGGTGAAGAAGTACATCGGGATCTCCCACGTCCACGTGGGCTCCTTGATGACCGGTTGGCCGTAGTAGGAGTCCGAGCGGCTCACTCGCGCCCCCCGAAAACGGCGGCGACCAGCCCGGCGCCCAACGTGACGGCGGCCGCCGCGGCGGCGGTCCAGACCTTCGGCAGATCGCGCCGCGCGTCGACCGGGTCCGGCGGCAGCCCGTAGACCTCGGGCTCGTCGAGCAGCAGGAAGAACGCGCCCGCGCCGCCCACGCCGTCGTCGTCGTCGGCCAGGTAGAGGCGCGCCTCGTCCTGCCCGGCGGCGCGCATCCGCGCGAGCCGGTGCTCGGCGCGCTCGCGCAGGTCGTCGAGTTGGCCGTACTGGATCGAGTTGGTCGGGCACGCCTGCGCGCAGGCCGGCTCCTTGTCGTCCTTCAGGCGGTCGTAACAGAGCGTGCACTTCCACACGCGACCGTCGTCCTCGCGCTTGGAGAGAACGCCGAAGGGACACGCCGGGACGCAGTAGCCGCAGCCGTTGCAGACGTCCTCCTGCACCACCACCGTCCCGAACTCGGTGCGAAACAGCGCGCCCGTCGGGCACACGTCGAGGCAGGCGGCGTCGGTGCAGTGCTTGCACACGTCGGACGCCATGAGCCAGCGCAGCCCGTCGCCTTCCTGATAGGTGGCGAGGCCCTCGGAATCCACGTGCAGCACGTTCTGCGGCCGCGCCTCCTCGATGAACTTCACGTGGCGCCAGCGGTTGGCGTGGAGGTCGCCCGAGTTGTCGTAGGACTTGCCGCTGAAGCCCTCGATCTCCATCGGGACCTGGTTCCACTCCTTGCACGCCACCTCGCAGGCCTTGCAACCGATGCAGACCGTCGTGTCGGTGAAGAAGCCCATTCTCGGCTTGGCCTTGTCGCCGTAGCTGTCCGGCCAGGCGAGCGTTTCGTGGCTCATGCGTTGCTCCCCGCGCGGCGCCGGTAGTCCTCGACGAGCGCCAGCCGCTCCTTGCCGCGCGGGCGCCGTCCCGGGCGGATGTCGCAGGTGGCGACCTTGTACTCGCTGATGTGCACGTTGTTGTCGAGCACGATCCCGAGCAGCTCGTTCGCGGAGTCGCCCTTCACGATCCCCTCGCGCCCCCAGTGGTAGGGCGTCCCGACGATGTGCATCTGGCGGCCCTGAATCTCGAGCGGCCTGATCCGCTCGGTGACCATCACCCGCGCTTCCACGGCGTTGCGCGAGGTCACGATCGTGGCCCAGCCGCCGTGCTCGAGCCCGCGCTCGGAGGCGAGCGCCGGCGAGACCTCACAGAAGAACTCCGGCTGCAGCTCGGCCAGGTAGGGAACCGACCGCGACATGCCGCCGGCGGTGTGGTGCTCGGTCAGCCGGTATGTCGAGAGCACGAATGGGAAGACGGCCGCGCCGGGCTCGCCGTCCGAGGGGTTGTAGACGTTCTCGGGCCGCGGGAACACCTGCCGGGTGGGGTTCTGCTGCTGCGCGTAGAGCGGGTTGACGAACGGGGTCTCGTGGGGTTCGTAGTGCGCAGGCAGCGGACCGTCGACCAAGCCCGTGGGCGCGTAGAGCCAGCCCGTCCCATCTGGGTGCAGGATGAACGGCTTGTCGCCGGCGATCGCCTCCATCGCCTTCGCGTTGCGCGGCGGGTCGAAGCCCGGCGCCTTGGTGGGCGGGAAGTCCGGCGAGTCGCCCAGCGACGTCCACTGCTCCTCCTCGCTGTCCCACCACACGTACTTCTTCCGCTCCGACCACGGCTTGCCATCGGGGTCGGCCGACGCCCGGTTGTAGATGATCCGCGTGTCCTTCGGCCACGCCCAGCCCCACTCGTGGGCGATCCAGTTCTGCTCGGTGTGCGGCCTCTTGCGCGCGGGCTGGTTCACGCCGTCCTTGTAGATCCCGCAGTGGATCCACGAGCCCGACGTGGTGGAGCCGTCGGCCTCGAGCCCGTCATAGCTGTCGAGGAACGAGCCGTCGGCGCTGTAGCCCGAGATCTCCTGTAGCACCGCCTCGGCGTCGGGCTCGTCGTAGGGGCCCTGCACGGGGTAGTCCCAGGTGACGTCGAGAATCGGCCGGTCACGCGGGTCGTCGGAGCTCTTCAGCTTCTCGCGGATCGCGTTGCCCAGGTGGTAGATCCAATGCAGCTCCGAACGGCAGTCCTCCGGCGGCTCGCATGCCTTGTGGTGCCACTGGAGCAGGCGCTGCGTGTTGGTGAAGCTGCCGTCCTTCTCCGTGTGCGCGGCGGCCGGCAGGAAGAAGATCTCCGTGCCGATGTCCTCCGTGCGCATCTCGCCCGATTCGATCTCCGGGGAGTCCTTCCACCACGTCGCCGTCTCGATCTGCTGGAAGTCGCGCACGACGAGCCAGTCGAGCTTGGCGAGTGCGAGCCGCATCAGCTTCGAGTTGGCCGACCCCACGACCGGGTTCTGGCCGACGGCGAACATCCCCTTCACCCCGCCGTCGAGCATCTTCAGCATCATCGCGTAGTGCGAGTGGTCGCCGTTGATGCGCGGCAGGTAGTCGAAGCAGAAGTCGTTGTCCTCGGTTGCCGCGTCTCCCCACCACGCCTTCAGCAACGAGACCATGTAGGCGCGGAGGTTGCCCCACGCGCCGGTGTCCGGCCCGTTCAGCTCGACGAACGTGTCGAGTGTCGGGTGGGACTGCGGATGCGGCATCGGGATATACCCCGGCAGGATGTCGAAGAGCGTCGGGATATCCGTCGAGCCCTGGATGTTCGCGTGGCCGCGGAGCGCCAGCACCCCGCCGCCCGGCCGCCCGATGTTGCCCAGGAGGAGCTGCATGATCGAGGCGCCACGGATGTTCTGGACACCGTGCGTGTGCTGCGTCCAGCCCACCGAGTAGACGACCGCCGAGGTGCGCTCGCGGCCCGAGTTCTCGGCCATCGCGCGCGCGACCTTCAGGAAGTCCTCGACCGAGCAGCCGCAGACCTCGGCGACCATCTCCGGCGTGTAGCGCGCGTAGTGGCGGCGGACCGTCTGCAGGATGCAGCGCTCGTTCTCCATCGTGGGATCCACGTCCGGGGGCTGGCCGCCCTTGAGCTTCATCCCGTGTGCGCCGTGGGCCTGGTCGCCCGAGACGTCGGCCTGCTGCTCGCTCTTCCCGGCTGTGGCCTCTCCGCTCGAGCGGTTGTAGCCCCACGTCTCGATGCTGTACGCGCTGTCCTCGGGATTCCAGCCCGAGAAGAAGCCGCTCCCCTCCTCGGTGTCCTGGAAGTCCGGCTTGAGCACGACCGGACCGTTCGTGTAGTGCTGGACGTACTCGCGGAACCACGAGTCGGTCTCGAAGATGTAGTTCACGATCCCGCCGATGAAGGCGATGTCGGTACCGGGCCGGATCGGCAGGTGCAGGTCGGCCATCGCGCTCGTGCGCGTGAAGCGCGGATCCACGTGGATCACCTTGGCGCCGCGCTCCTTCGCCTCGATCACCCACTGGAACCCGACCGGATGCTGCTCGGCCATGTTCGAGCCCATGATCAGGATGCAGTCCGAGTTCTGCAGGTCCTGCTGGAAGGTGGTGGCGCCACCGCGCCCGAACGACGTGCCCAGACCGGGCACCGTGGAGCTATGTCATATGCGGGCCTGGTTCTCGATCGAGACCGCGCCGAGCGCCGTGAAGAGCTTCTTGATGAGGTAGTTCTCCTCGGTGTCGAGCGTCGCCCCGCCGAGCCAGTGCATGCCGAGCGTTCGCTTCAGCGGCTTGCCGTCGTCGGTCTCTTCCTCCCACGTCTCGCGGCGCGTGTTGATCACCCGCTCGGCGATCATGTCCGACGCCTGCTCGAGCGAGAGCTCCTGCCAGTCGCGCCCGTGCGGCGGCCGGTACTTCACCTTCATCTCGCGGGTCGGCGAGTTCACGAGCTTCTCCGACGCCGCGCCCTTCGGGCACAGCCGGCCGCGCGAGATCGGCGAGTCGGGGTCGCCCTCGATCTGCGTGACCCTCTCGTCCTTCACGTAGACCTTCTGGCCGCAGCCGACGGCGCAGTACGGGCAGATCGACTGCACCACCCTGTCGGCCGTGCGCGTTCGCGGGACCAGCTCCTCGGAGACGGCCGACTGCGCCGCGCGGCCCAGCGCGAGGGGGTCCCCCGCGAGCTGCCGCAGGACCGGCGGGATCAGGCGGCGCGCGGACAGCATGCGCGCCACCCTACCCCTCCTGTTAGGTCGAAAACATGGCGCGGGTTTACAGGCCGGGCGGCGGGTAATCGGGCTGACATGGCGACAGACGTGGAGATCGAGCGGGCCCTCGCGACGGTGAGCGCCACGCTCAACGACCAGCAGCTCGAGCGGTTCGACAGCGGCCGCGTTCAGGAGATCGTGACCGAAGCCCTCGGCGGCGAGCAGAAGCTCTCGGTCGACGACGGGGGCGGGCTGCACGACGAGACCGGCGCGCGCATCGGATCGATCCGCAGGACCGGCAGCGGCGAATGGATCGTGGAGCGCCAGAACCCGGCGGCGGACAATTCGGACCAGGCGGTCCCCGCGCCGGCGCCGCAGTCGAAGCTGCGCAAGGTGATGACGAAGCTTCAGGTGAAGAAGTCCTAGGCCCGGCAGGGACGCACCGCATCCCGTAGAACCGAGCGTGGATGGGACCTGACGGAGGCGGCGGGCGCATCGGCGCACTGCGCGCGTGGCTCGGCTGGTGGATCGCGTCGGCTGCGCTGTGGCTCTGGCTCGTCGACAACACGCACGTGCCGGAGCTGATCGTCGGCGCCGGCGTGGCGGTGCTCGCCGCGAGCGGCGCGGTGGTCGTGCGCCAGCAGCGGCTGGTGGTGCTGAGGCCGCGGCTGGGCTGGCTCGTGCGCCTGTGGCGGCCACTCGTCAACTACCCACGCGACATGTGGCTGCTCCTGAAGGCGCTGCCGCGCCGCCGTGTGGGCACCTTCTACGCGGTGCGCCTGACCCTGCACGACGATGACCCGCGCACCGCCGCCCAGCGCGTGCTGATGCAGGTCTCGGCCTCGTTCTCGCCGAACGCCTACGTGATCGGGACCGACGTGGAGCGCGACCTCGTGCTGGTCCATCAGCTCGTCCCCACCGCCGACGTCGACAGCGACGTGGATCCGCTGCGAATGCGATGAACGAGTGGCTGATCGGCGCGCTCGTGCTGCTCGTGGCGATCCTGCCGCTGCTCGGCGTGTGCGTCTTCGCCGGGGCGGTCGACGGCCTGGTCGCGCTCCAGGTGGCCGGGACCACGGCGGCACTGATCCTGTTCCTGCTGTCGGAGGGAATCCAACGCCAGGGCTTCGCGGACCTGGCCATCGTGCTCGCGCTGCTGTCGTTCGGCGGCTCGCTCGCCTTCAGCCACTTCCTGGAGCGCGTGCGGCAGTGAGAGACGTCGTCGTGGCCGTGCTGCTCGTGATCGGCGTGGGCGCGCAGGTGATGGGGTGCCTGGGCGTCGCGCTCATGCGCAATGCGTACGACCGGCTCCACTACACGGGGCCGTCGATGCTGGCCGGCGTCGCGCTGGCGGCCGCGGTGCTCGTGCGCGAGGGCTTCTCGCTCGTGGCCGACAAGGGGCTGCTGCTGGCGCTGGTGATCGCCATCACGTCGCCCGTGATCGTGCAGGCGATCGGCCGCGCCGCGCGCACGTCGCAGCACGGCTCGCTGGACACGACCGCAGCGGACGTGGAGCGCGTGGGTTGACCGCGCTCCAGGCAACCGCGCTCGCGCTCGTCGCGCTGGGCGGCACCGGCGTCGTCATAACGCGCGAGCCGCTCCGGCAGGCGATGGTGGCCGGCGTCTTCGGGATCCTGCTCGCCGTCCTCTTCTTCCTGTTCCAGGCGCCCGACGTCGCGCTGTCGCAGATCGGTGTGGGCAGCGTCGCCCTGCCGCTGATGATCCTGCTCGCGCTGTCGCGGATCCACACCGACGAGGACGGCGACGGATGAGCCGGCGGGCGCGGCTGGCGCTCTTCCTGCCCGCCGCGCTCGTGCTCGCGGTGGGGCTCCTGTGGTCGTTCGCCGACCTGCCGCCGTTCGGCCACTACAGCGGCATCTACGGGATCGTGCTCGGACACGTCGCCGTCGCACAGCGGGAGGCGACGAACGTGGTGAGCGCGGTCACGTTCGACTACCGCGGCGTCGACACGCTCGGCGAGGAGTTCATCCTCTTCGCCGCGGCGGTCGGGTCGGCGATCCTGCTGCGCGCGCAGCGCGGCGAGGACGCGGCAGGCGCGGCCGCCGAGCGATCCGACCGGCGTGCCGACGTGGTCGCGAGGCCCGTCCGCGCCCTGGGCGCCGCGCTCGTGGCGCCGACGATCGTGCTCGGGGCCTACATCATCGCGCACGGCCAGCTCACCCCCGGCGGGGGATTCCAGGGCGGCGTGATCCTCGCCAGTGCGGCGGTGCTCGTGTACGCGTCGGGGCAGTACCTCGCGGTACGCGTGGTGCGCGGCGTCGCGCCGATCGAGATCGCCGACGCCCTGGGCGCCGCCGGGTTCGCGCTGATCGCGGTCGGCGGCCTCGTCTTCGGCCTCGCGGCGCTCCACAACTTCCTGGGCTACGGCATCAGCGGCAGCCTCTTCTCCGCCGGGATCATCCCGCTGGCGAATGTCGCTGTCGGCGTGGAGGTCGCCGGAGGCGTGACCCTGATCGTCGCGGAGTTCCTCGACCAGGCGCTCATGCGAAGGCGCAGCGGGTGAGCGTCTTCCCGTACATCGTGGCCGGCTGGCTGTTGCTCGTGGGCCTGTGGGGCATCGTCACGAGCCGGCACCTGGTGCACCTGGTCATCTGCCTGTCGGTGATGCAGTCGTCCACCTACGTGCTGCTGCTCGCGGTCGGCTACCGCCATGGGGCGAAGGCGCCGATCTTCGCGGACATCCCGAGCGGGACGCAGGTGGTGGACCCGGTGGTGCAGGCGCTCACGCTCACCGACGTCGTGGTCGAGGCCACTGTCGCGGCGCTCCTGCTGGCGCTCGCGGTTCAGGCACAGAAGCGCTTCGGGACGGTGGACCCGGACGAGCTCGGGGCGCTGCGCGGCTGATGGCGTACGTCCCGCTCGCCGTGCTGGTCCCGATGCTCGGCGCCACCTTCCTCGCGGCCGCGCGCGAGTTGCTGAGCCGGGCGCTGGCCGACGCCGTGTCGCTGGCGCTTGGGATCGCGACGGTGACGCTGTGCGCCATCGCGCTCGCACATTCGGTCGATCACACCATCGTCTACTGGTGGGGTGCATGGACGCCGCGGCCGGGCGGCGTCGCACTCGGGATCGACTTCGCGTTCGGGCCGCTCGACGCCGGGATGGCCGTGTTCGCCGCATCGCTCACGGTCATCGCGGGGGTCTTCTCGTGGCGCTTCCTCGCCGAGGTCGACGCGCTCTACCACGCGATCCTGCTCGTGTTCCTCGCGGCGATGGTCGGCTTCTCGCTGAGTGGCGACCTCTTCAACATGTTCGTCTTCTTCGAGCTGATGAGCGTGTCCGCATACGTGCTCGCCGGCTTCAAGATCGACCAGCGCTCGCCCATCGAGGGGTCGCTCAACTTCGCGATCACCAACAGCGCAGGCGCGATTCTCGCGCTGTTCGGCATCGGGCTCGTCTACTCGAAGACCGGCGCGCTCAACCTCGCACAGATCGGCGATCAGCTCGGCCGCCACGGCGTGGACGCGGTCGTGGTCGCCGGCTTCACGCTGATCGTGTGCGGATTCCTCGTCAAGGCGGCCGCCATCCCGTTCCACTTCTGGCTCGCCGACGCGTACGCGGTGGCGCCCACGCCCGTCTGCATCCTGTTCGCGGGCGCGATGAGCGAGCTCGGGCTGCTCGGCGTCGCGCGCGTGTACTGGACGGCGTTCGCGCCGGTGCTCGATCCGCACGCGGAGGCGCTGCGCTGGACGCTGATCGCGATCGGGCTCGGCACCGCATTCGTCGGCGCGGCCATGTCGCTCGCACAACACCACCTCAAGCGCATGCTCGCGTTCGCGACGATCGCCTACATGGGGCTGTTCCTCGTCGGCATCGCGATGCTGAGCGCCGACGGGCTCGCCGGCACCGCCATCTACGTGGTCGGCGATGGGCTCGTGAAGGCGGCGCTGTTCGTCTGCGTCGGGATCGTGCAGCATCGCCGCGCGAGCCTCGACGAGGTGGACCTGCACGGCCGCGGGCGCGATCTGCGGCTGACCGCCGGGGTGTTCGTGATCGGGTCTCTTGCGATCGCGGGGCTGCCGCCGTTCGGCCCGTTCCTGGGCAAGGCGCTCGTGGAGGACGCGGCCGCGCACGGCCATGGCCTGTGGTGGATGCCGGCGGTGATGATGATCGCGTCGGCGGTCACGGCGGGCGCGCTCCTGCGAGCCGGCGCGCGGGTGTTTTTCGGCTGGGGCTCGGCAGGGCAGCCGGACGAGTCGTCCGACGAGGCCGAGGGCGAGACCGAGCCCGAGACAGACAAGCCGCACGACCACACGCCGGTGCTCATGTGGCTGCCCGCCGTGGCGCTTCTGCTCGCCGGACTCGCATGGGGCGTGCTCCCGGGGCTCGCCGACGCGGCACTCAGGGCGGCGGACCGGTACGTCCAGCCGAACGTGTACGCCGCGATCGTGCTCCACGGCGCGCCTCCGGAGCCCACCACGCCGGTGTCGCTGTCGGCGTCCGGTGCCTCCTACCTCTATGGCGTGGGCGCGGTCGTAGGCGCGCTGATGGTGGCAGCGGCGGGAGTCACGCGCCTGCGCGCGGTCGACGCGACGCGGCCGCTGTTCGCGTGGTTGCGCAAGCTGCACTCCGGCCACGTGGGCGATTACGTGGCGTGGCTGACCGCAGGCGTGGCCGTCATCGGCACCGCGTTCGCCATCACGTTGCGCTGAGTTTCCCGCCGCGTGCAGCCCGGGTAGCCGACTCCTGAAGTCGCACACGAGGAGGCGAGCCATGCCCGGCCAAGACCACGGACCCAGCGTGAAGGACGACGAGCAGTACGAGGCCCTGCGCCGCGAGGGCGCCAGCAAGGAGAAGGCGGCCCGCATAGCGAACGCCGGCGACCGCAGCGAGACCGGCTCGAAGGGCGGCCAGTCGGCCAGCTACGAGGACTGGACGAAGGACGACCTCGAGGAACGCGCCGCCGAGATCGGCATCGAGGGCCGCTCGGACATGAACAAGGACGAGCTGATCGACGCGCTGCGCAACCACTGACGGTCGCGCGAACCGGCCTCCGTCAGGTGAGCACGCTCGCCGCCAGCACGGCCAGCGGCGCGAGCGCGGTGGGGTCGAACGCGAGCGTCCGCGACGACTCGCCGGCGAGGCCGGTGCCGAGGCGCTCGGGCGGCTCGCCGTGCAGCAGCCATCCGTCCTCGCGCCGCTCGAGCAGGCCCTTGCGGCTGAGATCGCCGAGCGCAGAGGTGACCGACGGGCGATGAGCGCCCACGATCTTGCCGAGCATCTCGTGCGTCAGGCGCACCGGCACAACCACCCCGTCGGGTGTCACGTGACCCCAGCGGTCGGCCAGGTGCCACATGACCGCCACCACGCGCTCGTC
>JAICJV010000094.1 GCA_025928265.1 Thermoleophilaceae bacterium
CACCGGCAGCCCGGCGCCGATCGCGGCCGCCATCGGCTCCTCGATCAGGTAGGCCTGGCGGGCGCCGGCCGAGTACGTGGCCTCCTCGACGGCGCGCTTCTCGACCCCGGTCACGCCGGACGGCACGCACACGACCACCCGCGGGTGCGCCCAGCGGTTCTGGTGCACCTTCTGGATGAAGTGGCGGAGCATCTGCTCGGTGACGTCGAAATCTGCGATCACACCGTCCTTCAGCGGGCGGATGGCGCTGATCGTGCCGGGCGTGCGGCCCAGCATGCGCTTGGCCTCGATCCCGACCGCGTGGACCTCGCTCGTGCGCGAGTCGATCGCCACCACCGACGGCTCGGACAGGACGATCCCGCGTCCGCGCACTTAGACGAGCGTGTTGGCGGTGCCGAGATCGACCGCCATGTCGCGGCCCCCGAACCCGGTTACGTACGAGAAAAGGCCCATTGGTTCCTGGTGAGACTAGGCCGCCTGGCGGCGGCCTCGCGCAGCGGTCCGGTCAGAGGGTTATCCGCGTCCGAGGGGACCGGGCCGCGAGCGGAAGTGTAACGAACGAAATTGCCTGCGTTTTCGGGTCGAAAAGGCTCTACCGAAGCAGGTCAGGAGCCAGCCTGACGAGCTCCGGCACGGGCAGTCCGACGACGTTCCAGAAGTCGCCGTCGACCGCCTCCACGAGCGCCGCGCCGCGGCCCTGGATGGCGTATCCGCCGGCCCGCTCGCGCCATTCGCCGCTGTCCAGATACCAGCGCAGGAGCGGCTCCGTGACCGTGCGAAAGCGCACACGCGTGCAAAGGGCGCCCGTCTGCTCCTGGTCGTCGCGTTTGAGGGCGACCCCGCTCCACACCTCATGCTCGCGACCGCTCAGCATCCGGATGAAGCGGGTGGCCTCGTCGCGGTCGCCCGGCTTGCCGTAGGAGCGCCCCTCGACGACGACCGTGGTGTCCACGCCGAGCACCAGGTCGCCGTGCACAGCGCGCGCCTTGCGCAGCGCGTTCTCGATCACGAGCCCGCGCGGATCGCCCTCCTCGACCTCCTCGACCTCGGGCACGACGACCTCGAAGCGGATGCCGAGCTGCTGGAGGATGGCGCGCCGCTGGGGGGAGCGCGACGCCAGGATGACGGTGCGCCCTACCACTCGCCGTGCGCGGCCTGCATGTGAGGGCTCGTCGCGCCCGCGTCGGCGAGCTCGGGCTTGAACATCAGCCGAGTTCCGGGAAGAAGATCTTCGTCTCGCGCTCGGCGGACTCCGGCGAGTCGCTGCCGTGGACGAGGTTGGTCTGGACCTCGAGGCCGAAGTCGCCGCGGATCGAGCCGGGCGCGGCCTCGATCGGGTTGGTGGCGCCGATCACCTGGCGAGCGGCCTTCACGGCCTCGTGGCCCTCGAGCACCATCGCGACGAGCGGGCCGCCGGTGATGAAGTCCACGAGCTCGCCGAAGAACGGCTTCTCCTTGTGCTCGGCGTAGTGCTCCTCCGCCTGGTCGCGTGCGACGGTCATGTGCTTGAGCGCGGCGATCCGCAGCCCCTTGCGCTCGAAGCGGGCGATGACCTCGCCGGTGAGCGCGCGCTCGAAGGCGTCGGGCTTGACGAGGATGAGGGTCCGGTCCATGCAGTCTCCTGGTCGGGGTCGGCGCGAGACGGTAGCGGCTTGGGTAGCGCCGCCCGCAGCCTCCGCGGGGTCGCCAGCGCTGCGGGATCGGCAACTACGACGGTGCGGGTCCCGGCGCACGGCGGGCGGTAGGGCGCCTCCCCTACTGAGCCGGGGGCCGCGAGCGCGTCACCGGCGCCTGCTCCGCAGTGACGCTCGGGCGCGTGGCCCGCGGTCGCTCCGAACTACCGGCTGCGGGTGCGCGGCGCGGGCGGCGCGGCGCGGCCTGGCCGACCTCGGCCTCGCAGTACGGGCAGATCTTCCAGCGCGGGTCGAGCGGGCGGCCGCACGTTCCGCATGGCTCCTTCAGCCGCCGCAGGCAGCTCGGGCAGCGGAGGAAGTTCTTCTCGATCTCGAAGTCGCAGTGCGGGCAGCGCAGGTGCTCCACCTGCTGGAGCCGCGCCTCGGCCGCCGCGATCTCGAGCTCGCGCTCGTGCACATCCTCCAGGTACTCGGGCGGGCGCACGATCGCGTACACGACGGTGCCCAGGAACGGGAAGACGAACGACGCCAGCGCGGCGCACCCCACGAGCATCTGATCCTCGATGCGACGGCGGGCGTCGGTGTAGGTCCAGAACACCAGCGCCGCCCACACCGCGACGAGGAACAGGACCACGAGCTTGACCGCGAGGTTGAGCCCGTCATTCGAGATCCCGAAGATGGCGAGCGGGGTCATGAAGGCAGTGATTCTACTCGGGGGGTTGCCATAACCGCCCCGTTTGGGGGCGTTCTTCCATTCCCCGCCTCAGAGGAAGATCCTGCCCAGGACGTACCCGACGCCGAAGAAGACGAGGATGACCGTCGCGACGACGAGCGCGACGATGCCGATCATGGCGAGGAAGCTCGGGCCGCGGTCGTCCATCGCCTACATCCTCGACGCCCGCGCGGAGCCACGCTCGCGCACGAGATCCGCGATCAGGTAGATCGACCCGGTGACCACCACCGCGCCGTCGGGTCCGGCGAGCTCCCGTGCCCGCTCGACGGCCACGCGCGGGTCGCCCACGGCCTCGGCCGGCGGCCCGCCGAGCTGTTCTGCCAGCGTCGCGAGCGTGGCCGGCGACAGCGAACGCGGGTTGGCGCTGCGGGTGAAGACGACCGCGTCGGCCAGCGGCAACAGCGCGCGCAACATCCCGGCAGCGTCCTTGTCGTCTAGCACGCCGATCACCGGCACGAGCCTGCGCGAGCCCACCAGTTCGGGCAGCGCCTCCGCCAGCGCGGTGGCGCCCGCCGGGTTGTGCGCGCCGTCGTGGATCACGAGCGGCCGCTCGCCGACCTGCTGCATGCGACCCGGAACCTCGACCTCGCGCGCCGCCCGGATGACGGCGTCCTCATCGAGCCCGCCGAGGAAGGCATCGGCCGCGGCGCGCGCCACCGCGAAGTTGTGGCGCTGGTACGACCCACGCGCGCGCAGCGGCTCATCCGCTTCGAGCGGCGCGCGCACGAGTCGTGCATGCCGCTCGCGCGCGACCCCCTCCGCCACGGCGACCGCATCGGGGTGCACGTCGCCGGCGAGCACCAGCGTCGCGTGCTGGCGCACCACGTCGAGCTTCTCGCGCGCGATGTCGGTGATCGTCGGCCCCAGCCAGCGCGTGTGCTCGAGGCCCACCGACGTGAGCACCTGCACCTTCGACGGGATCACGTTGGTGGCGTCGTAGCGCCCGCCGAGCCCGGCCTCGATCACCGCGACCTCAACCCGCCGGCGCGCCAGCTCGTGGTACGCCGCCGCCGTCAGGGCCTCGAACTGCGTGACGCGGTCATCCGGCTCCTGCGTGCGGTTCACGAGCTCGGCGGCCTTCGCCACACGCGTGACGGCTGCCGCGAAGTCGGCGTCGGAGATCGGCTTCTCCCCCACCTCGATCCGCTCGGCGAACGAGCGCAGGTGCGGCGACGTGTAGGTGCCGGTCCGCAGCCCATGGCGCTCGAGGATGGCCGCGATCATGCGCACGGTCGACGACTTGCCGTTCGAGCCCACCACGTGCACCGACGCGAAGCGCCGCTGCGGCATCCCCAGCACGGTCATGAGCTTGTGCATGCGGTCGAGGCCGAACCGCATGCCGAACAGCTCGAGGTCGAGCAGGTAGGCCTCCGCCTGCTCCGGCGTCATCAGTCGAGCTCCGACAGCTCTTTGCGATAGCGCTCGAGCTTGGTGCGCTCGCCGTCGACTACCTCGGGCGGCGCCTTGGCCACGAACTGCTCGTTCGCGAGCTTGCCCTCCAGCCGCCTGATCTCGCCCTCGAGCCGCTCGCGCTCGGCGCCGCGGCGGCGCTCGGCCTCCTCGGTGTCGATCGAGTCGGTCGGGAACACGTGCACGGCACCTCCGGGCACGGCGATCGTGGCCACGGGCTCGGCGCCGTTGGCGGATCCGTCGAACTCGAAGCGCGCGAGCCGTGCCACGTGCTCGCCGGTCTCGTCGTAGCCGCTCGCCGTAAGTCGCGCCGGGATGCGCGCACCGGCCGGCGCGCCGACGTCGTCGCGGTAGCGCCGGAGCGCGCTGACCGCCTCGATCGTTCGGCCCAGCACCGCCTCGGCCTCGTCGTCGATGAGGGAAGGATCCGGCTCCGGCCAGCGTGACGCCGCGAGCAGCCCGCGCTCTCCCGGCATGTAGGACCAGACCTCCTCGGTCACGAACGGCGTGATCGGGTGAAGCAGCTGGAGACAGCGCTCGAGCACGTACAGCAGCGTCGCCGACACCGCCTCGTTGCCGGACTCGTCGTAGAGGCGCGGCTTGACGAGCTCGAGGTACCAGTCGCACACCTCGCCCCAGAAGGCGCCGTACAGCTCGAGCGCCGCGCGCGAGAACTCGTAGTCGCCGATCAACGCGGTGACCCGCTGCGTGAGCCGCTCGAGCCGCGAGACGATCCAGCGGTCCTCCACCGTCTCCGGGCGCGGCGCGGCGTCCACGCCGGCCACCTTCAGGAGGATGAGCCGCGACGCGTTCCAAAGCTTGTTCGCAAGCTCCTGGCCCTGGCGCACCTTCTCGGCCGAGTAGCGCACGTCCTGCGACGACGCCATCGCCAGGAGGCCGAAGCGCACGCCGTCGGCGCCGTACTTCTCGATCTCGTCGAGCGGGTCGATCCCGGTGCCGAGCGACTTGGACATGCGGCGGCCGTCGGGCGCCTGGATGACCGAGTGGATGTTCACGTCGCGGAACGGCAGCTCGTCCGTGAACTCGAGCCCCATCATCACCATGCGCGCGACCCAGAGGAAGATGATGTCGCGCGCGGTGGAGTTGACGTCCGTCGGATAGAAGGCATCGAACTCGGGCGTCCGCTCGGGCCAGCCGAGCGTGGCGAACGGCCACAGAGCCGACGAGAACCACGTGTCGAGCACGTCGGGGTCGCGCTGCCAGCCGTCGCCCTGCGGCGCGTCCTCGCCCACGTGCACCTCGTCGGCGCCACGGTAATAGACGGGCAGCTGGTGGCCCCACCAGAGCTGGCGCGAGACGCACCACGGCCTGATGTTCTCGAGCCAGTTCAGGTACACGTCGGTCCACGGCTTGGCCGGATGGAAGCGCAGCGATCCGTCGCGCGCCGCCGCGATCGCGGGCTCGGCCAGGCCCTTCATGTCGCAGAACCACTGCAGCGAGATGAGCGGCTCGATGCGCTGTCCCGACCGGTGCGAGTGCGGCACGTCGTGCACGTACGGCTGGGTGCCGGAGATGCGGCTCTCGGCGCGAAGGTCGGAGATCACGAGCTCACGCGCCTCGTCCACCGTCTTGCCCGTGTAGCGCTCGCCGGCCGCCTCGGTCAGCAGCCCGTCCTCGCCGATCACGCTGATCTCGTCGAGCCCGTGAGCGCGGCCGATCTCGAAGTCGTTCGGGTCGTGGCCGGGCGTGATCTTGAGCGCGCCGGTGCCGAACTCGGGATCGACGTAGTCGTCGGCGATGATCGGCAGCCGCCGTCCGACCAGCGGGAGGATCGCCGCCTCGCCGATCAGGCGCGTGTAGCGCTCGTCGTTCGGGTTCACGGCGATCGCGGTGTCGGCGAGGATCGTCTCCGGGCGCACCGTCGCGACGGTGACCGACCCCGATCCGGACTCGAGCGGGTAGTCGATCATGTAGAGCGTGTCCTGGCTCTCGCGCTGCTCCACCTCCAGGTCGGAGATCGCCGAGCGCGTGCCGGGATCCCAGTTGACCATGTAGTTGTCGCGGTAGATCAGGCCCTTCTCGTAGAGCTTCACGAACACGTGCGCGACGGCCCGCTGGTACTCCGGGTCCATCGTGAAGCGCTCGTCCTCGTAGTCCGCCGACGCGCCGAGGCGCTTGAACTGCTGGACGATGGTCGAGCCGTACTGCTCGCGCCACTGCCAGACGCGCTTCGTGAACTCCTCGCGGCCGATCGCCTGCCGGCTGGTGCCCTCCTCGGCCAGCTGCTGCTCGACCTTCACCTGGGTGCCGATGCCCGCGTGGTCGGTGCCGAAGATCCACTTCGTGCGGATGCCGCGCATGCGGTGCAGGCGGATCAGCGCGTCCTGGATCGACCCGTTCAGCGCGTGCCCCATGTGAAGGGCGCCGGTGACGTTCGGGGGTGGGATCGCGATCGAATAGTTCTCGTCCGCGGACCCTTCGGGTTGGGCGTGAAAGATGCCGCTCTGCTCCCACTCGGCGAACACGCGCGATTCCACGTCTGCGGGCACGTAACGGGTCGTCTGCTCGAGCTTCTGGCGGCGATCGGCGTCCATCGGGAGGGCAAGTGTATGCGGCGCTGCATGGTGTGTTTCAGGTCACACAAGGGCGGGAAAAAGGACGCAGCGTCAATCAGTCGCCGACTCTCAGCAGGGGGAGAGGCGGGGCGCATTCCCCTCGGAGTTCAGCCATGCGTATCGCCCTTGCCGCGGGCGTGGCCGCCGCCACGCTCGCCTTCGTCTTGCCCACCGCCGCGGCCGAAGCGCGCGGATGCAGATACGCGAACGCGACGCTCGGCTCGGCGAGCCAGGCGCAGCTCTCGCGCGCGACCCGCTGCCTTCTCAACAAGCAGCGCGCGCGCTACCACATGCGTCGCTTCAGGGCGAGCCGTCCGCTCACGGCGGTGGCGCGACGTTACGCGGGCCGGATGGTGTCGGCGAAGGACTTCTCACATGTCGGGCCGGGCGGCTCCACGCTGCTCACGCGCGTGGAGCACACGATCCCGTCGGAGGTCTCGAGCTTCCAGGCGTTCGGGGAGAACCTCGGCTGGGGTGACGGCCGCATGGCCACACCGCGGCAGCTCGTCAAGAGCTGGATGCACAGCCCGGTGCACCGGGCGAACATCCTCACGCGCGGCTTCGACGAGATCGGCATCGGCATAGCCGGCGGTGCACCCGTCACGGGCGTGCGCAACGCGATCACCTACGTCACGGTGTTCGGGAACTCCGCCAAGCGCAGGCGCCGCTAGGAGCCCGCGGGCAGCGCGGCCGGCGTGTCGGCGGGCCACACCTCGCCCACCGGCTTCGGGCGGCCGACGCGGTAGCCCTGCGCGTAGTCGACGCCCTGCTGGCGCAACAGCTGGATCGTGTTCTCGTCGGACACGAACACGGCCACCGTCTTCGTCTGGGTCCCGGCCGCGACGTCGACCAGCGCCTTCACGATGAGCTGCGACGTGCGGCTCTCCGCGAGCGACCCGACGAGCTCGCCGTCGAGCTTGAGGTAGTCCAGAGGAAGATCTTTGAGAAGTCGGAACGAGCCGAACGTCGAGCGGAAGTCGTCGAGGGCGAAGCGGCAGCCGAGTGCGCGGATCCGCTTGGCGAGCGTGCGCGTGGGCTCGAGCCCATCGGCCGCCGTCTGGCCGGTCACCTCGAGGATGAGGCGCGCCGGGTCGACGCCGGTCGTGGCCAGTTCCTGGTCGATAACGCCCGGCAGCTCGGCGTCGTTGATCGCCTCGGGTGAGAGGTTCACCTCGAGGCGCGTCTGGTCGGGCAGGCCGGCGAGCAGGCGGACGGCCTGGCGGACCACCCAGCGGTCGATCGCGTGCGCGAGCCCCGCGCGGCGCGCCGGGCCGAGGAACGCCTGCGGCAGCACGAGGCCGCCGTCGTCCCCGACCATGCGAATCAGGAGCTCGTACTGGTTCACCTCGTTCGTGTGCAGGTCGATGACCGGCTGCGCGTGCAGCTGGAAGGTCTCCTCCTCGAGCGCGCGGCGGATCGCCTCCTCGGACGGGGCGTCGATCTCCTCGCTCGCGAGCTCGGCGTCGACGACGACGCCGTCCACCGCCTCGTCGCCCTCGGAGTCCTCGACCTGGAGCACGAACAGCTCCGGCTCGCCGGCCGCGTCGCGCAGCAGTGCGAGCGACTCGCGCATCGTGACGGCGTGGCCGTCGGCGTGCAGGTAGCGGCGGTAGCAGCGCGAGCTCGACTGGTCGCCGGCCAGCATGCGCGCAGCCAGCGCGAGCTTGGCGTCAAGATCGTCGGGGTGCACGACCGCGGGCGCCGCGTCGCTCACGAGCCGGTCGCGCTCGTAGCCGAGCAGCGCGCAGAGCGCCGCGTTCGCGTCCACGAAGCGGCCGTCGGGCGCGACCAGCGCGGTGGGGATCGGCGCGCCGTGGAAGACCGAGCGCAGTCGCGCGTGCTCGCCCTCGGTCGGTACCGGTCCGCTGGCGTCACGGGCGGCGTCGAGCTCCGCGCGGGCGCGCTCGAGCTGGGCGACCGTGTCGGCGGCCTGCGCAGCCTCGCGGTTCAGCTCGCCGGTCAGGCGCTCCGCCTCGGCGCGCGTCTCCTCCAGGACGCGCTCGCGCTCCTCGAGCTCCGCGCGCAGGCGCTCTGCCTCGCTGCCGCGGCGCTCGGAGATCGCGGCGCCCTGCTCCATCTCGGCGCGCGCGGCCTCCACCTCCGCGCGCAGCGTGCCCAGCTCGCGCTGTGCCTCCTGCAGGCGGTTGCGGAGCGTCTCCAGCTCGGCTGCGTGGCGAGCGGCGTCGCCGCGGGCGCGCTCGGCGTCGGCGCGGGCCTCGGCCAGCTGGTCCTCCGCCTGTCCGGCCACTCCGCGTGCGTCGTCGCGTGCCTCGCGCAGCTCGCGACGCAGCCGCTCGGCCTCGCGCTGCATCTCCTCCGTGCGGATGCGCGACTCCTCGGCCGCGGTCCGCGCATCGTCCACGGCCCGGCGCGACTCCTCCACCTGGCGCTGCGACTGCTCGAGCTCGCGCTGCGAGATGGCGAGCTCGTCGCGCGCGTCGCTCGCCTCCTGCCTCGCGACGTCCACCTCGTTGCGCGCACGCTGCGCCTCGCGGCGCGATTCCTCGAGCTGCCCCTCGATGCCCTGAAGCTCGGTCTTCGCCTCCTCCAGTTCGGTGCGCGCGCGGTCGAGCTGGGCGAGCAGCTCGTCATTGCCGGCGGCGTCGGCGATCGACACCACGTTGTCCGGGACCGACTGCTGTGCGGCTGCCGCGGCGGGGGCGCCGGTGGACTCGCCCGCGCGGAAGACCACGAGCCCGCCCGCCAGACGACCGCCCTCCTCCGTCTGCGCCGCCTCCGCCGCCTTGCCGGTGAGCGCGGACTCGATCAGCCCGAGCACCG
Source organism: Thermoleophilaceae bacterium (assembly GCA_025928265.1). GTDB lineage: Bacteria > Actinomycetota > Thermoleophilia > Solirubrobacterales > Thermoleophilaceae > JAICJV01. The sequence continues at coordinate 9,135 of JAICJV010000094.1, forward strand.
ATTCGTGGCGCGCCTTCAGGACGCCGAGCGACGCGGCGTTGCCGGACCGGCTCGAGATCTCCTGGAGCAGTTCGTTGAACTCGTAGCCGACGCTCAGCTGGATCGGCACGAGTGCGAACGCGGCGCGCAGCGTGTTGCCGGAGCCGTCGATCGCATCCACGTCGCCGGTGAAGCCGGCCTGCTCGCCGGCCGCGCCGGACAGCGCGGTGGCCACGGCCTGGTGGCACGCGGGGCGGCTCGGCGGCGCGATCAGCGTGTCCACGAACGACTGGCCGGAGATCCCCTTGCGGTCATGGCCGAAGCGGCTCGCAGCCGCCGGGCTCCACGCCGTGATCTGGCCCTCGAGACCGATCGTGAACCAGCGGCCCTCGAGCAGCCAGCCCGTGACCTCGGCAGAGCTCGGCCGCGGCGAGGCCGAGGGGTCCACGGACTGTGCTGTGTCGAGAGCGCTCATGGTGGAGGGTCGCGGGCACGCGCGCACCTGCGAGCGCCCGCGTCCTCCTTACGCGTCGGCATCGGGACGCGATCGCCCTCGCGCGGGGCGCTGGGCTAGAACAGGCGTTGAGCAGCCGGCGCGCTAGGCGGACTGCTCGGCCGGCTCTTCGGGCTCTTCGTCCTTCGCGGCCTCGGTGACGAGCGTGGGCTTGAGGCCCTTCTCGATCGTCTCCTTGGTCACGACGCACTTCTTCACGTCGCGCCGCGAGGGGAGCTCGAACTGCACGTCGAGGAGCGTCTCCTCGATGATCGACCGCAGGCCGCGGGCACCTGTCTCGCGCTCGAGCGCCTTGTCCGCGATCGCCTTGAGCGACTCGTCCGCGAACACCAGCTCGATGCCGTCGAACTGGAAGAAGCGGTGGAACTGCTTGGAGAGCGCGTTCTTCGGCTCGGTGAGGATGGAGACCAGGTCCTCGCGCGACAATTGATGGATCACGCTGATCACCGGCAGGCGGCCGATGAACTCGGGGATGAGCCCGTACTCGACGAGGTCCTCCGGCAGGATCTGCTCGTAGAGGTCGCCGATGTCCTTGTTGAGCTTCGATCGGACCTCGGATCCGAAGCCGACGCCCTGCGAGCCCACGCGCCGCTCGATCACCTTGTCCAGGTTCGCGAACGCGCCGCCGCAGATGAAGAGGATGTTGGTGGTGTCGATCGTGAGGAACTCCTGGTGCGGGTGCTTGCGCCCGCCCTGCGGCGGCACCGACGCCACCGTGCCCTCGAGGATCTTCAGGAGCGCCTG
>JAICJV010000056.1 GCA_025928265.1 Thermoleophilaceae bacterium
CGCGTACGTGCTCGGCGTGCCCGTGAACCCCAACCAGCGCGGCGAGAACTCCACGCGCACGGTCGGCAACTACCTGCGCGGCCGCCTGCCCGCCGTCATCGACGCGCCGATGAACTTCGTGGACGTCGAGGACGTCGCCCGCGGGCACATCCTCGCGGCCGAGAAGGGCAAGCCCGGCCAGCGCTACATCCTCGGTGGCGAGAACCTCACCTGGCCCGCGCTCGTCGACCGGCTGGCGGCCATCTCCGGCATCCGTCTCCCGGTGTTCGTCCTGCCGCGGGAAATTGTCTGGGTCGCCCGGGTCCGCGAGGCGCTCGGGCTGCCCGGCCTCGTGTCGACCGAGGGCTACGAGCTCATGGGCCAGGACTGGGCGTTCTCCTCGCGCAGAGCGGAGCGCGAGCTCGGTTACCGCTCGTCGCCGATCGACGACACGCTCGCCGCCACGATCGGCTGGTACAACGAGCTGATCGAGTCAGGCATCTTCAACGAGTCGGGCGGCTCCGGCATGTCGCGCATGGCGGCCGGGATGCGCACCGCAGGCCGGCTCGGTCTCCTGAGCCCGTTGCACCTCGGGCAGCGAGTCGCGGGCCGGCGCGTGCTCGCCGGCGTCTGATGGCACTCCCGGAGCCGGATCCGAATCTCACCTGTCTCGTGACGGGCGCGTCGTCCGGGATCGGCGCCGAGATCGCGCGCGGACTGGCGCGTCGCGGCCTGGGCGTGACCCTGGCGGCGCGGCGTGAGGACCGCCTGCGCGAGATCGCCGACGAGCTGGCGGCCGAGTACGACGTGCGCGCCGAGACGATCTCCTGCGACGTGTCGGACATCGACAGCCGCAAGGAGATGAAGACGGAGATCGAGAGTCGCGGCCTCACCGTCGAGGTGCTCGTGAACAACGCGGGTTACGGCAGCGGCGGCTCGTTCATCGAGCTCGACGGCGACAAGGAAGCGGCGATGATCCGAACGAACGTCGAGTCGGTCGTCGCGCTCACGCACGCGTTCCTGCCGGAGATGGTCGAGCGCGGTCGCGGCGCGGTGCTCAACCTCGCATCGCTCATCGCGTTCCAGCCGGTGCCGTTCCAGGCGACGTACTGCGCGAGCAAGACCGCGATCCTCGCGTTCTCCGAGGCCGTGCACGAGGAGCTGCGCGGCACGGGCGTGACCATCACCGCCGTCTGCCCCGGCCCGGTGCGGACCGAGTTCGGCGAGGTGGGCGGCTTCGGCGGCGCCGACGACAAGATCCCGGACTTCGTGTGGCTCGAGGCCGACAAGGTCGCCGAGGACGCGCTCGAGGGACTCGAGAAGGGCGAGCGCGTGGTGGTGCCAGGGGCGCTCAACCAGCTCGCCGCGTACTCGGGGCACTACATGCCGCGCTCGCTGCTGCTCCCGGTCGTGCGCCGGATCTGGCCGGTCGAGTAGGCGAAGGGAAATGTTCGGCCCCGGCGGCCTCCGGCGCGGGCTCCAGCGCCGCCGGACCGGAACCTCCATTTCCCAACCGAAGGGAAATGTTCGGTCAGTCCGACGGGCCGGTTCGGCTCGGGAGGCGCTCGAAGTAGACGCGCTGCACGCGGCTCGAGCTTCCCGCCCTCGCGGCGTCGCCCGCGTACAGGAGCTTGAAGTCCGTGCGCCGGGTGATGCGACGGCTGAGCACGAGCCGGCCGCGCCGATCCGTGCGGCTGGAGGCGGTCCGCCGCCAGTGCCTGTGCCGCCCGTCGCGCGCGAGAAGGACGAGCTGCGCCCAGCGGACGCGCGCGCCGCTCGCGCGGTCCGAGAGCACTCCGCTGACCCGCACCCGCTGCCGTCCCGTCACGATCCGGCGGCTCACGGTGATTCGGATGGCGGATGCGTGTCGCCCCGCCGTCGGTGCGGGCGCGGCGGCGGGCGCGGCCGCCACCGGCTCAGGCGCCGGCGCGGTGCGCGTGGGCAGGACCGGCGCGGCGGGGCCCAGCATCCCGAGGAGCGACGCGTGGTAGCTCGTGTAGCCGGCGTAGGTGCCGCTCATCCACAGCACCTTCATGGCCTCCGCCGGCTCGTTGCGCGGAACCACCGGCCGCACGTTGTCGGCGCTCGAGCCGGAGGTGATCGGTGCGCTCGTCCACGTCGCGCCGCCGTCGCCGGTGTGCCAGCGCTCGATCTCCCAGGCGTCCGCGACCGGTCGTGACAGGTAGACCGTCGAGGGGTCGGCGTGGTCGAGCACGACACCGGCGGAATAGTTGCTCGACGACTTGCCGTGCTTCACGAAGGTCGGCCCCGCCGGCGTGATCTCGTGGTCGGACCAGGCCGAGCCCGTCCACGTCGCGTAGCGGTAGCGGCGGTCGCTGGCCGAGTTGATCGTGACGTAGACGATCGTCGGGCCCGACGTCCCCTCCGCCACGTCCCAGATCCACGCCCGCGCGCCACCCGCGCTCGCGTCGTAGACCTTGTCCGCCTGCGACGGCGCGATCGGCAGCGCCGACGCGTCCGCGATCTTCGTGCCGTCGGCCTTGAACACCTGGCCGTCGCGGTACTCCGCGTAGTAGATGCTCGTGTCATACGAGCCGGGGTTGCCCTCGGTGAACGCAAAGCCGATCTTGCTCGCGCCGTCACCCGCGTACTTCACGTATGGGCGCTGCCCGGGGAAGTCGACCAGCGTGCGCGCGGGGCTCCAGTGGTCGCCGTCGTCATCCGAGGTCGAGAACGTGGGCTGCCAGTTGCCCCCGCGCCAGAACAGGTAGAGCCTGCCGCCCTCGCCGCTCAGCGAGACCGGGTTCGGGTACGTGTAGCCGTTCCCGCCGCGGCTGTTGGTGCCCACCACCCGGGTTGCACCCCATGCCGAGACGTCCTCCGGCTGCTCCGATACGCGGTAGTACATCTGCGACCCCTGGTGCGCCGACCAGAACACGACGATCCTGCCGTCGCGCCGGATGTGGACCGCCGGGTTCGCGTGGTCGTCCACCTGGAACGCGGGCGACAGGATCGCCGCGAGGGTCGCCCCGGTGTCGTGGTCGTAGCTCGCGACGTCGACGTCACCCGCCGAGCTGATGTAGCCGACGTAGGTGCGGTGATGCGCCCCCGCGTGGTACACGGCGCGCGGGTCGGCGAACCAGGACCACGCGCCGTCCGCGCTCAGGCCGACCTGGTCGTCAGCGCGCGCGGCAGCCGGGACGGCCGCGGCAAGAACCGCGATCGCCGCGACGACTCGCCCCCTGGCACCCCGCATCCGGCCATCATGGCCTCAGCCCTCGAGAAACGCCAGTGTCCGCCGCCATGCGTCCTCGCAGGCGTCGGCGTGCTCCTCGTACCTGCGATCGAAGAACGAGTGCGGCGCGCCCGGGTAGGTGACCATCTCGTTCTCGACAGCCGCCTCGTCGAGGCCGCGCGCGTAGTCGTCGATCTGCTCCTGGGGGATGTTCTCGTCGGCGCCGCCGAACAGGCCCAGCACCGGGCAGCGGGTCCGGCCGGCGGTCGCGATCGGCGACGGCCGGTTGGGACGCTCGGCGAGCCCGCCGTAGAACCCCACCACGCGGTCGAGCGGAAGGTCGGGGTTCGTGGCCGCGAGAAACGACTGGGTGCCGCCGAAACAGAAGCCGACGGTGGCGAACCGTGCCGCTCCGCGCTCGCGCAGCACGTCGACCGCTCCGGCGATGTCCGCCTGTACGCCTTCCGGCGTCGTCTGCTGCACGTGCGGCATGTACTCGAACTCCTCGCCGCGCTCACCCACGCCCGCCGTGCGGCCGAAGTAGTCGATCGCGATCGCGCTGTGGCCAGCCTGCGCGAACCGCTCCGCCAGCTCGGCGTAGAAGCGATACAGGCCGCGCACGTCGGGGAGGATCACCACCGCGGGCTCGTCCGCGTCCGGCGCCATCGCGACGGCTGTGGAGAAGCGCGTGCCGTCGGCCGACGTGGCCTCGACGATCTCCGCGGCCGCGCCGCCGGCCACCGGTCGCAGGGCCAGGTCCGCCGGAAGGTCGGGCGGGCGAGCGTCGAACTCGAAGCACATGGCTGACTCCTTCTAACGGTTTGGTTCCTGCGGCATCAGCGCCGGCGCGATGCCCGACGGGAACGGCTCGATCGCCTCGCCCTCGACCGCCGCCTCCGCGCCGGTTTCGTCGTCATGGTGATAGAGGCCGCCGCGCAGCGCCGACGCAACCGCTGCTACCAGGCACGCCACCAGCGCGAACGTGAATGCCACGTGCAGCGCGCTCGCGAACGGCCCCGAGATGAGCTCCGGGAAGAAGGCGCGCCCGGTGAGCTGGTGCGCCTGGGCGGCCGACACGTGGTGCAGCACGCCGGGCCCGAGCAGCGTCTGAATCGGGTTGTAGCCGAGGAACGACGCGAACAGCGTGGCAACCGGCGGCAGGTGCGAGACCCGGGTGGCGTCCGCATCGGGAACGCCGTGGGCCACCAGCCCGTCGTGCAGTGCGCTCGGAAGGTGCGCCGCCAGCCCGACGATCATCAGCGAGAAGAAGATGCCGATCGACAGCACCATCGCGGAGTTCTGGAAGGTGGCGCTCATGCCCGCGCCCGCACCGCGCTGGTCGGGCGGCAGCGAGTTCATGATCCCGGCGCGGTTCGGCGACGAGAACAGGCCCATGCCGATCCCGTTGAAGAGCAAGAGCAGCGCGAAGAGCCCGTACGGGAAGTTCACCGGCAGCACCTCGAGCAACCCGAAGGTAAGCGCTGCCAGGAGCATCCCGCCGGTCGCGAACGGCCGCGCGCCGTAGCGGTCCGAGAGCCAGCCGGACGCCGGCCCCGCGAGCAGGAAGCCGGCGATCATCGGCAGCATGTAGATGCCCGCCCAGAGCGGGGTCTCGGCGAAGTCGTAGCCGTGCCGCGGCAGCCAGATCCCCTGCAGCCAGATGATCAGGATGAACTGGAGCCCGCCGCGTCCGATTGCCGCGAGCAGCGTGGCCACGTTCCCGGCGGTGAACGCGCGGATCCTGAAGAGGCTCAGGTTGAACATCGGCTGCGCCACGCGCGTCTCGATCACGCAGAACACGGCGAGGATCGCGGTGCCGCCGATCAGCGCGGCCAGCACGCCCGGCGCGGTCCAGCCCATCGTGTGGCCGCCGTAGGGCTGGATGCCGTACGTGATGCCCACCATCACGGCGATCAGGCCGACGGCGAACGTCAGGTTGCCCCACCAGTCGATGTGAGCGGGCCTGCGCACGCCGACATCGCGCAGCTTCATGTACGCCCAGACGGTGCCGAACACGCCGATCGGAACCGACACGAGGAACACGAGCCGCCACGCGATCGGGGCCAGCACGCCGCCGAGGACGAGCCCGATGAACGAGCCGGCGATCGCCGCCACGCCGTTGATGCCGAGCGCGAGGCCGCGCTGGTGCGGAGGGAACGCGTCGGTGAGGATCGCGCTCGAGTTGGCGAACAGCATCGCGCCGCCGATGCCCTGCACCACGCGCATGCCGATGAGCCACAGCGCCGCGGACGAACCGCTCATCCACGTGACAGACAGCAGGATCGAGCCGAGCGTGAAGATCGCGAAGCCCAGGTTGTACATGCGCACGCGCCCGTACATGTCGCCGAGCCGGCCGAGGCTCACGACCAGCACGGCCGTGACCACGAGGAAGCTGAGGATCATCCACAGCAGGTAGTTGGTGTTGCCGGGCGCGAGCGGGTCGATGTGGATCCCGCGGAAGATGTCCGGCAGCGCGATCAGCAGGATCGACGAGTTGACCGTGGCCATGAGGATGCCCAGCGTCGTGTTCGACAGGGCGATCCACTTGTAGTTGTCATCCATGCCGGTCCCGCGTTCCTTACGCTTACGTAAGGAAAAGATAGCGCGGAGTCCCGTAAGTGGAGCTCCTCCTACGCGCCGACCAGGACGGGCGCGGGCTCCTCGCCCTCCACGTCGTCCTCCACCGGCGGCTCGGCGCGATGCCGCGGCAGCAGGAAGGCGCTGATGTACGCCAGCACGAGCAGCCCGACCGCCCACCAGAACGTCTGGCCGAACGCATCGGCCATCGGCCCTGCCACCTTCTCGCGCACAGCGTCCGGCACGTGCGCCGAGCTGCCGATGCCGCCGGCCGACCCCGGGAGCTTGTTGCTGATCGCCCCCGCGAGGAGGACCGAAAGCACCGCGGTGCCGATCGACGCACCCACCTGCTGGAGGATGTTCAGCGACGTGCTGGCACGGGCGACCTGCGCCTTCCGCAGCGTCATCATCGCCGCCGAGAACGTCGGCATCATGGCGCCGCCCATTCCCATGCCGAACAGCACGAGGTCCGCGCCGATCAACCAGTAGGAGGTGTCGCCGCCGAGCTGCGTGAGCCCGACGAACGCGGCCACCACGGTCGTCAGCCCGACGAGCACGATTCGGCCGGGGCCGATCCGGTCGGTGAGCTGGCCGGCGATCGGCATCGCGAGCATCGCGCCCAGCCCCTGCGGCGCCAGCAGCAGGCCGGTGTGCAGCGCGTCCTCGCCGCGCACCACCTGGAGGTAGAGCGGCAGCAGCAGCAGCGCGCCGAACGCGGCCGTCGTGAAGAGCACGAGCGTGACCGAAGACGCCGCGAACGTGCGGTTGCGGAACAGGCTCAGATCGAGCAGCGGAGTGTCGACCCTGAGGGTGTGCCGCACCCAGAAGACCAGCACGATCGCGCCCGCGATGATCGGGACGAGAACCTGGGCCGAGCCGAAGCCGCCGTGCGCGCCCGTCTCCGCCAGGCCGTAGATGATCGCCGCGAGACTCGGCGAGAGCAGCAGTACGCCAAGCAGGTCGAGGCGGTGCTTCGGCTCCGGCCTGTCCCGCGCCAGGACGCGCTGGGCGAGCACGAGCGCGAAGGCGGCGATCGGCACGTTGATGAAGAAGATCCAGCGCCACGAGACCTGGTCGACGAGGAAGCCGCCCAGGATCGGGCCGATCACTGGCCCGAGCAGCATCGGAACGCCCACGATGCTCATCACGCGACCCATCCGATGCGGGCCCGCGGCGCGCGTGAGGATCGTCATGCCGGCCGGCATGATCATGCCGCCGCCGAGCCCCTGAAGCACGCGGAAGGCGATGAGCGAACCGGCCGACCAGGCGAGGCCGGAGAGCACCGACCCCGCCACGAACAGGGCGATCGAGATCATGTACAGGCGCTTGGTGCCGAAGCGGTCGGCGGCCCAGCCTGTGAGCGGGATGACCGTGGCCAGCGCGAGGGTGTAGCCCGTCGCGACCCACTGGATCGTCGCGAGCTCTGTGTGGAAGTCGCGCGCGAGCGTGTTGATCGCGACGTTGACGACCGTGGTGTCGAGGATCGACATGATCGCGCCGAGCACGACCACCGAGGCGATCATCAGGAGGCCACGGTCGAGCGTGTCGCGCGCCGGGGGGGCGGGGAGGGTCGTTGTCATTGTGTGGGGGTGAGGAGGATCGGGAGCAGGATGCGGTCGACGAGCTCCTCGATGAAGGAGCGGCCGACCGGCTCGCGCGTCACGAGCATGCGGGTGAAGACGAGAGAGGGCGCGACGTCGGCGAACAGCTTCGAGGCGGGCCGGTCGTCGGCGAGCTCGCCGCGGGCCACCGCCCGCTCGACGATCGCCATGTAGCGGCGCCGGTCGTCGGCGACGACGTGGTCACGGATCAGCTGCGCGAGCTCTTCGCTCTCGCGCATCGCGCCCGAGAGCCCGGCCGCGAGCTTGGTCTCCTCCGCCAGGCTGCGCGTGATGTCGCGGGCGGCTGCGAGGAGGTCACCGCGGAGGCTGCCGGTGTCCCACGAAGCGGCGGTCTCGGACTTGCGCTCGCGGAGGGCGTCGACGATGAGCTCGCGCTTGCCGGGCCAGCGCCGGTAGATCGTGGGCTTGCTCACGCCGGCGCGCTGCGCGATCGCCTCGACCGACGTGCGCTCGTAGCCGAGGTCCGCCACCAGCTCGATGGCGGCATCGGCGATCGCGGCGTCGCAGCGCGGGTCGCGCGGGCGCCCGCGAGCGGGTTTCGAGGCGGCGTCGACATTCATTTACGACACCGTATCGGAATGTATGGCGCCCGCCTATAGCTTTTTCACGTAGCGCGGCTCGACGAGGTGCACCCCGTGCCAGTCGCGCACGCGCGGTGCGCCGCTCTCGACCCAGCCGCGGCGCTCGTAGAAGCGCCGCGTGGCGGTACCGCGCTCCTCGGTGTTCAGCCACGCCTCGGTGCAGCCGGCATCCCGCAGCGCTTCCTCGGCTGCCTCCAGCAGCGCGGCTCCCGCGCCCCGGCCCTGCCCGCGCGGGTGGGCGTACAGCCGCACGATCTCGCCGCTGCGCTCGTCCCAGGAGACGAACGCGAAGACGCCGTCGTCGTCCTCCGCGACCAGGTTGGCCGGATGCCGCTGTCCGCGGTTGGCCGCTTTCATCCGCTCATAGCCGACGAACCACCCCCAGGCGCTGAGGCTGGCCTGCAGGAGCACATCGCTGATCTCGTCTGCGTCGGAGGGGGCGGCCGGCCTGATGCGGAACGCAGAAGTCACATGCCGGCGTTCAGCGCGACGGCTTCACGGACGAGGTCCTTGAGCGCATTCTCGTCGATCTCGTCGCCTTCCCTGATGTCGATGGCGCGCCGGACCTTGCCCTCGAGGCTCGAGTTGAACAGCCCTGACGGGTCGTCGAGCGACGCGCCCTTGAAGAAGGTCAGCTTCACCACCTGCTTGTAGGTCTCGCCGGTGCAGATGCCGCCGTCGTGGGACCACACCGGCGTCCCCGGGCTCGTCGCCTTCGCCCACTTCCACTCCTCGACGACATCGGGGTCCGCTGCGTGGATGATCGCGCGCACCCTGGCGAGCGTCTCGCCGCGCCAGTCATCCAGCTCCGCGATCCGCTCGTCGATCCGCTGCGAGGCGTTCTCTGTCATGGCCCCGTATCTACCAGGTCAGGACCGCGCCGCCCCAGACGAACCCGGCGCCGAACGCCGAGATCAGGACTGTGTCGCCCTTGCGAAGCCGCCCCTCCTGGCTCGCCACCGACAGCGCGATCGGGAGCGAGCCGGCGGAGGTGTTGGCGAAGCGCGACATGACGTCCACGACCCGCTCCGAGTCGAGTCCCAGCTCCCTGCCGACCGAGCGGATGATGCGCGAGTTGGCCTGGTGGTAGACGAAAAGGTCGACGTCGGCGAGCGCGATCCCGGCCGCGTCGAGCGCCTCGCGGGTCACGTCGGCCATGAGTCTGACTGCGTGCTGGAAGACGGTCGGCCCGTCCATCCGGATCTTCAGATCGTCGCGCGACAGGCGGATCAGATCGCGCCCGGTGGCGTCCGAATGCAGCGCCACCGGCCCGACCGACGAAGGCCCGTCGGTGGCGACGAGCACCATCGCTCCGGCGCCGTCGCCGAACAGCATGGCCGAGCCGCGATCGTCCTGATCGAGGTAGCGCGAGAGCGCGTCCGCGCCGATGACCAGCGCGGCGCGAGCACGGCCCGCCTCGATGGCCGAGGTTGCCAGCGCGAGCGCCGACAGGAAGCCCGTGCATGCGGCGCTGATGTCGGATGCCGCGGCGCCTGCGATCCCCAGGTCGCCGGCCACGAGTGGCGCGGTGTGCGGGCTCATCTCGTCGGCGCTCGTGGTGCCCACCAGCACGAGATCGATGGCCGACGGGTCGAGGCCCGCGTCCTCCAGCGCATCAGCGCCCGCGCGGGTCGCCAGGTCGGAGAGGCGCTCACCGGCTGCGAGATGGCGGCGCTCGCGCGTGCCGGTGCGCTTCTCGATCCAGTGCTCGTCCACCCCGAGGCGCTCCGCGATCCCGGCATTCGCGACGACGGTGTCCGGAACCGCGTGCCCGATTCCCGCGACGGCGACCCCGGGGCGCGGGCCGGCCGCGTCGGCGGGGCGCCCGAGCGACGCGCTCTCGACCGCCATGGGCTTGAATCTAACACGGTGGTCTCGACGACCGACTCGGCCCTCGCCTGGCGCGTCCACCGCTTCGGCAAGCCGGCTGAGGCGCTCCGCCTGGACCGCGTTTCCGTGCGTCCACCGGGTCCGCGCGAGGCCACCGTGCGGATCGAGGCCGTCGGGCTCAACTTCCCCGATCTGCTGTTGTGCGCGGGCAGGTACCAGGAGCGGCCGGAGCCGCCGTTCGTGCCCGGCTACGAGGCGGCGGGCGTCGTGGAGCAGGTGGGACGGGACTCGCGGTTTGCCGAAGGCGAGCGCGTGATCGTGATCCCGGAGCTGCCGGACGGCGCGATGCAGACGCGCCAGACCGTGCCGGACGCCGCCCTCTACCCCGTCCCCGAGAGCGTCGGGGCGACAATCGCGGCGGTGCTTCACATCGCCTACCAGATCGCGCACGTGGCTCTGCACCGGCGGGCCGGGCTGCGCGGCGGGGAATGGGTGCTCGTCACGGGCGCGGCCGGTGGCGTGGGGCTTGCGACCGTGGAACTGGCACGCGCGGCGGGCGCGCGCGTGATCGCGGCCGCCGCCGGCGCGAAGCTGCCCGCCGTCCGCGCCGCGGGGGCGGACGTGGCGCTCGACCCCGGCGAGGACGATCTCGGCACCGCCGTGCGCGAAGCCACGGACGGGCGCGGCGCGGACGTGGTGGTGGACGTCGTCGGAGGAGAGCTGTTCGACCGCGTGCGGCGCTGCGTGGCCTTCGAAGGCAGGCTCGTGCTCGTGGGCTTCACAAGCGGAGCGGTGCCGTCGCTGCCCGCGAATCACCCGCTGCTGCGCAACTACAGCGTGGTGGGCCTGCACCTCGCGCTCTACCGGCGCGCCGAGCCCGCCCTGCTGCACCGCGTGCACGACGAGCTGCTCGAGCTGCTGGCGGCCGGCGCGATTGCCCCGCACATCCACCGCGAGCTTCCGTTCGACGAGGCGCCCGCCGCGCTCGAGCTGATCGCGGGCCGCGACGTCATCGGCCGGGTCGTGCTCAGGACCGGCTAGCGCGCAGGCGCGTCCGCGAGCGCCGCCGCACGCTCGGCGAGCACGAACTTCTGGACCTTCCCCGATGCCGTCAGGGGCAGCTCCTCCGCCGAGCAGAAGAGCACGCGTGCGGGGACCTTGAAGCGGCTGAGCTGGGAGCGGCAGTGCTCGACGAGCTCGTCGGCCGACGGGCTGTGGCCCGCCGCGGGCACGACGAACGCGCAGCCGACCTCGCCCATGCGCTCGTCCGCCAGCGCGACCACGTGCGCCTGGGAGACGTCCGCGCGCTCGGTCAGTACCGCCTCGACCTCGCTCGGCATGACCTGCTCGCCGCCGCACTTGTACAGATCCTTGCTGCGCCCGGTGAGGAGGAGGTAGCCGTCGTCGCGGATGCGCCCGAGGTCGCCCGAGCGCAGCCATCCGTCGGGCAGCATCGCGGCGGCCGTGCCGTCGGGATCGGCGTGGTAGCCGCGCGTGATGATCGGGCCGCGCGCCACCAGCTCGCCCTCCTCGCCGTCCGCGAGTGGCTCCCCCGTGTCCGGATCCACGGTGCGGTAGGCGGCCAGGACGCCGCCGAGCTCGGGATCGCCCGCCACGCCGCCGAGCTTGGGCCGGCCGACGGTGTCGACCATGAACTCGATCGGATCGTGCGGCATCGTGAACGTGGTCGCCGCCGAGGTCTCGGTCATTCCGTAGGCCGTGACGAGCTCGCTCACGTCGAGCTCCTCGGCCACTTCTGCCCACAGCCGCGCAGGACACACCGCGGCGGCGGACATGACCGCATGCAGGCTCGACAGGTCGTAGCTGCCCGCTCCGGCGGTCTCGACCACCGCCAGCGTCATCGTCGGCACGAACAACGCCTCGGCCGCGCGGTGGCGCTCGATCGCCCGCAGGGTCTCCTCCGCGTCGAACACGGCCTGCGGGATCACCGCGCCGCCCACGAAGAGTGACGCGAGCATCCCCTCCACGTACGCGAAGACGTGATGCAGCGGCAGCGCGAAGAGGATCCGGCGACCGTCCTCGAACGCGCGCGTGTACGCCGATCCGTACGCGCTCCGGAGCTCCATGTCGTGCGTGAGGACCACGCCCTTCGGAGCTCCCGTGGTGCCGGACGTGTAGAAGATCGTGGCGGTCGCGTCCGCGTCCACCGGGATCTCGGGCATCTGCTCATCGCGCTCGAGCTGCGCGAGCGTCGTGGCGCCGCGCGCGCCGTCATCGCAGAGAGCGACGAGGCGGAGGTCCGGCAGCCGCGACCCGCCGCCGCCCGTCTCCCAGCCCGGCGCGAGCTCGTCGAGGATCGTGGCGATGTCGGCGTCGCGGAAGCGCTCGGCCGTGAGCAGGATCGCGGCGCCCGAGTGCTTCAGCACGAACTCGAGCTCACGGCCCTGCATCCGCGGGTTCAGCGGGATGGCGACACCACCCGCGCGGCTGATGGCGAAGACCGCGGCCACGAGTGCCGGCGAGTTCGGCAGCAGCAGCGCGACCCCCTCGCCGGGCTGCAGACCGGTGGCCACGAACCCGGCCGCAAGACGGCGCGACCACTCCGCCATGTCGGCGTAGCTGTACGACCGCTCATCCGCGATCACGAAGGCACGGTCGGCGTGCTCGGCGGCCACGGCATCGAGCATCCCGTGCAGGGTGCGCGGGATCCACTCCGGATGGCGCTCCTCGAGCTGTCTGCGGATGCTGCGCAGCTCGTCCGCGGTCATAGGCCCAGCAATCTACATCGCCTGGTCAAGCGCCCGCTCGTAGACGCGGTAGCGCTTCACCACGCGTCCGTTCATGTACTCGAGGCCGCGGTTCATGTGGCGGTTGGTCTCGAGGATCCAGCCCGCCTCACCGCTCTTGAGCGGGGACCGCGCCGCCTGGTTGAAGTGCTCGACGTACAGCGCCGACGCAACGCCGGTGGCGCGAAACTCGTGCTTCACGCCGAGGAAGCCGACGCGCACCTTGTCGACGATGCGCCAGCGGTTCAGGTAGTGCCACCAGCCGAACGGCAGCAGCCGCCCCTTCATGCGCTTGAGCACCTGGTTGATGTCCATCACCGAGATCGCCATCGCGACGGGCTCGCCGTCGATTTCCGCCACCATGAACCAGCCCGGCGCGTAGACGAGCTGGAGCTCGAGCGCGTACGCGTCAAGGTCCTCCTTGCTGTAGGGCACGAAGCCCCAGTTCTTGGACCAGGCCGAGTTGTAGACGTCGGCGAAGATGTCCATCTCGGAGCGCAGGTGCCGGCGCGACATCTTGCGGATCCGCACTCCATGCTCTTTCTCGGCGGCCTCCGCCAGCTGGAGCAGGAGCGGCTTCATGTTCTCGCGGTCGTTGATCGACAGGCCCCACGAGAGCAGGTCCATCGCCTTCTCGAGGCCGAGCGCCTCACAGTGCTGCTGGTAGTACGGCGGATGCCAGGGCTGCTTGATCATCGGCTCGAGCTCGAAGCCCTCGATCAGCACGCCGCTCTCGTCGTTCACGGAGAAGTCCATCGGCCCCACCATCCGGTCGCAGCCGAGGTTGCGCAGCCACCCCTCGGCGGCGCCGAGCAGCGCGCGCAGGATCTCCGGGTCGTCCTCGAACTCGAGGAAGCCGAACATGCCCCAGCGACTGTCGTGGAACTCGTTGAACGCGTCGTCAACCTGGGCGCTCACCCGGCCGACGACACGGCCGTCGCGGCGCGCGAGGAAATACTGCGCGCGGCCGTGCGTGAAGTACGCGTTCAGGCGGCGGCTGAGAAACAGCCAGCGCTCCAGCCGCAGCGGCGGGATCCACGGCGTGCCGGCGTGGAGGCGATAGGGCAGGTCGATGAACGCGCGCAGGTCGCTCCACGACCGCACGGCGCGGACCTCGACTGGTGCGGACGTCGCCGACGGCACCGCGCCAACATAACGCGCGACCGTAAGCTCTACCCCGATGCCGATCGCGCTTCTCTTTCCGGGCCAGGGCAGCCAGCAACCGGACATGCGCGACGTGGTGGCCGAGGCGGCGCCGGACCTGCTCGCGCGCTGCCTGGAGCTGGTGGGCGAGGACCCCTTCGACCGCGCCGGTGAGAGCACCCGCCTCGCGCAGCCCGCGATCTTCTGCGCGAGCGTGGCCGGGTGGATGCGCGTCGAACCGGAGCTGCGCGGTCGCGACGTCGTGGCCACGGCCGGGCACTCGCTCGGCGAGTTCGGCGCGCTCGTGGCCGCGGGCGCGCTCGACCCGATGGACGCGCTCGAGCTGGTGGTCCTGCGCGGCCGCCTCATGGAGGAAGCGGGCGGCGGCACGATGCTCGCCCTGCTCGGCACAGACGACGCAACCGCGGAGTCGCTGGCCGAGAAGCACGGCCTCAGCGTGGCCAACATGAACGCCCCCGGGCAGATAGTCCTGTCGGGGCCGGTCGACGCGATCGACGCGGCTTCCGACGCCGCGCACGCGCAGGGCATGAAGGCCCTCGAGCTCGGGGTTGCCGGGGCGTTCCACTCGCCCGCCATGGCGCCCGCCGTTGCCGGTTTCACGGCTGCTCTCCAGGAGGCGCCGTTCCGCGAGCCCCACACAACCGTGATCTCGTGCCTCACCGCGGAGCCGATGACCGACCCGCGGCGCGACCTGGCCGACGTTCTCACCGGACCGGTGCGCTGGTCGGCGACCATGCGCGCGCTGGCCGCGCTCGGCGCGGACGAGTTCGTGGACGTGGGCCCGGGCCGCGTGCTGCACAAGCTGGTCAAGCGCAATCTGCGCGAGGCGCATGCCTGAGCGTGGCGACCCGCGAGACATGCGCGCTCGTGACGGGCGGCTCGCGCGGGATCGGCGCCGCGATCGCTCGCGCGCTCGCGGCTGACGGCTGGCCCGTGGCCGTGAACTTCCGCTCCGGGGAGGCGGCCGCTCCGGCGGTCGTGGACGAGATCGTGGCCGCCGGCGGCACGGCCGTGCCCGTGGCCGGCGACGTGAGCGCGCCGGGCGCGGCCGAGCAACTGCTCGCGGAGGCCGAGCGGCAGCTCGCGCCGATCGGCGCGCTCGTGAACAACGCGGGGGTCAACGCGGACGGGCTTGCGCTGCAGCTCGAGGACGACGACTGGAACCGCGTGATCGAGACCAACCTGTCGGCGGCGTTCCGGCTCACCCGCCAGGCCGTGCGCGGGATGATCCGCCGCCGCCACGGACGCGTGGTGAACATCGCGTCGGTGGTGGGCACGACGCTGACCAATCCCGGCCAGGCGAACTACGCCGCCTCGAAGGCCGGTCTCGTGGCGATGACGAAGGCGATCGCCGTGGAGGTCGCACGCCGCGGCGTCACGGTCAACGCAGTCGCACCAGGCTTCATCGCGACCGAGATGACAGCGGAGCTCACAACGGGCACCCTTGAAGCGGTGCCCGCGCGCCGCGCGGGCCGCCCGGAGGAGGTCGCCGCGTCGGTGCGCTTCCTGGCCTCTGACGAAGCCGCTTACATCACCGGTGCAACGCTCGTCGTGGACGGCGGGCTCAGCGCCTGAACCGAGGAGGACCGATGGCCACCACCGTCACAGCCGAGCAGGTAGAAACGGTCGTCGCCGACGCGCTCGCGGAGCTCGGGCCGGACCGTGAGCTGATCAAGCGCGACGCGACGTTCGAGGAGCTCGACGTGGACTCGCTCGACCTCGCGGAGCTCAGCCAGGTCGTGGAGGAGAAGTTCGGCGTGCGCCTCAAGGGCGACGACATCGCATCGATCAAGACGGTCGGTCAGGCGGTCGACCTGATCGTCTCCAAGGCGGGATGACCAGGCGCGCGGTCGTCACCGGCGTCGGCGCCGTCACGCCGCTCGGGGTCGGGGCGCGCACGCTGCACGAGCGCTGGTCGGCCGGCAACAGCGGGATCGTCGACGGCCGCGGGGCGTGCGACGACTTCGACCCGAGGGCGACGATGAGCACGAAGGAGGCGCGCCGCGCCGATCGCTTCACGCAGCTCGCCGTGGCCGCGGGCGCCGAGGCGATCGCCGACGCTGGCTGGGAGGACGGGCTGCCCTACGACGCGCTGCAGGTCGCCTGCATCATCGGTACGGGCATCGGCGGCCTCGGGTCGCTCGAGTCGAACGTCGTGTCGCAGCACGACGGCGGCCGCGTGTCGCCGCTCGCCATCCCGCTGCTGATGGGCAACGCCGCGCCCGCCGCGCTGTCGATGCGGTATGGCCTGCGCGGCCCGAGCTACGGCGTGATCTCCGCGTGCTCGGCCGGAGCTCACGCGATCGGCACGGCGGTGCGGGCGATCCAGTCCGGCGACGTGGACGCGGTCGTCACGGGCGGCGCGGAGGCGACGCTGACCCCGTTCGCCACCGCCGCGTTCGAGGCGATGGGCGCCACCTCCGAGTCCGGCATCTCGCGCCCCTTCGACGCCCGCCGCGACGGTTTCGTCATGGGCGAGGGCGCGGCCGTGCTCGTGCTCGAGGAGGCCGAGGCGGCGCAGGCACGCGGCGCCCCGATCCTCGGCGAGATACTCGGCTACGGCGCCACCTCCGATGCGCACCACATCACCGCACCCGAAGCCGACGGCGCGGGAGCGGCCGCCGCGATGCGCGCGGCGCTGGCGGACGCAGGGCTCGAGCCGGACGACGTGGACTACGTCAACGCGCACGGCACCTCGACACCGCTCAACGACCGTGCCGAGACCGTGGCCATCAAGGCGGCGCTGGGCGAGCGGGCGGCCGCGGTGCCGGTCTCGTCCACCAAGTCCGCGATCGGGCATCTGCTCGGAGCCGCCGGCGCCGTCGAGTTCGTGGCCACGCTGCTGGCGCTGCGCGACGGCGTGGCGCCGCCCACCGTCGGCTGGGAGGAGCGCGAGGAGGGCCTCGACCTCGACTACGTGCCCGGATCCGCTCGGCCGCTCGAGCGCCGCGACCGCCCCGCCGTCGCGCTGTCGAACTCGTTCGGCTTCGGCGGCCACAACGCGGTGCTCTGCGTGCAGGCGGCGGGCTGAGCGCGGCTGATGCTCGCCGGCAAGCGGCTGCTGATTACGGGAGTCCTCACCCGCGACTCGATCGCGTGGCACGTGGCCGAGCGCGCGCAGCAGGAAGGCGCGGAGATCGTGCTCACCGGCTTCGGTCGCGCGCGGCGGCTGACCGAGCGCGCCGCCAAGCGCCTGCCCGACCCGCCGGACGTGCTCGAGCTCGACGTGAACTCCGACGACGACCTGCGCGCCGTACACGACGAGCTCGCGAAGCGCTGGGGCCGCGTCGACGGCGTGCTGCACGCCATCGCCTTCGCGCCGCCCGACGCACTGGGCGGGTCATTCCTGTCCACGCCCGCGGACAGCGCGGAGACGGCCTTCCGGACGAGCGCGTTCTCGCTCAAGGCGCTCGCCGTGGCCGTCGCCCCGCTCATGGGCTCGGGCAGCAGCATCGTGGGCCTCGACTTCGACGCGTCGCGCGCATGGCCCGCATACGACTGGATGGGTGTGGCGAAGGCGGGGCTCGAGGCCGTTTCCCGCTACCTGGCGCGCCACCTGGGGCCGCAGGGCGTGCGCGTTAACCTGGTCTCCGCCGGGCCGATGCGCACCCTCGCTGCCGAGTCGATTCCGGGTTTCGGCCAGATCGAATCGACCTGGTCGGCAAACGCACCGCTCGGCTGGGACGTCGAGGACCCGGGCCCGGTCGCCGACGCCGTCTGCTTCCTGCTCTCGGACCTCGCCAGGGCGATCAGCGGCGAGATCCTCCACGTGGACGGCGGGTTCCACGCGATGGCGCCCGTGGACGACGGCTCGAGCTAGCCGGCGAGCGGGTCGGTCCAGCGGACCCCGGAGAAGCGCCCGAAGTCGCGGTCGCTCGAGCAGAGTTCCGCGCCATGCTCGATTGCGAGCGCCGCCAGGTGAGCGTCACTGACGAGGTTGCCGGCGGTGCCGAACGGCGCGAGCAGTTCACGCAGGACCGCGGCGTGACGCTCGGTCGGATGCACAACCGTCACGTTCGGCCGGGCGAGCCAGCCATCGACCAAGTCGAGTGCGGCATGGGAGTCGAGCGGCTGCTCGAACACAACCGAGCGTGTCGAGAGGCGGACGACGGCCAGGAGGACCGTCCAGGCGAACGCGACGGTCTCCGTTCCGGACAGCGTCGCCTCGAGCCAGGCGCGCGCCGCCTCGTGACGCGGCGCACGCTCGTCGATCGCGTAGAGGAGCAGGTTCGCGTCGGGCAGCTTCACTTGCGCAGCTCGAGCTTGCGAACGAGCTCGGCGTCCTCGAGGTCGGTCGCAAGCGCGAGCGCCTTGTCGAGGTCGATACCCGGACGCAGCCCAAGCGGCCGCGTCGGGACGCGGTACGGCTCGGCGGCGCCTCCCTGCCCGAGCCCGGCTCGGATGCTCGAGTTGAGCGCCTCCTTGAACGAGAGGCCGCGCTCGCGCGCGATTCTCCGGAGCGCCGCCTCGATGTCGGGATCGAGGGTCACGGTGGTGCGCACAGCGGACATCTTAGCATCACACCGCTTGCTGTCATGATGCTAATGGACCGGGAGCGTCACGCGCAGCCGCTCGACCTCGATTTCGAAGCGGCCGTTCGACGGCCGCGCGTAGGGCGCGTCGCGGCCGAGCAACTCGAGCTTCGGGACGTGCCCGGGCGCGAACCGCCAGCCGTTCGCGTGCAGCTGCCATCTCACTCGTCCCGATGTGGACGGCCGGTAGAGGCCCCGGGCGACGAGCGTCTGCGAGCCGCCGCCAGGTGCCACGTCCCAGAGGCGCGCCGCAATCTGAGCGATGGCCGGGGCGCCGTGGATGCGCACTCGCGCGTCGATCGCCGGCGCGCCGAGAAGCGTGTAGCCGGCGCCGCTCGCAGCGGGCAGGCGGTACGTGGCCGTTCCGGGCTCGTCGGCGGCGGAAGTGGTGGCGCACGCGTCGCCGCCACCCGTGACGGGGTCGATCGCGGCCGCGACCGCCGGGTTGCCGGCGGAGGAGTCGATCGTCTGCGGTCGCGTCGAGGCGAAGCGGACCGAGCGCCGCGCGAGTGCGGCGAAGGTGCGCGCATGGAACGGACCGCCCGACGGGGCGCTGCGCGGGCACGTCTGGGTCGATGCGGTCACTCCGGTCGGCCGCGCTGGCGCGCCATGCAGGTAGTGGTCGAACCACGCATGAATCGCGGCGATCAGCCGCGCGCGGTCTGCCGGCTTGTTCGCTGCGCGCTGGTGTCCGAAGTCGCCGAACATCAGCGCGATCGGAGCATGCGGATGCCGGCGCCGTGTCCGGTTCGCGAACCGCAGCGCCTCGTCGACCGGAAAGAGATCGTCGGTGAAGCCGCTCGCCACGAACAGCGGTGCGGGCGCGCGGTCCGAGTTGACGTAGTAGGCGGAGTGGAAGCGCTCGAGCGTGTGGACGATCGCGCGTGCGTCGCCTCCCTCGTACGGCTCGCCCCGGTCCGCGCGCGCAACCCACCCCGCCACATCGGCGTCCGGCTCCACACCGGGTGGCGCCAGGTATCCCATCGGCCGGCCGGGCACGAACGGCGCGCCGACAGGCTGTCCCGGGCCGGTGGCGAACTGCGCCGCGGCGAAGATGCCGTTCGCAAAAGACGCCTTGAAGACCCCGACAGGCTCGAAGTCGGCGCGCGGCGGAGGGATGGCGTCGGTGCGCGTGCGGCCGTTCGGCGCAATCGCGTAGATGAGGTCCGTCCAGGGGATCACGGGTGCTGCCGCGGCTACGCGGAGCGGTGTACCGCGCGGGCTGCGCCACGGCACCAGCCTCCCGTCCTGGAGCATCACGCGGTTGCGCAGCGCTGCGAGCATGAACGTCTGGCCGCCGCCGTAGGAGTCGCCCGTGACACCGATGCGCCTCGGGTCCGCCACGCCCTCGTCCACCAGCCGGCCGACGAGTTCCTGCGTGTCCCGCACCTCGTAGCGCACATCTGCGAGGTGGATCCAGCCGCGTGCGCAGGCGAGCGGGCTGCGCAGGCGTGACTCCGGCGTGCCGCACGAGCCCCACAGGCCGCGAGCGGTGTAGGTGAGCACCGCGTAGCCCGCGCGCGCCCATGCGTAGGCGTTGTCCGTGTAGGCGGTCGACGACGGGTCGAGGTACTCGTACTTGCTGTTACCGAAGCCGTGTATCTCGACGACGAGCGGCAGCGGCCCGCTCGCACCACGGGGTAGGACGACCGTCGTGTCAAGAGGCACG
>JAICJV010000074.1 GCA_025928265.1 Thermoleophilaceae bacterium
CGGACCCAGCCGCCGTCGAACTCGACGGTGCCGCCGATGTTCGGATCGGCCACGTTCTCGACGCCCTTCCCCTGCAGCTCGTTCGCGATCTCCACGATGGCCACGCACTGTGCGTTCGTGCGCTTGGCGATGTCGACGATGTCGCCGTAGTGGTCGCCATGCCCGTGGGTGAGGAGGATGTGCGTCGGGTTCATCTCGTCGGCCGACGCGGCCGCCTTCGGGTTACCGGTGAGGAACGGGTCGATCAGGATGCGGGTGTCGCCCTCGCTGAGCTCGAAGCACGCGTGGCCAAGGAAGCGGATGTTCAAGTGTCTCCTCCAGTCTCGAGTTCGCGGGCGAGCTCCCAGCCGACGGCAACGCCCACCAGCATCCCTATACGCACCTCCTCGGCGAGGAGGGTCCGGACGGCGCGGATCCGCTCGTCGGGATCGGGCGTCGTCGCCACCTTCAGGACCTCCGCCTCGTGTGCCTCGCCGAACCAGCCGCCCTCGCTGAGCGCCAAGCCGAGGATGCGCTGAAGCTGCGGCGCCATCTGCCCCACCCGCGTCTCGGCGGCGCGGAAGCGAACGGGGTCGCTGAGTGCCTGGACGGCAGCCTCGATCTCGGGGTCCGTGAACTGGCGCTCGGGCACCCGGCGCATAATAGGTAGGTGAGGCTGACTGCCCTTTCCCACGGCGCCGGCTGCGCCTGCAAGATCCCGCCTGGCGCGCTGCACCCGCTGCTGCAGGAGCTGCCGCGGACGGACGACCCCGCGCTGCTCGTGGGCCACGAGTCCGCGGACGACGCCGCGGTGTACCGGGTGAGCGACGACCTCGCGATCGTGAGCACGGTCGACTTCTTCACGCCGATCGTCGACGACCCGTACGACTTCGGCCGCGTGGCCGCGGCCAACGCGCTGTCCGATGTCTACGCGATGGGAGCACGGCCGGTCACCGCGCTCAACCTGGTCGCCTACTCGCTCGAGGAACTGGGCGAGGACCCGCTGCGCGAGATCCTGCGCGGCGGCGCCGACGTGGCCGAATCCGCCGGCGTCGCGGTCGTGGGCGGCCACTCGATCGACGATCGCGAGCCCAAGTACGGCATGGCGGTCACCGGCGTGGTGGACCCGGCCCGGCTGATGCGCAACTCCACCGCGCGCGTGGGCGACTCGCTCTACCTGACCAAGCCCGTGGGCGGAGGTGTGGCCTCGACTGCCGCCAAGCGCGGGCTGGCGGGCGACACACTGGTCGAGCGCACCGTCGCCGTCATGACCACGTTGAACCGCGATGCGAGCGAGGCCGCCCTGGCCGCCGACACGAGCGCGGCCACGGACGTGACCGGCTTCGGGCTCCTCGGCCATCTGCACGAGCTGACGCTGGCCAGCGGGGTGGCGGCGGAGATCGACGCGGAAGCCGTCCCCTCGATCGAGGGCGTGCTCGACCTCCTCCTGGCCGACGAGCCGCCCATCGCCGGCGGCACGCGGCGCAACCGCGACTGGGTCGAGCCGTGCGTCGACTGGGACGGCGGCGTGCCCGAGCATCTGCGCTGGCTCCTGTGCGACGCCATGACCTCCGGCGGGCTGCTCGTGGCGGCACGCGCAGGCAGCGGGGCGCCGGGAGTCGAGATCGGGCGCGTCGTCAGCGGCGAGCCCGGCCGGATCAGCGTCGGCTAGACCCTATGGCGGCCAGCTGAACACGCCCATCCGCTCGAGCGTCTCCTCGTCGTTGAGGTAGGAGCGCATGACGACGACCTTGCCGTCCTTGACGCGGATGAGCAGCGCGTAGGGGGAGAACGGCTCGCCGTCGATGATCACCCGGCCGAACATGACGAACCGCCCGTTGTCGAGGGCGCGCACCTCGCCGGCCTCGACGTGGTGCCCGGGATCCCACGCGCCCAGGTCGCTGCGCCACTTCCGCAGGCCCTCGTGCCCCTCGTAGTTGCCGCTGACGGCGAACTGCATCGGGTAGACGTCGATGTCGGGATGGGCCATCGCGATGAGCGCGTCCACGTCGCGAGCATTGAGCGCGTCGAACCAGCGGCGGACGAGCTCCTCCGACATCCCAGGCTCAGGGTCGGAACGGCGAGATGACAGCGCCTATGACGCTGCCGATCGCCGCGCCGCCCAGCCCCGCGTAGACGCTGCCCTGCGTGTCGGCGAACGGGAGCAGGAGCAGCACCGCGGCGAATGCCGCCACCCCGATCAGGTCGTTGCCGCGATCGCTCCCGCGCCGCGCGGCCAGACGATCGTCCACGAACCAGGCCGCGAGCAGGCCGAGTGCGCCCGCGCTGCCGCCGAGCACCGGGAAATCATTCAGCTCCACCGCGAGATACGCGCCGCCCGCCCCCGCGAGCAGGAACACGAGCACGGCGACCACCGATCCGAACCGGCGCTCGACGAGCGTGCCGAAGACGGCCGTGGCGACGAGCACCACGAAGATGTAGAACGGCCCGCCCGTGTCGTATACGAACGGCGTCGTGATCAGCCGCCAGTACTCGTTGCCGAGCGGGGCGAAGATCCCGCCCGCGTCGAGCTGGTCGACGCGCCCGGTTGCAAGGACGATCGTGACGGCGAGCGAGATGAGGATGAGCGCGCCGGTCGCATACGGCTTCGTCTCGGCCGCGATGCCGGGGATCTCGCCCCGCCGCAGTGGTGACAGCCGCGGCGCGCGCACCCGCCGGCGCCTGCCGCCGTTCTCGGCGCCCCGCCCGCGCTCGATCTTCGGCGCGCGCTTGCGGACCCGCTGGCCGCAGTACGGACACTCGGTCACGTACGGGCTGACCTCGGACGAGCAGTTCTTGCAGACGACGAAGAGGTCCGGCTCGCTCACTTATCCGAGGATACCCGCGCGAGACCCTTGCGAGTGACGGAAATACCTCTAGGCGGCGGTCTTCTCGATGATCTCGCTCACGACCTCCCGCAGGTCGTGGTTGGCCTCGTACACCACGAGCTGCCGCGAGGCCCCGGTGCCGCGCTCGAGCAGATCCTCGATCCCCTCGAGCTCGCCCGCCGAGCCCAGCTCCTCGGCGTGGTGGTGGACGCGGTCGAGCACCCGCAGCGCCAGCTCGCGCGTGCCCACGCGCCGGGTCTTGGGCAGGTCGACCAGCTCCTGGTCCAGCCCGTGCCGCGCGGCCAGCCACTTGTTCTCGTCGAGCATCTCGTACGGATAGGTGGAGAGCCGCTTGCCGGCCTCGAAGTGCTCGCACAGCTCCTTCACGAGCGCCTGCACCAGCGCCGCGAGCCCGAGCGTGTGCTCGATCCGCGTCTGGCTGTCCATCACGCGGACCTCGACGGTGCCGAAGTTGGGGTGCGGGCGCACGTCGTACCAGAGGTAGGTGTAGTCCTCGATCGTCCGCGACTCGACCATGAACTCGATCCGCTTCGAGTACTCCTCCCAGTTCCTGTAGGTGGGCGGGATACCCACGCGCGGGAAGGCACGGAAGATGGGCGTGCGCGTGGAGAGCAGGCCGGTGTCGTCGGCGCGCCAGAACGGCGAGTTGGCCGACAGCGCGAGCAGCAGCGGCAGGTGCACGCGCATCCCGTTGGCCACGTGGATCGCCTTGTCGGCCCCGTCGACGCCCACGTGCACGTGCTGGCCGAAGATCAGCTCCTGGCGCGCGACGAAGCGGAGCGCCGCGATCAGGTCGCGATAGCGGGTGCGCCCGACGATGCGCTGGTCCTCCCACATCGCGAACGGATGGGTGCCGGCGGAGCCGATCGCGAGGCCCTTGGCGTGCGCCGTCTCGTTGACCTTGCGCCGCAGCTCGCGCAGCTGGGTCCCCGCCTCGCGCGTGTTCTTGCAGGGGGTCGTGGAGATCTCGAGGACGGACTCCATGAGCTCGGGCTTGACATCGCCCTCGGTGTCCGGCGGCATCGACTCGAGCATGGTCTCGATGCCATTCACCAGCTCAAGGGTCTCGGCATCGAGGATCATGAGCTCCTCCTCGATGCCCAGCGTGTAGCTGGGGCCCGTGAACCGGTGCTCCATCCGGCGGCATCCTAGCCACGCCGTCGGCGTTTCCCGGGCCGAGCGGCCGGTTTCTCCGGGTATATCCTCGACTCAAACGTCTCAGGAGAAGAAGTGGCCACAACAACGAGCTACACAGCGGACCGGATCGCGGATCTGCTGGGCGACGAGGCGGACAGCCTCCTCAATCACGAATCGAAGACGATCGACCGCTCGCAGCTCCACCTGCCGGGGCCCGACTTCGTCGATCGGATCTACGCGTCGACCGACCGCAGCAACCGCGTGCTGCGCAATCTCCAGTGGCTGCTCGACAGCGGCCGCCTGGCGGGCACGGGCCACGTGAGCATCCTGCCGGTCGACCAGGGCATCGAGCACAGCGCGGGCGCGAGCTTCGCCCCCAACCCCATGTACTTCGACCCGGAGAACCTCGTACGCCTGGCGATCGAGGGCGGCTGCAACGCCTTCGCCTCCACCTTCGGCGTCCTCGGCGCGGTCAGCCGCAAGTACGCGCACAAGCTTCCCTTCATCGTCAAGCTCAACCACAACGAGCTGCTCACCTACCCGAACGAGTTCGACCAGACGATGTTCGGCACCACGCAGCGCGCCTGGGAGCTGGGCGCGGCGGGCGTGGGCGCGACGATCTACTTCGGCAGCGAGGAGTCGCGCCGGCAGATCGTCGAGGTCAGCCGCGCGTTCGAGGAGGCGCACCGGCTCGGGATGTTCACGGTGCTGTGGTGCTACCTGCGCAACCCGGCGTTCAAGGTCGACGGCACCGACTACCACCTCGCCGCAGACCTCACCGGCCAGGCCAACCACATCGGCGTGACGATCGAGGCCGACATCATCAAGCAGAAGCTGCCCGAGGTGAACAACGGCTACGGGGCGCTGAACCAGAACGGCGGCTCGTACGGCAAGACGAACAAGCTCGTCTACGAGAAGCTCACCACCGACAATCCGATCGACCTCACGCGCTACCAGCTGGCCAACTGCTACCTCGGGCGTGCGGGACTCATCAACAGCGGCGGCGCCTCGTCCGGCCAGAGCGACCTGGCCGAGGCCGTGAAGACCGCGGTGATCAACAAGCGCGCCGGGGGCATGGGCCTGATCACCGGGCGAAAGGCGTTCCAGCGCCCGTTCGACGAGGGCGTCGAGCTGCTGCACGCGGTCCAGGACGTGTACCTGGCGCCCGAGATCACGGTGGCCTGACAGGCGTCAAGCAGGCACCGCACGAGGTCGGAACCCCGAACCCGGCGGTCGCGCGATAGCCGCAGGCCGCGCAAGGGGTGAACGAAATCGTGCCCCCATAACGGTGGTAGCCTCCCTGCCGCCATGATGCGGATGCGGCAATCGCTTGCGCAGTTCGAGGCGGCCTTTCACGAGGAGACCGTCGAGGACCGTCAACGCCGGGAACGCCTCCGCCGGGAGGCGGCGCGCCGCTCTGTGCAGCGCCGCAACGAGCGCGTCACACGCCACAGCACGGCGCGCTTCCTCATGCTCGTGCTCGCGATCATCGGTACGACGGTGCTGGTCACCGTCGTGATGTTCCAGATGCTCGCGCTGTGGTTCGCCTGAGCCGCCCATGACCCAAAGCGCGGAAGGTCCGACGGAGCGGACCGCGCCACCGCGGCAGGCCGCGCAAGGACCGCACCACGCGTTCCGCATCCCGCGCAACGTGCGGGTGCTGTCCGCGGTCAGCTTCTTCCAGGACGCCGCCTCCGAGCTGCTGTATCCCGTCATGCCGCTGTTCATCACGATCACGCTCGGCGCGCCGCCGTCGGTGCTCGGCCTGATCGAGGGCGTGGCGGAGGGCACGGCGTCGGTGGGCAAGGCGGTGAGCGGCCGGCTCGCCGACCGGTTCCGGCGCCGGCCGCTGATCGCGCTCGGCTACGGGCTGTCGTCGCTCGCCAAGCCGCTCATCGGCCTGGCGCAGGGCTGGGGGCTCGTGCTGTTTGCCCGCTTCTTCGATCGCGTCGGCAAGGGCGTGCGCACGTCCCCCCGCGACGCGCTCATCGCCGACGACACCCCACCCGAGATCCGCGGCGCCGCGTTCGGGTTCCATCGCGGCGCCGACACGGCGGGCGCTGTGGTCGGGCCGCTGCTCGGTCTCGCGCTGTACGAGGCGTTCAACCACAACCTCCGGCCGCTCTTCTTCGTGGCGTTCGTGCCGGCGGCGATCAGCGTCGCCCTCATCCTCCTGGTGCGCGAGCACCCGCCCGCGCCCGAGCAGGTCGAGAAGGCAAAGAGAGAGCCCCTGTTCGCGATGTCACCGCGGATCCTGCCCCCGCGCTACTGGCGGGTGGTCGTCCTGCTGGGACTCTTCGGCCTCGTGAACTTCTCCGACGCGTTCATCATCCTGCGCGCGTCCGACCTCGGCCTCGGCTTCGTGTCGATCGTCCTCGCGTACGTGCTCTATAACCTCGTCTATGCCGGGCTGAGCTATCCGGCCGGCTCGCTGTCGGATCGCGTCCCCCGCCGGCTCGTGTTCGCCGCCGGCCTCGCCGTGTTCGCGATCGCGTACGTCGGACTGGGCGTCGCCGACTCGCGCACGTGGGTCTGGGTGCTGCTGCCGCTCTATGGCGCGTACACCGCGCTCACCGACGGCGTGGCCAAGGCGTGGGTCGCCGACCTGCTTCCCAAGCCGCTCATGGGCACCGGGCTCGGGCTGTTCCAGGGCATCACGGGCGGCTGCGCCCTGATCGCGGGCATCTGGGCCGGGCTCGCGTGGGGCCATGACGGCAGCACGCCGCTGATCGTCGCGGGGGCCGTCGCGGCGGTGGTCGCCGTCGGCGTGGCGGCCCCGAGGACTGTCTGAGCGCTCAAATCCGCCAAACGCCCGATGTTCAGACCGGATTCTTTCGCCGATCCTCTGAACCAGGATGTCAGGGGTCCATCTTCATTCCGTCGATCCGTTCGCCGGATCGAGCCCGCGCGTCGGCGGCCGCACGCTGCCCGGGCACGAGCCGAGGGGCGCCGCGCGCGCGCTCGTGGTCGAGGACGACATGGATGCGCGCGCGCTGCTGCATCGGGCGCTCGCGCGCAACGGGCTCCAGGTCGTCCAGAGCGCCGACGCGGCCGGAGCGTTGCGGCTGCTGTTCGACCGGCGGCCCGACGTGGTCATCCTCGACCTCACGCTTCCGGACCTCGACGGCCACGCGCTGCTCACCCGCATCCGCGAGCTGAGCGAGGTGCCGGTGATCGTCGTGACCGCCTCCTCCGACGAGGCGTCGTGCGTGAGGATGCTCCGCGCGGGCGCCGACGATTTCCTCGGCAAGCCGTTCGGCGTGCAGGAGCTCCTCGCGCGCGTCGAGGCGCTGCTGCGGCGGGCGCCGTACGCCACGCCGCGCCCGGCCCGCTACAGCGACAGCCTGCTCGACATCGACTACGGAGCGCTCGAGGTTCGCGCGCACGGCAAGCTGGTCGACCTGACGCCGCTTCAGCTGCGCCTGCTGAGCGCCCTGGTCCAGCACCGCGGGCAGGTGCTCTCGCCGGAGCAGCTGCTCAGCCTCGCCTGGAACGACGAGTTCGTGCCGCGCGACCGGGTGAAGCTGTACGTGGGCTACCTGCGTCGCCGCTTCCGCGAGCACGACGTGGAGCTGCCGGTCGAGACCGTGCGCGGCTTCGGCTACAGGTACAAACCCGTTCCTTAGCCCTGGGAATTTGAGGTCTCGGTGCCGCAGGGACAGCGCGATCGCGGCAGGCCGCCGAGACCGAACAATTCCCTTTAGGTGTCCGCCGGCGGCGACTTCAGCTGCTCGAGCGCCTCGTCCACCTCTTTCCGGGCCTCCTCCGGCGACGAGTCCTGGCGGATCTCGAGGTAGACCTCCTTGCGGAAGACCGGAATCGAGCGCGGCGCCTCGATGCCTATGCGCACCTTCTCGCCCATGATCGCGAGCACCGAGACCTCGATGTCGTCCCCGATCATGATGCTCTGGTTGGACTTCCGTGTCAGAACAAGCATCCCAGCCTCCATGCCCTAATTGAGTGGTCCCCCCGCACCCGCTCGCCCCTTCCCCGGTGTCGAAATCCGTTCGGCCCCATTGTAAGGGCGGGCCGTACCCGATTGGTAGTCTTGCCGCGCTTCGATGGCCAGACGGTCTCTCAAGCCCCAACTCAACCAGATTCGCACCTGGGTTCGCCAGGGGCGAACTGACGCGTGGATCGCCCATCAGCTCGAAGTGAGCGTCAAGGACGTCGACGCGTTCAAGCGCGAGCACCAGCTGGTGCCGGGCGAACCGGCCGACACTCCGGCCCCCGACGAGCCCTACGGCCCGCCGATCGAGGAGGAACCGGACCTGCGCGCCGAGGACGACGCGCTGGTGGCCGCCGCGCTCGACGCCGAGCCGGACGAGGACGAGGACGAGGAGCAGGAGGGCGACCAGGACGAGCAGAAGAGCTCATCGCGTCGCCGCGGACGGCGCGGGGGCAGGGGCCGCCGCGGTGGTGGTGGCGCTCGTCGCGGCCGCCGCGAGCTCGAGGGCACCTTCGACCACGGTGACGAGGGCTATGGACTGTGGCTCGACCCCGCCGTCCAGGACGACCCCGTCTACGCCGAGCACTGGGCGGGTCACCGTCCCGTCACGGTCACGGTCGAGCAGGACCAGATCGTGATCCGCCGCGCCGGCGAGCAGAACGGTGACGGCTCATCTGATGATGACGACGGTTCGGAGCTGGATCCGGACCGCTTCGACGCTTAACGCGCGCGCTCGTGCCGGCGCCCGCCGGCGAAATCTGAAGCGAACCGCGCATACCGCGCGAACGCCGCGTCCACCGCGTGCGACGTGTCGGTCCCGGCGAAGCGGCGCTCGGCTATGTCGTCCGCCCAGTCGGTCCCCGCGCCGTAGAAGTCGGCCAGCTCCGACAGCGTGAACGCCCCGCCGAGGCGGCGGCGGAGCTCCTCCAGCACCGCGCGGGCCGCGTGCTCGAGCTGGCCGCGTACAGGGTCGTCGTACGAGCGCAGGCGGCGCTCGCCCTCCTCCCACTGGAACAGCGCGTTCTCCACGTCGTACGGCACCCCGCCAAGTTAGCGGCGAGCGGCGCGGTCGTCAGTGGCCTTCGTACACGTAGGCCCGCTCGCCCGCCTTCACCATGCCGAGCGAGCGGGCGCCGCGGTCGATCGCGCCCGGGCCGGTGAGGGCGCGCATCCGCGTCTCGAGCCGATCGTGCTCGGCCTGGAGCTGATGCAGGTCCTGACGGCTGTTGGCAGCGGTGTTGCGCTGCTGGACCCAGTGCACGACCGGGCGGATGTAGAGCAGCAGGATGATCCCGAGCACGGCGAGCAGGGCGATCCGCCCGACCCTGTGCCAGTGGATGGTCCGAAGTGCGACAGACGACATTGCCCGCGCTTTCGCCGGGCCCGCGCGCGCTCCTCTTTAGTGAATGCTCACGCCCGGAAGGCCCTGCGCCCCGGATACGTCGCGTCCGGTCCCAGCGCCTCCTCGATCCGCAGCAGCTGGTTGTACTTCGCCACGCGATCGGAGCGCGACGGGGCGCCGGTCTTGATCTGCCCGCAGCCGGTGGCCACGGCCAGGTCCGCGATCGTGGTGTCCTCGGTCTCGCCCGAGCGGTGCGACATCACCGCGGTGTAGCCGGCTTCGCGCGCTGTCCGCACGGCCTCCAGCGTTTCGGTGAGCGTGCCGATCTGGTTGACCTTCACGAGGATCGAGTTCGCGACCCCGCGCTGGATGCCGTCCCGCAGGCGCTCGGGGTTCGTGACGAACAGGTCGTCGCCCACGAGCTGCACGCGGTCGCCGATCCGATCCGTGAGCGCCTTCCAGCCGTCCCAGTCGTTCTCGTCCATCCCGTCCTCGATCGAGAGGACCGGGTAGCGCGACGAGATGTCCTCCCAGTAGGCGGCCATCTCCTCCGACGACAGCTTGCGGCCCTCGTGCTCGAGGTCGTAGGCGCCGTCGGAATACAGCTCCGAGGTGGCCGGGTCGAGCGCGATCGCCACCTGGTCGCCGGGCGTGTAGCCCGCCGCCTCGATCCCCGCGATGACCGCCTCGAGCGCAGCCTCGTTCGAGTCGAGGTCGGGAGCGAAGCCGCCCTCGTCGCCCACGGCCGTGTTGAGCCCGCGCGAGGACAGCGTCTTCTTCAGCGCGTGGAACACCTCCACGCCCGCCTTCAGCCCCTCGGAGAACGAGCCGAAGCCCACCGGCACGACCATGAACTCCTGGAAATCGACCTTGTTGTCGGCGTGGGCGCCGCCGTTCAGGATGTTCATCATCGGCACGGGCAGCACGTGCGCGGCCTCGCCGCCGAGGTAGCGCCACAGCGTCATGCCCTCCTCGGCCGCGGCGGCCTTGGCGGCGGCGAGCGACACGACGAGGATCGCGATCGCACCGAGCCGCCCCTGGTTGGGCGTGCCGTCGAGCTCGATCATGCGGCGGTCGAGTCCCTGCTGGTCGTCGGCGTCGATCCCGGCGACCGCGGCGGCGATCTCGTCGTTCACGTTGCGCACCGCCTGCGCGACGCCCTTGCCGTTCCACTCGTTGCCGCCGTCGCGCAGCTCGACCGCCTCGAACTCACCCGTCGACGCGCCCGACGGAACCGCAGCGCGCCCGGACGAGCCGGACTGGAGCTGGACGTCGACCTCGACGGTCGGGTTGCCGCGGCTGTCGAGCACCTGGCGGGCGTGTACCTGCGTGATCTCACTCACGGGTGGCGGATTCCTCTCGTTCGATGCGTTGCCTGAAGCGGTCGGCGGCGGACCGTAGCGCGAGTTCGGGGTCGACCTTCTTCTCGCGCGCGAGCGCGACGGCCGCGAACAGCAGGTCGCCCACCGAGCCGAAGTCGTCGGCCTCGAGGTGGTCGCTCACCGGGTCGGTGGCGAAGTCGGCGCCCGCGCTGGAGGCGCGCCGCAGGACCTTGCGCGCGTACAGGGGCCCCGGCAGGTTCTCAGGCACCTCGCCGAAGATCCCCGGCTCGCGGCCCTCCTCCCCGCGCTTGATCTGGTCCCAGTTGCGAAGGACCTCGCCGGCGCTGCCCGCCTCCACGTCGCCGAAGACGTGCGGGTGACGGCGGACCAGCTTCTGCCGGCAGTGATCTGCGACCGCCGCGAAGTCGCCCTCGCCGCGCTCCTCGAGCAGCAGCGACAGGAAGACGACCTGGAACAGCACGTCGCCGAGCTCGTCGACCATCTTGCGGGCGTCGCCGCGGTTGGCGGCGTCCGCCAGCTCGTAGGCCTCCTCGACCGTGTGGGGGACGATCGAGCGCTCGTCCTGCTCGCGGTCCCACGGGCACTCGACGCGCAGCCGCCGGCTGATCTCGTCGAGACGCGCGAGCGCGCGTCCCGACTCGTCCGGCGTGCTCATCGAGCTGCGGCTACGGCGTCGGCTGCGAGGGCGCGGGGGCGCCGCCCTGCGGTGGCGCGCCCTGCTGCGGCGCCTGCGGCGTGCCCTGCGGCACCTGCTGCGGGGCACCCTGCTGCGGGGCGCCGCCGCCGCTGTTCGGCGCTCCGCCGTTCAGCGGCTGGGTGGCCGACTTCGGCTTCGGCGCGTTCTTGCACTGGTCGACGACGTAGCCCTTCGCGCAGTTCGTCTTCGCCTTGTAGTCCTTCTGGAAGTTGGTGACGAAGTCGTTGAGCGCCTTCTGCTGCGCCTGCGACTGGAGCAGGTTCTTGATCGTGTCGTGCACCTGCTGGAGCGACTGCTGCTTGGCCGGCTTCACGTTCGTGACCTTGAAGACGTAGTAGCCGAACTGGGTCTTGACCGGGCCCTGCACCTTGTTCTTCGGCGCGCTGAAGATGGCCGTGTCGAAGCCCTTCTCCTGCTGGCCCTTGGTCACGTTCGGGAGCTTGCCCCCCTGCGACTTCGAGGCCGAGTCGGTGGAGTACTTCTTGGCAACCGACTTCCACGACTGGCCGGACTTGATCGCGCTGAGCGCGGCCTGCGCCTTCGCCTTGTTCGGGTTGAGGACCACGAGCAGATCGCGCGTCTCGGGCTGCGCGAAGCGCTGCTTGTTCTTGTTGTAGTAGTCGCTGATCTGGGCCTCGGTGACGGTGCCCTTGCCCTTGACGATCGACTGCTGGAGCTTGTTCGTCAGGACCGACAGCCGCACGCGGTAAAGAAGGTCGGCCTCGGTCTGGCCCGAGCTCTGGAGGAACTTCTGGTAGTCCGCCTCCTTCGGGAACGACTGCTTCTTCTGCTGCTGGAAGGTGGTCTGGACTTCCTTGTCGGTGGCCGTGATGTTGCGCTTCTTGGCCTCCTGCGTGAGCCACTGCGCGGAGATCAGGAACTGCATCGTCTGGTCGCGCAGGCCCGAGTACTCCTGCTGGCACTGGGACTTGAGCGCGGCGGTCGTCGGCTTGGGCGTGCCCTTCGGCGTCTTCTGCTTCGCCTTCGCCGCGACGCACTGCGTGAAGTCCGGCGGGTCGGGCGCGACGACGTCCTGCGGCTTCTGACCCGTGGTCTGCGCCTGCTGCTTGGCGGCGGCGGTGAGCCAGTGGTTGAACTGGTCCTTCGTGATGTTGGTGTCGCCGACCTTGGCGACCGAGCCGGACGGGACGGAGTCGCCGCCGCAGCCGGCGATGAGCGCGGCGGCCACGGCGAGCACGGCGAGGATCAGGAGGCGCGAAGAGGTCTTGGGCATGAGAAGAGGGTGCTTACGGGGCCTAAACAGAGCCTGAGCGGAAGCTCCCCTGGCTCAGGCGGCGCATCACTCTAGCGAACGACCCTCACGCGGCTCGCTGGCCACCTCGAGGATCGCCTCGGCGGCGACGACCAGCGCCGGGAAGCGCTCGGCCGGCGCGTCGGGCACGCGGACGGTCACGGTGCTACGGCCGGACTCGTAGATCGCCTCGGGGATCCGCGCGCGCAATGCCTTGACGGCCGTCGAGTCGAGCTCGATCGGCGACACGCGCAGGCGACCCTGGCTGAACCCGACCGCCTTCGCCCCGGCGCGGCCGAGCTTGATGCGCGCATCCTGGAGCTTGATGAGGTTCTCGAGCGGCTCCGGCACCGGGCCGAAGCGATCCTCGAGCTCCTCGCGCAGAATGATCAGATCGGCGATTTCGCGCGCGCCCGACACGCGCCGGTGGATCTCGATCTTCGCCGCCTCGTAGGGCACGTAGTCGCCCGGCACGTACGCGTCCACCGGCACGTCGATGCGGACCGGCTCGGGTGTCTCGTCGGCGCTCGTGCCGGCGAGCAGCGCGACGGCCTCGTCGAGCATCGACACGTACAGCTCGAAGCCGATCGCCGCCACGTGACCCGACTGCTCGTCGCCGAGCAGGTTGCCGGCACCGCGGATCTCGAGGTCGCGCATCGCGATCTTGAAGCCGGAACCGAGCTCGGTGTAGTCCGACAGCGTCGAGAGCCGCTGGCTCGCGTCCTCTGTCAGTGCCGCCGCCGAGGGGTAGAAGAGGTACGCGTAGGCGCGCTCGCGGCTCCGGCCCACGCGCCCCCGGATCTGGTAGAGCTGCGCCAGGCCGAGCATGTCGGCGCGCTCCACGATCAGTGTGTTGGCGGTGGAGATGTCGAGCCCGGCCTCGACGATCGTCGTGCACACGAGCACGTCCGTGTCGCCCCGGACGAAGTCCATCATCACGGCCTCGAGCGTCTTCTCGCTCATCTGGCCGTGAGCCACCGCCACGCGCGCTCTGGGCACCATCGCCCGTACGCCCTCGGCGGTCTCCTCGATCGACTCGACGCGGTTGTGCAGGAAGAACGCCTGGCCGCCACGCGAGAGCTCCCTTTCGATCGCCTGCTTCACGAGCTCCTCGTCGTACTCGCCGACGTAGGTGCGCACCGGGCGGCGCCCCTCGGGCGGCGTCTCGATGACGCTGATGTCGCGCAGGCCGGCGAGCGACATCTGCAGCGTGCGCGGGATCGGCGTGGCCGACAGGCTGAGTACGTCAACTCGAAGCTTGAGCTGGCGCAGCAGCTCCTTCTGCTTCACGCCGAAGCGCTGCTCCTCGTCGACGATCAAGAGGCCCAGGTCCTTCGGGCGCACGTCGCGCGAGAGGAGGCGGTGCGTACCGACGAGGATGTCGACCTGTCCCTCCTGGAATCCCTTGATCGCCTCGTTCACCTCCTTGGTCGAGCGGAAGCGCGAGGCCATCTCGATCGTGAACGGGTAGTCGCGCAGGCGCTCCACGAAGGTGCCGTGATGCTGCTGGGCGAGGATCGTGGTGGGCACGAGGAACATCACCTGCCTGCCGTCGGCCGCGGCCTTGAACGCCGCACGCAGCGCGACCTCGGTCTTGCCGTAGCCGACGTCGCCGCAGATGAGGCGGTCCATCGGGCGCGCCTCCTCCATGTCGGCCTTCACCTGCTCGATCGCGTCGAGCTGGTCGGGCGTCTCCGTGTAGGGGAACTTCTGCTCGAACTCGATCTGCCACTCGCCGTCGACGGGGAACGCGTGGCCCGCGCGGCGCTTGCGCTCGGCGTAGAGGTTGATGAGCTCGCCCGCGAGTGCCTCGGCCGCCTTGCGCGCGCGCAGCTTCTGCTGCTCCCACTGCTTGCCGCCGAGC
>JAICJV010000044.1 GCA_025928265.1 Thermoleophilaceae bacterium
AAGAAGACGAAGCTCGAGGTCTACCTGACGATCGGGCGCGGGCGCGGCTACTCGCCGGCCGAGGAGAACAAGACCGACGACCAGCCCATCGGCGTGATCCCGATCGACTCGATCTTCTCGCCGGTGAAGCGCGTCGCCTACCAGGTCGAGGCCGCTCGCGTCGGCCAGCGGACCGACTACGACAAGCTCACGCTCGACATCGAGACCGACGGCTCCGTCGAGCCGCAGGCCGCGCTGCGCGAGGCCGCCGAGATCCTGATCCAGTCGCTCGCGATCTTCACCGATCCCGAGCGGCTCGAGCAGCTCCGCGGTGGCGACGGCCTCGAGGGTGCGCCCGGCATGGCCGGACCGCAGCCAACCGGCGCCGCGCGCTCGGACGGGATGGACGACATCCTGATCGAGGAGCTGGAGCTGGGTGTCCGCTCCTACAACTGCCTGAAGCGCGCCGGCGTGCAGACGGTCGGCGACCTGCTGCAGAAGTCTGAGTCGGAGCTGGCGGCGATCCCGAACTTCGGTCGCAAGTCGATCGAGGAGGTCATCGAGACGCTCAAGTCGCGCGGCCTCGAGCTGCGCGCCGCGTAGCGCCTCGTATCCTTCGGCCGCGATGCGCCACCAGAAGAACAGGCACAAGCTCTCGCGGGATACCGCGCACCGCAAGGCGCTCCTGATGAATCTCTCGAAGGAGCTCATCGAGCACGAGCGGATCGAGACCACCGAGGCCAAGGCCAAGGCGGTCAAGCCCGAGGTCGAGAAGCTCATCACCCTGGCGCGGCGCGGGGATCTTCACGCTCGCCGTCAGGCGCTCTCCGCGCTCGGGCAGGACAAGTTCGCGGTGTACAAGCTGTTCGAGGAGATCGCTCCGCGCTACAGCGAGCGCCCCGGCGGCTACACGCGCATCCTCAAGCTCGGCCCGCGGAAGAGCGACGCCACGGAGATGGCGCTGCTGGAACTCGTGTGAGCGAGCCGGACTACGGCGAACTGAAACAGCGGGCCGCCAAGGTCTGGGGCCTCGGCGACTATCCGAAGATCGCCGCCACCATCATCGGCGCCGCCCGCTCGCTCATGGACGCGTGCGCGATCTCGGCAGGCCAGGAGGTGCTCGACGTCGCCGCCGGCAACGGCAACCTGGCGCTGCTGGCGGCGGAGGAGGGCGCCGACGTGGTGGCCTCCGACATCTCGCCCGGGCAGATCGCGCTCGGCCGCGCGCGCACCGAGGCCGAGGGCGTCGACGTCGAGTGGGTCGAGGCGGATGCCGAGGAGCTTCCGTTCGAGGACGACCGGTTCGACTGCGCAGCGTCGGTCTTCGGCGCCATGTTCGCGCCGCGCCCGGAAGTGGCCGCGCGCGAGCTGTTCCGCGTCGTGAAGCCGGGCGGCACCGTCGGGCTCGCCGCCTGGGGCCACTACGGCTCGCAGGCGGAGGTCTTCGACGCACTCAGCCGATTCGCGCCGCCGCCGCCCGCCGGGCTCCCGGAGCCGCGCGACTGGGGCGAAGAGGACATCGCGCGGCAGCGGCTCGAGCCGCTCGCGTCGACGGTCGTGACGGAGCGGCGCAGGATGCACTGGGAGTTCGATTCCTTCGAGCAGATCTGGGAGACGTTCCAGTCCGCCGGGCCGGGGGCCGCCGCGCGCGAAGCGCTCTCGCCGGAGGCGCTCGAGGAGGCAAAGCGTGCGGTAGGCGAGGTCATCGACCGCTGGAACCTCGCGGACGACGGCCGCGTCGTGGTCGAGCCGGAGTACCTGGAGATCGTGGCCCGCAAGCGCGGGTGACCGCGCGCCTTCTGATCGAGTACGACGGCGGCGGGTTCGCCGGCTGGGCCAGGCAGCCGGGGCTGTCGACGGTGCAGGGCGCACTGGAGGAGGCGCTCGCCACGGTGTTGCGGCGCGAGACCCAGCTGACGGTCGCCGGCCGGACTGACCGCGGCGTGCACGCGCGCGGCCAGGTGGCGTCGCACGGGGGCGAGCCGGCCTCCACGTGGTCGCTGAACGGCGTGCTGCCGGAAAAGATTCGCGTGATCGAGAGCGAGCAGGCGCCGGATGGCTTCGACGCGCGCCGCGACGCGCGCTCGCGCACCTACCGCTACCGCGTCTACACGCGTGCGACGATGAGCCCGTTCGAAACCGGGCGCGCGTGGCACCGCCCGCGGGCGGCTCCGGTGGCAGAGCTGAACGAGCTGGCATCGGCGCTCGTCGGCACGCACGACTTCACCGCGTTCACCCCCACCCAGACAGACCACGTGCGCTTCGAGCGCGACGTGATGCGCGCCGAGTGGCTGCAGGCCGACGAGCACGTGCTCGAGTTTTGGATCGAGGCCGACACGTTCATGCGACACATGGTGCGGACGCTCGTGGGCACGATGCTCGGCGGGCGCCACGACGTCGCGCCGCTGCTTGAGGGGCGGCCGCGCGCCGAGGCGGGCGACACCGCGCCCGCGCACGGGCTGTATCTCGAGTCGGTGCGCTACTGAGAGACCTCGAGCCGCCAGTCGTTGCAGCGCATCCAGTGACCGGGCGGATACTCGAACTCGTGCTCGCCGAGGAGCGTGAAGCCGAGCTTCCTGCAGATTGCGTTCGACGGGGCGTTCTCCACGTTCGGGAAAGCGTGGATCGCGCGTGACGCGGCGCGCGGGATCAGCTGTCTCATCGCCTGCACCGTCACGCCGCGCCCCTGATGTGCCGGCACGACCAGCCAGCCGACCTCGTGCACGAGTTCGCCATGCCAATCGCGCTCCCAGAAGCCGACCGACCCGATCGCCTCGCCCGTCTCGTCGTCGACGACCTTGAACATCCCCGAGCCGGGCGCCGCGTACCTCTCCTGGCGCTCGGCGATCTTCTCGGGCGTCTCGGCGCCGCCGAGGTAGACCATCATCGCCGGGTCGCCCACCGTCTGCTCGAGCAGCGGCAGGTCGTGAGGTCCCCAGGCCTCGAGATGCACGGCGCAAAGCGTAGGCGGAACTGCCGGTCCTGAAGCTCGCCGACGGCACGACGATCACCCATTCGAAGGCGATCCTCGAGTGGGCTCGCAGCGCGTAGAGGGGGCGAAATCGTGCCCGGGGGCGCCTCTATCCTCAGAGAAGTCCCATGCGAGTCCTCCTCACCAACGACGACGGCATCCAGGCGACCGGCCTCAACGAGCTGCGACGCGCGCTCCTCGAGGTGCCGGGCATCGACCTCGCGGTGATCGCGCCGAACTCGAACCGCAGCGCAACCGCGCGCAGCATCACCACGCGGCGGCCGCTCGAGGTCGAGGAGATCCAGTTCGACGACGGCACGACCGGGTTCGCCACCGACGGCACGCCGGTGGACTGCGTCCGCCTGGCGGCGCTCGGGCTGGTGGGTGAAGCGCCCGAGCTGATCGTCTCTGGCATCAACCACGGCTCCAACCTGGGCGATGACATCACCTAC
Source organism: Thermoleophilaceae bacterium (assembly GCA_025928265.1). Lineage (GTDB taxonomy): Bacteria > Actinomycetota > Thermoleophilia > Solirubrobacterales > Thermoleophilaceae > JAICJV01. The sequence goes on from JAICJV010000044.1 coordinate 3,403, forward strand.
TCGGGCACCGTCGCCGCCGCGCTCGAGGGCGTGATCCTCGGCGTCCCGGGCATTGCGGTCTCGCAGCAGTCGATGAAGCGCGAGATGGACTTCCGCCTGGGCGAGGAGTTCGACTTCGGCGAGGCGGCCGTGTTCGCCGCTCGCCTGGTCGAGGAGATCGAGTCGCTGCCGCTCCCGCAGGGCACTCTGCTCAACGTGAACTGCCCCGCCGGCGACGCCCGAAGCGCGCGAGTGTGCCGCGCCGGACGGCGCATCTACCGCGACCGGCTCGAGCTGCAGAGTGAGGGCAACGGGCGCAGGCACTACCGGATCTACGGCGACGACCCGTCCTATCACCACGACCCCGGCACGGACTTCGCCGCAATCGCCGACGGCCTGATCGCCGTCACGCCGCTGCACTTCGATCTCACGAGCACGGCGGGGATCGAGCAACTCGGAACATACGACCTCGACGGGCTCATCCGCCCCGCCGCGCAGGAGATTGAGTAGCCCGGCCCAGCGCGCCGGAGAGCTGCGGCGCGAGCTGGAGCACCACAACAAGCTCTATTACGAGCAGGACGCGCCGGAGATCTCGGACGCCGAGTACGACGAGCTCCTGAACGAGCTGCGCGCGATCGAGACCGACAACCCGGACCTCGTCACGCCCGACTCGCCCACGCAACGGGTGGGCGCCGCGCCGCTCGAGCGCTTCGAGCCTGTCCGCCACCTCCAGCGCATGACCTCGCTCGCCAACGCGCGCAACGAGGACGAGCTGCGCGCGTGGGAGCAGCGCATTCGCAATCTGCTGGCGAAGGAACGCGACACCGTCGAGCTCGAGTACGTGACCGAGCCGAAGATCGACGGCCTTGCCATCTCACTCGTCTACGAGAACGGCCGCCTCGTCCGGGGGGCGACGCGCGGCGACGGCGAGGTCGGTGAGGACGTCACGCAGAACCTGCGCACGATCGACGACGTCCCGAAGCGCGTCGAAGGTGCGCCCGCGCTGCTCGAGGTGCGCGGCGAGGTGTACATGCCGCGCTCGGCGTTCGCGCGGCTGAACGAGGCACGCGCGGCGGCCGGCGAGCCGACCTTCGCCAACCCGCGCAACTCCGCCGCCGGCTCGATCCGCCAGCTCGACCCGGCGCTCGCCGCGTCGCGGCCGCTCTCGATCTGGGCATACGGCATCGGCGCGCTCGAGGGTCTGTCGTTCACCACGCACATGGAGACGCTCGAGTGGCTCCGCGAGCGCGGCTTCCCGATCAGTCCGAACATCGAGGTGCACCAGGACATCGAGGCGGTCGTGGCAGCCTGCCGCGCCTGGGAGGAGCGCCGCGACTCGCTCGACTTCGAGACCGACGGCGCGGTCGTGAAGGTGAACGACATCCAGACGATGCGCGACCTCGGCATCGTCGGCCGCGAGCCGCGCGGCGCGATCGCATGGAAGTTCGCGCCGATGACCGCCACCACCACGCTCCGGCGCGTGATGTGGAACGTGGGGCGGACCGGCCACATGGTCCCGTTCGCCGACCTCGAGCCCGTCGCGGTCTCGGGCGTGACGGTGAAGCTGGCCACGCTCCACAACGAGGAGGACCTCAAGCGCAAGGACGTGCGCGACGGCGACGAGGTGATCGTCATGCGGGCGGGCGACGTGATCCCGCAGGTGGTGTCGCCCACGCCGCAGGCGCAGAAGAACAAGAAGCGCTCCCCGACCCCGCAGCCGCCCGAGAAGTGCCCGGCGTGCGGGACGCCGACGGTCAAGCCGGAGGACGGCGTCTGGACCATCTGCCCCAACCGCGCGGGCTGTCCCGGCCAGATCTTCCAACACGTGAAGCACTTTGTGTCCCGCGGCGCGATGGACATCGATGGGCTCGGCGAGGAGCGCGCCTCGCAGCTCCTGCGCGCGGGCCTCATCAAGGACGTGGCCGACATCTTCGAGCTGACGAAGGAGAACCTGGTCGAGCTGGAGGGCTTCGGCGACCTGTCGGCCCAGGCGCTGCTCGACTCGATCGAGCGCTCACGCCAGGAGACGCCGTTCTTCCGCGTCCTCTACGCGCTCGGCATCAACGGGATCGGGTACGTGAACGCGCGCAACATCGCCGCGCAGCTCCGCTCGATGGACGCGCTCCTTGACGCCACGCCGGAGCAGATCGTCGAAACTCCTGGAATCGGGCCTGTTCTGGCGGACACGATCGTGGAGACGCTGGAGGAGGATCGCGAACGCGAGCTGATCGCACGCCTGCGAGCGCACGGGCTCAAGATGGAGCAGGAGGGACCGGCGCCCGGCACCGAGGGGCCGCTCGCGGGCAAGACGTTCGTCATCACCGGCACGCTCCCGAACCTGTCACGCGAGCAGGCCACGGAGGCGATCGAGGGCGCCGGCGGCAAGGTGACGAACAGCGTGTCGAAGAAGACCGACTACCTCGTCGTCGGCGCCGACCCGGGCGGCTCGAAGTACAACAAGGCGCAGGAGATCGGCACCGAGCAGATCGACGAGGACCAGCTGAACGAGCTGCTGGCGGGCGCCGCGGTCTAGCCGCGCCAGCCGGCGATCGCCTGGGCCATCCGGTCCTGGAGCGTGTGGGCTCCCGAGATGCTCACGCGGTTCATGAGGATCGAGAAGACCACGGTCCTCCCGCCGCGCGTCTTGCAGTACCCGGACAGCGTGCTCACGCCCGTGAGGGTCCCGGTCTTCGCACGACACCTGTTGTGGGCGGGTCCGCGACGCATCCGGTTGTCAAGCGTGCCGTCGCGCCCGGCGATCGGCAGCGAGTCGTAGATCGACTTGAAGTCCGAGCGGTCGCGGAGCCGGTCGAGCAGCGTGGCCACCGAGCGCGGCGAGGCGCGGTCGCCGCGCGACAGCCCCGAGCCGTCCACGAGGCGCGGGCTGGCGCCGAGCGAGCGTGCGAAGCGGATGGCGGCGCGCGCGCCGTTCCTGGTGGTCGCGGGGCCGGGCACGTCGGGTGCCGGCGCGGCAGCGCTCGGCGCGTCGACGGTAGGTGTCACCGGCAGCGGCTCGGACTTGCTCCGCACCGGGTCGCCGGGCTGGCCGCTCACCGCGAGTCCCTTGCCGAGCATCTCGGCGAAGAAGTTGTCGGACTCCTTGTTCTGGAGCCGCAGAAGCAGGGTCACCGATGGCGAGCGAACCTCGGCCAGCTCGACCGCGCCCTCCGGAGCGGCGCCGGTCGCGGCCTTGCCCACGACGCGTATGCGCTCCGCCTTGAGCGCCGTCTTCAGCTTCTGGGCGGCGGTGAGCGCGGGGTTCGTGAGGAAGCCGTGCGATCCGTAGCCGTGGTTGAAGTCGAGCGCGCTCAGCGGGCCGACCCACGGTGAGGTCCGGTAGCCGGAGTCGGGACCGCCGCGCAGCGTGTCGAACAGCGATTCGTCGCCGTAGACGCGCCCCGTGATCCTCGAGAAGCCGGCGTCGGCGAGCTGGGTCGCCAGCCCCTCGACGCTCGCCTGCGAGCCGTAGCCGCGAGTGAACGAGGCGGTGCCGAAGGTGGGATCGCCGCCGCCGCGGAGGTACAGGTTGCCCCTCCACGTGCCGTCGGGCTGGAGCCTGCCCGTGCCCAGAAGGGTGGTGGCGAGGGTCGAATCGGCCCCCAGACGCCCGAGCACGGCGGCGCTCGTGAACAGCTTGGTGTTGGAAGCCAGGATGCGGCGCGTGTTGGCGCGTGAGGAGTAGAGCGTCGCGCCGCTGTCGGCATCCATCACGAATGCGCCGGATGAGCGCCCCGCCGACGCCATCGAGCGCGAGAGGCTCTTCTGCAGGCTGGTCTGGGCCTCGGCCGCCGGCGCCAGCAGCGCCAATGCGGCCAGGGTCGCGATCAGGAGGCGCGGCATCAAGAGGCGCTAACAGCGGATCCGGCGGAAGGTAGCGGCGTCTCGCGGGGGGTGTTTTGCGCCGAACCCCCTGCGATACTTGGCCAAGGCCCATGGGGACCGTCGTCAAACTCGAGAAGCGGGGGCGCGAGCGGCAGACAGGTAGCAAGCCTCCGCGCAGGCGCCCGCGACGCTCCCGGACCGCGCTCGTCCTGGGCGGCGGCGGCGTGACCGGAGGCGTCTACGAGATCGGCGCCCTGCGCGCCCTCGACCTGCTGGCGGTGAACCGCACCGTCAACCAGTTCGACGTGTACGTCGGCACGAGCGCCGGATCGTTCGTCGCCTCGCTCACCGCGAACGGCGTCACGCCCGAGGAGATGATGCGGGTCGTGAACCAGCAGGTGCCCACGCCGTTCCGCGACATCAACATGGGCACCGTCCTCAAGCCGAGTTACTTCGACTTCGTGAAGGCCCTGAGCGCGCTCCCGCTTCGAACTGTCGGCGTGCTGCGCGAGCTGGCCACCAACATCGGCAACGTCGGGCTGATGGACCTGGTGTTCGGTCTGGCCGAGGGCCTGCCGGCCGGCGTGTACAGCACCGAGGGGACCGAGCAGTACCTGCGCGAGGTGCTCGGCGATCCCGACCGCACCAACGACTTCCGCGAGCTCGAGAACGAGCTGTACATGTCGGCCACCGACCTCGACACCTGCGAGCGCATCGTGCTCGGCGCCGAGGACTGGGACGACGTGCCGATATCGCTGGCCGCGTCCGCGTCGACCGCGCTGCCGATGATCTACAAGCCGGTCGAGATCAAGGGCCGGCAGCTGATCGACGGCGGAATCCGCTCGACCACGAACGTGGACATCGCCGTCGAGGCCGGTGCCACGTTCGTGGTGGTGGTCAATCCGCTGGTCCCGTACGTGAACGACTTCCAGAAGGTCATCCCCACGATGACCGGCAGCCGGGTGCGCCGCGTGGCCGACATGGGCTTCCCGCAGATCGGCTACCAGTCCTTCAAGCTGCTCGCGCACCAGCGTCTCCACGAGGCGGTCCAGCACTGGCAGGAGCGCTACCCCGGCGTCGACATCGTCCTGATCGAGCCCGATCCCAACGACGAGCTGATGTTCGACACGAACATCATGAACTTCACGAAGCGCGTGGACATCGCGCGCCACGGGTTCGAGTCGGTCACGCTCCAGCTCGCGAAGGACTACGACCGGCTGCGGTCGGTCTGCTCGAAGCACGGCATCGAGATCTCGGCCACGCGCGTGCGCAAGGTCATCCGCCACTTCGCGAAGGAGCGCGAGCGCACGCGCGCCTGGCGGCGGATCCTGGAGCAGACGACGGGGGCGCTTCTCCGGCAGTCGGCTTCGGAGGACGGCTAGCCCGTAGCGTTAGCCAGCGCCGTCAGCAGCCGGTCAGCCGCCGCTGCCTCGCGGATGGCCGCGCGCACGTGGTCCTCGTCGCCCAGCGCGCCTCCGTGGGCCACGATCACGCCTGAGCGCTCCAGCCGGCCGGCGAGCTCGGCGCCGGACAGGCCCGGCGCGCGCATCCACACGAAGTTCGCCTGTGAGTCGGGAGCGTCCACCGGCAGGTCGTGCAGCCGGTCCTGCACGCGGGCGCGCTGCTCGATAACCAGCGCGCGGCGCCGTGCGATCTCCGGGTCGCCGATCTTGAGCGCCTGGGCGAGGCCGGCCTGGGTGAGCACGTTCACCCCGAGCGCGGGCGCGAGCGCACCCAGCACGTCGCCGGTGGCGGACGACCCGATCACGTAGCCGGCGCGCAGTCCCGACAGGCCCCAGATCTTCGAGAACGTGCGGAACACGAGCAGCCGCGGGAACGCGTCGACGAGCCGCAGGCACGCATCCACCTCCTCGACGTCCTGGAACTCGACGTACGCCTCGTCGAGCAGCACGTGCACGTGGTCCGGGAGCGCCCCCAGCAGCGCGCCGAGCGCCTGCGAGTCGAGGTAGGCGCCCGTCGGGTCGTTGGGGTTGCAGATGACCACCACGCGCGTCCGTGGGCCGACCGCCGCGCTCAGGGCGTCGACGTCTACACGGCCGCCCGCGAGCTCGACCGGCACGGGGCGCCCGCCCGCCCGCTGCGCCATCAGGGGATAGAGCGGATACGACGGCCACGGCGTGACCAGGTCGCCCCCGTCGCGCAGCAGGAGAAGCGCGGCGTTCTGGAGCAGCTCGGCGGCGCCGTTACCCAGCACGACCTGCTCGGGCTCGACCGCGTGACGGTCGGCGAGGGCGCGGCGGATCGACTCGGCGTGACGGTCGGGATAGCCGTTCACCCTCCCGCGCGCGGCCGCGATCGCCGCGTTCATGATTTCGGCGTTCGGGAAGGTGGGCCACTCGGTGCCCGACAGGTCGATCGTCGGAACCTGCTCCAGCGCCAGAGCCCGCTCGCGCGCACGCCGTGCCCGGCGCTCGCGGTTGAGCTCTTCCTCGTCCACGTCCTCGAACTGCCGGTAGTAGTCGAGGAGCCCCATCGCCTACTTCGGCGCCTGCGGCGAGAACGTGCTCGAGCCGGGGCCCTGGATGATGAAGAAGTAGAAGAGGTAGGCGCCGCCCACGACGATGAGCGCCCCCACGAAGATCCGCTCGAGCGCGCCGCGCTCCTGCCGGTACCCGGCCGCGCGCCGCACGAGCTTCCAGGCGTGATCGACGCGACGGGCGATCGCGAGCGTGGTGAACAGCGTGGCGAGCATCATCGCGAAGGCCGCGACGATCCCCAGCGTGACCGACCCGCCGGACCAGTACTGCACGTGCGAGCCGAACCACAGGGCGAACGCAGGCTGCGGTCCCCAGATCGACATGCAGAGCAGGAACTCGACTACGAGCAGGAACGCCGCCAACACCTTGTCCGCGCGCCGGCGACGTCCGGGCGAGTCCTCGGGCAGGGTCGGAAAGCGGACGGGCCGCGTGCCCGGGCGCCTGCCGACGAACAGGCCGCCGGTGTCGGTTGGGTCGTTACTCGCCATCTGAAGAGCGTAGGGGTGGCGGGGCGCGGGCTGCGCCCCTTCCTCCTACCTACCCGGCGTAGAGCGCTTCGACCACGCCGGCGAACTTCTCATTCACGACGTTGCGCTTGACCTTCAGCGTGGGCGTGAGCTCGCCGGTCTCCTGCGAGAGGTCCTGAGGGAGGATCGAGAACTTCTTGATCTGCTCCACCCGGCCGACCTTCTCGTTCACCTCGTCGACAGCACGCTGCACCTCGGCGCGCATCTCCTCGGAGCCGATCACGGCGTCCGGCTCGAGGCCGTGCTCCTGCGCGAACGCCGGCAGCTCCTCGGGGTCGATGGTGATGAGGGCGACCAGGTACGGGCGGCGATCCCCCACGACGACGGCCTGCGAGATCCAGCGATTCTGCTTGAGCCCGTTCTCGAGGTTCGCCGGCGTGATGTTCTTGCCGCCCGCGGTGATGATGATGTCCTTCTTTCGGCCGGTGATGTAGATGAAGCCGTCCTCGTCGATGCGGCCGAGGTCACCTGTGTGCAGCCATCCGTCGACGAGCGTCTCGCGCGTGGCCTCCTCGTTCTTGTAGTAGCTGTTGAAGATGTTGGGCCCGCGCAGCAGAAGCTCGCCGTCGTCGGCCACCTTCGCCTCGACTCCCCTCATCGGCTTGCCGACCGAGCCGAACCGGTAGTCGTCCGGCCGGTTCACCGACGCCGACGTGGACGTCTCGGTCATGCCGTAGCCCTCCATGATCGGCACGCCGCAGGCGTAGAAGAACTCGAGGATCTCGGGCGCGATCGGAGCCGCGCCGGTGACGCACTCCTGGACATTGCCCCCGAACAGGGCGCGCACGTTCTTGAAGAGCTTCTCCTCGGCCTGGTCGAAGGCCTCCTGGAGCTCGGCCGGCACCTCCTCGCCGCGCTCGCGCATCTGGCGGACGGTCATGCCCACCTTCACCGCCTGGTTCAGCTTCTCCGGGTCCTCGGCGTTCGCGTGCGCGAGCGTGTAGAGCTTCTCGAAGATGCGCGGCACCGACGGGAAGTAGGTCGGCCTGACCTCCATCAGGTCCGGGATGATCTTCTGCGGGTCCTTCTGCCAGTAGGCGATCTGCGAGCCCATCTCGAGCCCCGCGAACTGGATGAGCAGGGCGAATGCGTGAGCGAGGGGAAGGAAGAGGTACACGCTCTGGCCCGGCCCGAACGCGCGGCCGTCGGCCTGCTCCTTGACCATGTCGCACATCGCGCGGTAGTTGGCGTGGGTGAGGATCACGCCCTTCGGCGGCCCGGTGGTGCCCGAGGTGTAGATGAAGACGCAGGCGTCCTCGGGCCCGACGGACGCGGTCCGCTCGTCGAGTTGGGCCTGGTCGCGCCCGCGGCCGCGCTCGCGGAGGTCGGCGAGCGAGATCGCGTCGTCGCCCGACTCGCCCTCCATCACGATCACATGCTGGAGCGCCGGCAGGTCATCGCGGATGGCGCGGATCTTGGCCAGCTGCTCCTCGTCCTCGGCGAACACCGCGACGGACTCGGAGTGCTCGAGCACGTAGTGGCACTCCTCCGGCGAGTTGGTCTGGTAGATCGAGACCGACGCCGCGCCGGCGGCGAGGATGCCGAGGTTCGCGAACGTCCACTCTGGCCGGGTGTGGGCGAGGATCGCGACGCGATCGCCGCGGCCGATGCCGAGGTCGATCAGGCCGCGTGCGACCTCACTGGCGACCTCGCCGAGCTCGGCGTAGGAGGTCTCGACCCAGGTGTCGCCGGACTTGTGCTTCAGCGCCGGTGCGCTGCCACGGCTCGCGGCCGCCAGGGCGGCCAGGTCGGCCATCGTGGTCGAGGCCGTCGCCGACGGCGTGCCCACCGTGCCTGCTTCCATCTCATCCTCCGGGGGTCGAGTCCGTTCCCGGCGACGATTCTAGGCGCGCAGGCGACACCCGCCACTTCCGGGGCCGGTTATCGGGTTCCCCTGCCGAGGGAGTCTTCTGTTACAGCCGGGCCTGCGCCCAGGCCGTGAGTTACGCCTTCGCGAACTCGCGCTTGTTCTGGCTCGCCTTGAGCGAGCCGAGGAACAGCGTCTTGTCAATGCGACCCTGGAAGATCGGCACACCGAGCTCCATGCACTTGGTGATTACTTCACGCCGGTGCATGCCTGCTTCTCGTCCGAGCTCGGTGGGCGTCAGGTGGATCGCCATGGAGTGATTCCTCCTTGTCCGGGGATGACAAGCCTCCGTCCGTACCTCTATTTGTACAGGTTGTAGCGGACGTCGCAAACTCCGCTCCACGAAAAGCGGATGTCAAATCCGCAAAAACCGTGCAAATCGGGCGCGTCAAAGCTCTACGGAAATGGCGAGCGTCCGTTCAGGCGCGTTCGCGCAACGGCTGCCGGCCGCGGGCGCGACCCATTTCCGTCGTCTCATACCGGGTTCGGCACTTCGACGAAACGGTGCTCCACGCCGAACCGCTCCGCGAGCATCTGCCCGAGCCTTCGCACGCCGAACGTCTCGGTGGCGTAATGGCCGCCGGCGATGAAGGTGATCCCCGCCTCCTGGGCGTCCGCCATCGCCGGCTCGGATGGCTCGCCGCTGATCATCGCGTCGAGTCCGCGCTCGACGGCCTCGGCGAGCGCGAACGCCCCGCCTCCTGACACGACGCCGATCGATCGCACCTCCTCCGGCCCGGCCGCGAAGACCACCGGCTCCTGCCCGAACACACGCGCGCAGCGAGCGATCAGATCGTCGCGCGCGATCGCTCCGCTGCCCGTCCAGCCCACCTCGCCGAACTTCTCGCCGCGCTCGAACCCCAGCTCGCGGATGATCAACGCATTGTTGCCCACGTCCGGATGTGCGTCGAGCGGCAGGTGGTAGGCCGCCAGCGACATGTCCGCGTCGAACAGCGCCTTCAGCCGTGCCTTGCGCCGCTCGTCGATGGCCTGCGGCTGCTTGCGCCAGAAGATGCCGTGATGACAGAGCACCATCTGCGCGCGCAGCGACGCGGCGCGGTCGAACAGCTCGAGGTGGGCCGACACGCCGGTGACCACGACCGACACCTCGGCGGCGCCGGGAACCTGGAGCCCGTTCGGCCCGTAGTCCTCGAACGACGCCGCATCGAGGAGGTCGTCGAGCCATGCGATGATCTCGTCGCGCGCGGCCACAGACGCACCGTAGCCAAAGCGAACGGCCGCCCCCTACGCGCGGCCTGCCGCTGATCGCGCAAGCGATTGTGACGGGGGGTTCGTTCTCTGAATAATCTCCGCCGCATGGCGAGCCCCGACGACTTCCTCGAATCGCTCGCCGACGGCACCCTCTACTCGATGGGCGCGTACTTCTCCGACCAGCATCCGGATCTCGTTGACGAGGTGATCGCGCAGGCCGACGCCATCGAGGAGCGCGGTCTGCGCAGCTACGCGGACGACGCCGGTATGGGCGTCGAGGAGGCGTACGAGACGCTGATGACCGGGCTCGCGGTGCGCTACTACAAGGCCGTGGCGGGTTGACCCGGCGCTCCGCGCTTGCGGTCGCGGGCGTGGCGCTGCTGGTGGTGGTCGGCTGCGACGACGACAGCGGTTCCGCGGCGCCGGACGTCACCGCCGCGCGCTCGGTGCGGCTCGCGAAGGTGGGGTCGTTCAACGCCCCGATCTACGTCACGGCGCCGCGCGGCGATCGCAGCCGCGTGTTCGTCGTGGAGCGCGGCGGGCGCATCAGGGTCCTGCTGCGCGGACGCAAGCTCCGGCGCCCGTTCCTCAACCTCTCCTCCGACGTTCGAACCGACGGCGAGCGCGGCCTGCTCTCGATGGCGTTCGCGCCCGACTACGCGAAGAGCGGCCGCTTCTACGTCTACTTCACCGACCGCGACGGCGACATCCACATCCAGCAGTTCACGCGCTCGCGCAACCCGAACGTGGCGCGCAAGGCCAGCCGCCGCAACGTGATCACGATCGAGCACAGCCGCTTCTCGAACCACAACGGCGGACAGCTCGAGTTCGGCCCCGACGGGTTCCTCTACGCGGGCGTGGGCGACGGCGGCGGGGCGGGCGATCCGTTTCGGAGCGGCCAGAGCCTGCGCACCGACCTCGGCAAGATCCTGCGCATCGACCCGCGGCCGGGCGGCGGCTTCCGCGTTCCCGGCAGCAATCCGTTCCTTCGGCGCAGCGGCGCGCGGCCGGAGATCTGGGCGTACGGCCTGCGCAACCCGTGGCGCTTCTCGTTCGACCGCAGGACCGGCGCGCTCGTGATCGGCGACGTGGGCCAGGACCAACAGGAGGAGGTCGACTACGCGCGCCGCGGACGTGGCCGCGGGGTGAACTACGGCTGGAGCGTGTTCGAGGGCAACCACCATTACCGCAGCGGTTCGGCGCCCGGCGCGCGCAAGCCCAACTTCGTGCGCACGCACGGCGCCGGCTGGTGCGCGATCACCGGCGGCTACATCGTGCGCGACCGCTCGCTGCGCGGCCTGTACGGCCGCTATGTATACGGCGACCTGTGCCGCTCCGACCTGCACTCGATCGTGCTCACGACGCGCGGCGCGCGGAGCGACCAAAGGCTGGGCCTGCGCGTCCAGCAACTCGTCTCGTTCGGCGAGGACGCGGCGGGACACGTATACGCCGTGTCGCTGAACGGGCCGGTCTACCGGCTGGCATCGCGCTGAAGGCGGCCTAACGCAGCGGCGGGGTGTCGCGGAAGCGGCGCGCCAGGTCGAAGAAGGCCGGCTTCTTGTTGCCGAACTGGTCGACCAGCCCCTTCTTCAGATACGGCGGCGATGGCCGCGCGTTGCCGCCGTCCCAGCCGGGCTGGACGCGGAAGTCGCGCAGGATCCAGACGATCGCCCCGTTGACGTACGGATCGGCGTCGTACTGGTCGAGGTGGTAGTCGAGGAAGTTGCGCTGGAACTCGTACGTGCCCTTCTCGTCGACCGGGCCGCTGCGGTTGGCCTCGGCGCCGAACTCGGTCACGAACAGGGCGGTGTGCGGGTAGTAGCCGTGCATCTGCCGCAGGAACGGCGCAAGGTCCTGCCGGTCCTCGAGCGTGCCCTGCGAGCCGGGGTACCAGCCGAAGTAGCTGTTCACCCCGACCGCGTCGAACTGCGCGTAGGTGTCCTCCTGCGGCATGTTCGGGTAGCCGGCGAGGTCGACCGCGGCGAGGCGCGTGGGGTCGAGCCGGTGGATGGTGGCGACGGCCTTGTTGAAGTAGTCGCGCTCCGGGCGCTTGGGCCGCGGATCGGGCTCGTTCGCGGCACTCCACGCGAACACCGACGCGTGGTTCTGGTCCCGCGCGATCGCGGCGCGCAGCAGGCCGAGCGCCTTCGCGCGGACAGCCTTCGACGTGGCGATCGCGTCGTCGACCGCGAGCGTGCCACTGCCCGCCGCGAAGCGCTCGCGGTTGAACGGGATCTGCTCCCAGACGAGGATCCCCAGGCGGTCGCACTCCTGGAGCATCAGCGCGCTCAGCGGATAGTGCGAACGCGTGACGTTCGCGCCGAGCTGGCGCAGCAGGCTCACGTTGTCCATGATCTGCTGCGGCGTGAGCGCCATCCCGTGATCGGGGCTGTCCTCGTGCTGGCTCGCGCCGCGCAGGTCGACCCGGTGGCCGTTCAGCAGCATCTGGCCGCGCTTGTTCACGCGGATCTGCCGGACGCCGACCTCGGTGTTGTAGGTGCTGATGGCGCCGCCACTGCCGGCCGCGCTCACGCGCGCGCGATAGAGATGGGGCGATCCGGGCTGCCACAGTCGCGGGTGGCGCAGCGTGACCCTCGAGACGAACGTCCTGAGCTTGCCGGGCTTGACGACCGCGCTACGGAAGCGGGCGCGGACCCCGCCGATGCTGCCGCGCACGCGCACGCGCTTCTTCCGGCTCGTGCCGTTCCAGACGGTGGCGCGGAAGAGCACCTTGGAGTCGCACTTCACGCACGGGAGCGTGGGGCGGACCAGCAGGCGCTGGATGTCCACGCCGCGCACCTCGCGCAGATAGACCTCGCGGAGGATTCCGCCGTAGTTCCACCAGCCGCCGCCGGGCCGGCCGTTCACCTGATCGGCGGCGGGCGGGATGTCGGTGGCGCGGCGCCGGCTGTCGACGCGCACCACCAGCTGGTTGACGCCCCGACGGAGATTCTTCGCCACGACCTCGAACGGAAGGAACGCGCCCTCGTGGCGGGCGATTTCGCGTCCGTTCAGGTAGATGCGAGCGCGATAGTTGATCGACTCGAAGCGAAACTTCCACGTGGTGGCGCGCGGCGCCGTCGGCAGCGTGAAATCCTTGCGGTACCAGCCAATCGAGCCGCGATCGCTCTGGTCGGACTCGTCGGTCGCGTTCCAGGCGTTCGGCACGGTCACCGGACTCCAGCCGTCGAGCGAGGTCTGGCGCTCGAAGTGCTGGGTGAGGCCCTGGTTGGCGGCGTCCTGGCGGAAGTACCAGGTGCCGTCGACGAGGTAGCGGCCGGTCTGGCCGGAGAAGTAGAGCGCGCCCTTCGTGGGCGTCGAGACCTGGTCTGCAGGCGTGCTCTGACCGGCCGCGGGTGCGGCAATCGCTGGCAGGGCCAGGAGCGCGAAGAGCAGTACTCGGCGTGGCTTGATCACGAAGCGGCTGACGGTAGACCGGCGGTTCTGGCCTGCAACACGACGCCCGCCGGAAGGTTGCGTGAGGCCCAACCTAAGCGTCCGCTCACCGCTCTAGCCTCCCGTTCCATGAGCGCACCAGGCATTCCGAGACCCGACCACCGCGACTGGCTCAAGCTGTTCGGCGGCCTCATGTTCGCGGCCGGCGCCATCGTCCTCACGCTGCGCAAGCGCGACGACTGGAGCGACTGGGGCCAGTTCCTCGTCCTCCTCGTCGCGACCGCGGTGCTGTTCGCCGCGGCGATCGTCGGCACGCGCGCGCTGCAGGCGCTCGCGGGCTGGGAGTCGGCGCTCTACACGTTCGCGGTCCTGCTGCTGCCCGTCACGCTCCTCCAGTTAGTCCAGGCGATCGACGACCAGGCGGACGGGGACATCAACAGCTTCTGGATCTTCGGCCTGAGCGGGGCCGTCGCGGCCGCCGTCGCGGTGCGAAGAGGCCTGCGCTGGCAGATGCTGCTCGCGGGGGTCTACGCGATCGTGTCGTGGATCGGGTTGTGGAGCAAGATCCTCGACAATCCGAGCGCGGACACGGTGCGCTGGCTGCTCGTCGCCATCGCCGTGATCCTGCTGCTCGCTGCGACCAGGCTCGTCCGGCGAGGCCTCCCGCTGGGGGCTGACCTCATCACCGCGGCGGGCATCGCGGCGATCATCCCGCCGATCATCGGGGCGGTCGGCAGCCTTTCGCAGCTGTTCGGGCAGAGCGGCGTGACCGCCGACGCGAAGCCGACGCAGTGGTGGAACCTCTACCTGCTCGTGGTCGCGCTCGCCCTGATCGGCTACGGCGTGCGGGCGGCGATGCGCGGGCCGAGCTACGTGGGCGCGTTCGGTTTCGGCGTCTTCATCCTGTTGACCGGTTTCGACGTGGTCAGCAGCCTGAATGGCGACGAGACGGGCGGCGTGGGCGGGTGGCCGCTGATCCTGCTGATCCTCGGCGCGCTCGCGCTTGCCGGGGGCTTCGCGGGGCCGCGGATCGAGAACGCGCCGCCTCCTCCGCCACCCATGCCTGGACCGCCGCCGCCACGGTGAGACAATCTTCCCGGGGCGGGGGATCCCCCTGGGAGGACTGGTGCCCTATTTCCGAGACGCCGACGAGCTGTATCGCTATCTGGGCGGGCTCCTCGCCGAGCTGAACGCCGATCCCGAGCTGGGTCCGCGCTTCCGCCAGGCGAACACCATCGTCCAGTACCGCACGACGAACCCGGACGCGGTGATCACGTCGAAGCTGATCGATGGCGAGCCGGGTCAGATCGATTGCGGTGAGACGACCCTCGAGCCACAGGTGACGCTGACGATGGAGGGCGACCTCGCGCACCGCTTCTGGCTCGGGCTGGTTAGCCCGACCGTGGCGCTCGCCCGCGGGGAGATGCACGCCGCCGGACCGGTCGCCAAGATCCTCAAGCTGGTTCCGCTCGCACGGCCGGGCTTCGCGCGCTACGTCGAGCGGCTCGAGGCGGAAGGACGGGACGATCTGCTCGCGCCGCTGCGCGAGCGTCGCTGAGTCAGCGCTCGACGTTCGTGCGCGTGCGGTGCTCGCAGTGGCTGAGCTTGTCGAGCATGTCCGCGCGGACCGTGTCCTTGCCCGGGCCACATTGGACGCGATCGCGGCGGCCGTCGGCCACGTCGATCGTGTCGTTGCCCTTGCCGGTCGAGATGCGGTCGCGCCCGCCGCCGCCCGTGACCCGATCGGCGCCCGAGCCGGTGCGGATGCGGTCGTTGCCGGTGCCGCCGTCTACGACGAAGACGCCCGGCCCCGTGGCAACGATGAAGTCGTTGCCGGCGCCGCCGTTCAGCGTCGACGTCGCTCCGGGCGCGTCGGAGTCGGAGATGAGCGTGTCGCGGCCGGCGCCGCCGTCGGCGTAGTCCAGTCCCACGCCCGTGTAGATCCGGTCGTTGCCGGCGCCGCCGAAGACGTGGTCGTCGCCCGCCTGCCCGAACAGCACGTCGGCGCCGTCCTCGCCGAGCACCTCGTCGTTCCCGGCGCCTGCGTAGGCGACGTCCGCGCCGCCGCCCTCGCGGATGGAATCGTCGCCGGTGCCGCCGATGACGAGGTCGTCGCCCGGTCCGCCGTCGATCGTGTCGTTCCCGTCGTCGCCCTCGAGGTAGTCGTTCGAGCCGAGGCCGCTCAGGCGGTCGTTGCCGGCGTTGCCGTAGAGCTGGTCGGGCGCCGAGGTGCCCTGGAGCACGTCGTCGCCGCCCGTGCCGGTGAGGGTCTCGGCCAGCGCGTGGCCGGCGAACGCGCCCAGCGCGCAGGCGATTGCGACGGCGAGTGTGGCGATCCGCTTCACGTGTGGAAACAACCCGGCGACCCGCGTGCGGTTGCGCCCGTTGTCAGGCCGCTGCCTGGTCCGCCGCGCGCAGAGGCGGTGGCGTGAGCGCGCTCGCGACGATCACGATGACGAACGCGATCACCCGAACTGCCAGCGCCAGAGGGTGATCCGGGAGCGGCTCTCCGAACACGACCGGACCGGCGCTGATCGTGCACAGATTCGCGGTGGCGCTCGTCAGCGCGATGACAGGCACCGCATCGCCGATCTGGAGGCTGCGCGCCGAGACCGCCAGGCCGATCAGCGACGCCACCAGGATCACGATCGCGAGCGGGTGGATCCAGCCGAACGCGCCGTTGTCGAGATGGCCGCTCAGCGCCTTGATCGTCACGTCGGAGGCGCCCCAGAGAAGTCCCGCGGAGACGGCGAGGATCGGCCCGCCGGACGGAATGCGGCCGCCGCCGAAGGCGGCAAGCAGCCCGGCCCCGCCCACTACGCCGATGTAGGTGGCGAGCGTGGCGGCGTCGTAGTCGCTGTGGCGGTCCGCGCCGACGCCGGACATCGTGCCGGCGAGCACCGCGAGGCCGAACGCGGTGAGCGCCACGCCGATCCACTCGCGGCGGGTGACGTCATAGCCGAAGATGCGGTCCGCTATGACGGTGAGCAGCGCGAGGCCGCCCGCGATGACCGTCTGCACGAGCGAGATCGGCGCGAGCGCGAGCGCCGCCACGTGGAGCCCCCACGAGGCCGTCGCCACGATGATCCCGATCGTGTAGGCACGCGAGCGGAACAGTGCCAGCGACGTGCGCACCGGCTTGCGCGGATCGACCGGTGGCGACTCGACGGCGCCGCGTCCCTTGAGCAGGAAGCCGATGATCGAAGTGAGCGCAGTGGCAAGGGCCAGCAGCAGGCCGATCTGGACGGACACGCTCACGTGCGAGTGTCAGTCGTCGTAGCCGGGCTCGCCCGGGAGGAGCACCTGGGCCGTGCCGTCGCCCACGACGATGCGCGGCTGGACCGGCTTGACGTCACGTGCGCGAGCGGCGTCGATGGTGGCCGCCACGCTGGGCTGCTCCGCGAGCTGCTCCAGATGCTTGATGGTGGGGAACACGAGTTGGAGCTTGCCGTCCGCGTACTCGGCCAGCGCGTCGGCCGGGCGCTTCCACGCCATGGCCACGCACTCCTCGCCGTCGGGCGCGGGAGTCGCGCCGGCGGGCGCCTCCACCACGAAGAAGAAGGTGTCGAAGCGGACCTTGATCTCGGCGGGCGTGATCCAGCGCGAGAACGGCACGAGCGCGTCGGGGCCGGCGTCGAGTCGAAGGGTCGCCTCCTCCTCGAGCTCGCGCAGTCCGGCGTCGGCGGGCGACTCCTCGCCGTGAACCGCCCCACCGGGGAAGACCCAGGCGCCGCCCATGAAGCGCTGCTGCGGGTTGCGCCGGACGAGCAGCACTTCCGGCCCGGCGTCCGAATCGCGTAACACGATCACCGAAGCCGCCAGGCGCGCGGGAGTCTCAGGGCCCTCGTTGAGCTCCTCGCTGGGGTGGGGGCGTTCTACTTCCAACCAGGCAAACCTAGCGCCGGGTGGCCGCTAACCTTGTCTACGTGAGCGACGTCCTCACACAGCAACAGTGGATCTGCGAGTCGTGCGGGTTCATCTACGACCCGTCCGAGGGTGATCCTGACGGCGGCGTGCCTCCGGGAACGCCGTTCGAGGAGATCCCGTCTGACTGGGTCTGTCCTGTGTGTGGCGCACGCAAGAAGGACTTCACTCCGCTCGACTAACGCTGGTGGCGGGCGGGGCCTGTCACGCTGCGCGACCCCTCCCTCCGCTGGTCCTCGCCTTCGCCGCCGCGCAATCGCGGCGCTACACCGCTCCTTCTCTCCGTCGGCTTCGCCTGCGGAATCGCTCGGGAGGCGTCGCTCCGCGCGCCACCCGCCCGAGGGGCCCAGCCGCAAACTCGCCGGACGCGCAGCGGTAGAGCAGCCCGCCCGGCCGCTCGTCGACGGGGTCGAGGCCGAGCTTCTCGGCGTAGAAGCGCCGAGCCCGGTCCAGATCCTGTGCCGGCAGCCTCGTGGCGATGAACGAGGTTAGGATCGGCTGAGTGTCGGTGCCGACGGTGGATCTGCGGCTCGCTCTCAAGCGGGTCTTTCCCCGCGAGCCGCTGCGGGTGTACCGGTTCTTCGCGGAGCCGGCGTTGCTGGCGCGCTGGTGGGGGCCGCGCGGGTTCAACGTCGGGAGTGTCGATTTCGCACCGCGCGCCGGCGGCCACTACCGCATCGAGATGCGCCCCCCGGCGGGCGATCCGTTCTACCTGAACGGCACGTTCGTGGAGGTCGAGCCGGCGCGGCAGCTCGTGTTCACGTTCCGCTGGGACCCACCAGATCCCGACGACGTCGAATCGGTCGCAGACCTGTCGTTCCTCGACTTCGGCGACGCCACCGAGATCCTCATGACGCAGGGGCCGTTCAAGACTGAGGAGCGGCGCGACCTACACCGGCACGGCTGGGGCGAGTCGTTCGACAAGCTCGAGCGCCTGGTCGCGGCCCACGGTCTCGGCTAGGTGCGCGCGAAAATAGCGATTCACGGCACTAGGCCGCGAGCGGTACCTGCTGGTCGCGCGCCGCGACCACCTCGGCGATCGACTCCTGCGTGATGGCCACGAGGCGGCGCAGCTCGTCCTTGGTGATGGCGAGCGGCGGCATCAGGACGATCACGTCGCCGAGCGGGCGCACGATGGCGCCGCGGCGGCGGGCCGCCAGCGTGACCTGGTGCCCCGCGCGCGCCTCGACGGGGAACCCCTCCAGCTCGATCCCCACCATGAAGCCGCGGCGGCGCACCTCGAGCACGCCGTGCATCCGGGCGACCGGCGCGAGCAGGTCGCCGAGTAGCGCGATCTTGTCCTGGAGCACCTCGAGCGTGCGCTCCTGCTCGAACAGGCGCAGGGTCGCGAGGCCCGCCGCGCACGCGAGCGGGTTGCCCGTGTACGTGTGGCCGTGGAAGAACGTCCTGAACTCCTCGTGGCGCCCCAGGAAGCCCTCGTAGATCCGCTCTGTCGTCAGGGTCGCGGCGAGCGGCATGTAGCCGCCCGTGATGCCCTTCGCCACGCACATCAGGTCGGGCGCGACGTCCTCGTGCTGGCAGGCGAACATGCGGCCTGTGCGCCCGAAGCCGGTGGCCACCTCGTCGCAGACGAGCAGCACGCCGAACCGGTCGCACAGCTCGCGCACGCGCCGGAGGTAGCCCTCGGGGTGCACGATCATCCCCGCCGCGCCCTGCACCAGCGGCTCGACGATCACCGCAGCGACCTCACCCGCGTGCTCGGACAGCAGCCGCTCCATGTCCGCGACATCGCCGGGCTCGGCGTGGAGCACGTCGAACAGCAGCGGCTGGTAGGTCGAGTGGAACAGGTCGATGCCGCCGACCGAGACGGAGCCGATCGTGTCGCCGTGGTAGGCGTCGCGCAGCGAGATGAAGCGCGTGCGCCGCTCGCCCTGCTGGTGCCAGTACTGGAACGCCATCTTCAGCGCGATCTCCGCGGCTGTCGATCCACTGTCGGAGTAGAAGACCCGCGTGAGCCCCGGCGGCGCGATCTCCACGAGCTTCTCGGCCAGCTCGATGGCGGGCCGGTGCGAGAGCCCGAGCATCGTCGAGTGGGCGACGCGGTCGAGCTGGTCCTTCACCGCCAGGTCGATGGCCGGATGCCGGTGCCCGTGGACGTTGCACCACAACGACGACACCCCGTCGATGTAGCGCCGTCCCTCGATGTCGACGAGCTCGCAGCGATCAGCCTGTTCGATGACGATGGGCGCCTCCTCGACCCAGCCCTGCTGCTGGGTGAACGGGTGCCAGAGGTGCTTGCGGTCGGCGGCGACTAGGTCCATGCATTGGAAATTACGGGGCCAGGCGGACGCCCTCGGTAATCTCCGCGGCGGGCGGCCACGGGAGGAGACCGATGGGCTTTCGCAAGTACGGACTCGGCAGCTACGACGAGATGCGCGAGCAGCATCGCTGGGAGGTGCCCGAGCGCTACAACATCGCGCTCGACGTGTGCGACAAGCACGAGCGCGACCGCCTCGCGATGGTGTGGGAGGACTGGCGCGGCACCGAGCGGCGCGTGAGCTTCGGCGAGCTCCAGGACCTCTCGAACAAGTTCGCGAACGTGCTCGAGGCGAACGGCGTAGAGCGCGGTGACCGCGTGGCCACGCTGCTGCCGTCACTCCCGGAGACGGCGGCGGTCTTCCTCGGCACCTACAAGCGCGGCGCGATCCTCCTGTCGATGTCGGTGCTGTACGGCGACGCCGGTATCGAGCACCGGCTGAAGGACTCCGGCGCCAAGGTGCTCGTCACCGACACGAACAACCGCGACCGCATCCCCGACGGCCTGGCGGAGAAGGTGATCGTCATGGACTCGGGCGAGGGCGAGCGCGCGTCGGGCGACATCGACTTCGCGGCCGAGATGGACAAGGCGTCCGCGAGCTACGAGATGGTCGACACGGCTGCCGACGACCCGGCGCAGCTCTACTACTCCTCGGGCACCACCGGCACCGCGAAGGGCATCCTCCACGCGCACCGCTACCTGCTCGCGCACGAGGAGTTCGAGTACTGCCATGACGTGCAGGACGGCGAGATGTTCCACGGCTCCGGCGAGTGGGCGTGGGCGGCCGGCATCTGCCCGCTGCTCGGACCGTGGCGCTACGGCGCGGTGCAGTTCGTGTACGCGCGCAAGGGCGGCTTCGACCCCGAGGAGCAGCTGCGCCAGCTGCACAAGCATGAGGTGTCGAACATGTTCACGACGCCGACGGCGCTGCGCTCGATGACGGCCGTGAGCGACGCCGGGAAGAAGTACCCGCTCAAGCTGCGGATCACCTGCTCGGCCGGCGAGCCGCTCAACCCCGAGGTCATCCGCTGGTTCCGCGAGCAGTTCGGCATCACCGTGCTCGACTACTACGGGCTGACCGAGAGCTATCCGCTGTGTGGCAACTATCCGACCGTCGAGGTCCGCGAGGGCTCGATGGGTCTCCCGATGCCGGGCTGGGACGTGGCCATCCTCGACGAGGACGAGAGCCCGCTGCCCGACGGCGAGCGCGGCGAGATCTGCCTGCGCGCCCGCTCGAACCCGCACTATCCGATCGGCTACTGGAACCGCCCGCAGGACACCGAGGAGGTCTTCGGCGGCGAGTGGTTCCACACGAAGGACGCCGCACAGCGCGACGAGGACGGCTACTTCTGGTACGCCGGTCGCGCCGACGACGTGATCATCTCGGCCGGCTACCGCATCGGCCCGTTCGAGGTCGAGTCGGCGTGCGTCGAGCACCCGGCGGTGCTGGAGGCGGCCGCCGTAGCGTCACCCGACCCGAAGCGCGGCGACATCGTGAAGGCGTTCATCGTGCTGGGCGAGGGCCACG